>NZ_JANAVL010000012.1:0-87770 GCF_024213455.1 Domibacillus sp. A3M-37 | reverse complement strand
GGTGTACTGAATGAACATCCGCGTGTGGCGATGGCGTACCGCAACAGCGACGATCGTGACAAGTTTGTCAATTTCTATGACAAAGTTACATCACCCGAGCCTACTCTCGCCATTTCGGCGAAATAGGTAAATTGCTACCTATTGATCAGCGTCTTGCAAAAAACATTTAAATGAAATACCTGGAAGTAGATTTTCTTCCGGGTATTTTTATTTTTGTCCACCTTAAGAAAATGTGCCATATGTATTTACAAGACCAGTTTAATGAAAAAACTGAAATTATAGACAAATTTTGGTTCATCTTTATTATAAACGGTGCAGGTTTGTTTTAAAGATACATTAAAAGCACCTGTACGTGAGGATAAGAAGTAAGAAGGGACAAAAAATATGAATGGAAGGCTTTGGACAGGCAGCAAGTAAAGCGTGTAATATAAAGCCAAAATAAATCAAATGAACGGGGGATGGTTAAATGGATTTGCATTTACAAGGGAAAAAGGTGCTTATTACCGGCGGTTCTATGGGTATTGGAAAAGCGATTGCTCATGCGTTTGTCTTGGAAGGAGCGAATGTGTCAATTGCTGCCCGCGGTATCGAAGCTTTAGAAAAGGTGAAAGAAGGGCTTGGCAGCAGCCTGTCCATTTTTCAAGCAGATATTTCACAGGCTCATGAGCGGGAAAAGCTGATTCAATCCTTTATGAATCAGAAAGGGACGATCGATGTTCTGATAAATAATGCAGGCGGCAGCAATGGCGGGAAAGCGACTGAAACAGAGATGGATTTATTTTATCAAGCGATGGAGCTGAATTATTTTTCAGCGGTTCATTTAAGCAAATTAGCTGTGGGGCATATGAAAAAAAATCAGGGAGGATCGATTATTAATATTACATCTATCTTTGGAAGAGAAAGCGGCGGCAAAGTTACATACAATAATGCGAAATCAGCCCTAATCAGTTTCACGAAATCGTTAGCGGATGAAGTCATTGCTGATGGGATTCGAGTAAATAGTGTGGCCCCGGGAAGCATCCTTCATGAAAGCGGAAACTGGAAAAAACGCCTTAATGAAAATCCAGAGGGGATTAAACAGTTTATTAAAAATGAAATTCCAGCGGGCCGTTTTGGTACTCCTGAAGAAATAGCGAATGTTGTTGCTTTTTTAGCCTCTGATAAAGCTTCTTGGATGGCAGGGACAAGTATCAATGTAGATGGCGGACAATCCCGGATGAATTTTTAAAATAAAGTATGCCATAAATAGGATTGAAAATAAGTAAGCGAGCCAGGCATTATGCTGACGGCTCTTTTTTGTTTGTGTGTAAATTATTAAGAATTTAAAATTAAATCATCTGGTAATTTTG
Organism: Domibacillus sp. A3M-37; assembly: GCF_024213455.1. Classification (NCBI taxonomy): domain Bacteria; kingdom Bacillati; phylum Bacillota; class Bacilli; order Caryophanales; family Bacillaceae; genus Domibacillus; species Domibacillus sp. A3M-37. The sequence continues at coordinate 86,421 of NZ_JANAVL010000012.1, read as the reverse complement.
TGTAATTCATGTGCGTGTGCGGCATAATAATAAAAAATAAGGAGGTTATTTAAATTGGATAATACTGAAAAGACAGCTGTAGGTGCGGCTTTATTAATGAGTGTAATTATAGCAGCCGCATTAATGTCAACGATCCCTTCCACTCAAGAAACAACAAAACAGCCGGAAGCAGAAGCCGTAAATGGGCAAGCAGATGTTAGTGAGGACTGGGAAGTAGACAAGGCATTGTCAGAAGATTTTACGGAAACTTGGCGAATCGAGTATGCAGACAGCAGTGATTTGGCTTTATTTGATCGAGCAGAATTTTTGCCGAAGCAGTATTTTGTAAACGTATACTCGACAGTAGCGCCAGATGCAGAAGAAGAGGTTAAAGCAGCTGTGGCAAAGAAACTCGGCAAAATGACGACAGACATTTATTATCTTAAGTTCAGAGACCGCGTCGATTTAAATGATATACGTATTTACGCAAATGACGGTTCTTTTATCGATATAACATATCAGGATTCGCGCCTGCCGATCGATCAATAAGGATAGAGCAGCTTCACGGGTAAATAGCTAATGAAATGCTATTTTCAACAGTTTTGATTGTTTCTTCGGTCCGATATGCGATTCATCCGGTCAACTGTAGATCCGTTTCGAAATTGGTTCCTATGGGATCATTTTTTTAATCGGTGATTGAATTATTTTTCCCAGCTTCAATATTTCCGTGTACTATTCAATCCAAAAATATAGCCTAGCAAGAGCAATTATGATTATCCTAGGTCCAATGGAAACATATATACTTTGAAGCATATCCAAAGTCATTATAACTCCGTCAAAAGCCAGCGTAACTCTAACGTTAAAACTGACCCCTTATATCACTTGCTTCCAGCCATCTTATCAGCCCCTCGGTTTTCAAAGTTCTATTAACTGTTTAGTTAAACAATCTTTTCAACTATGTAAATCGAATTATCTTTACCAAAACATGTTTATTAACCAAATGACGGGTAATAATAAAGCAGTAATTTAATATTTACCATTTGAGTAAAAAATAGAATCCTTGGTTAAGAAATTTTGGATTTTGGATTAATGAAAGTAATTAAACTGCAATGAAAAAAGGGTTTATCCCCGCTATCCTAAAAGGAGGAAAAACAATGAAACTACATATTTGCACACCTTGCAATGGAAAAGGATGCCATCATTGTAATGGAACGGGACAATATAAAAATGAAAGAAAATGATTGATCGGGAAAGGAACTTGCACAGATTGGTGTGCAAGTTCCTTTTTTTGCATGGTCTATGCCGACATTAGAACGGATTAAGAGGCGGTTTTTTTGTTTCTGTGCTTCGCTCTTTTTTGCGCTCATACGCAATAAGCGTGCAGTCCAATTCGCTTTCTAACTGCTTTAATCTTTCTGTCTGTTCAGACGATAAGTTTGCTGCTTCAAAACCTTCATACATTACTATCACCCTCCTGACGATAGTATCCCCTGGAATCAAAATTTAACACAGTGCAGTTTCTGCTCATTTGCCTTTCTCTTGTTGCTATCTAAATCTGAATACTGGCTGAAAAACAGGTAAATAGAATGGCTGGAAGAGGCTCACTTGCAGGATTGTTACCGTATAGTGACGCAAATCAAATCGTTGTGGAAATGGGTTTGGAAGTGCTACAAGTTGTTCAGCATACACTAGTACTGGCAGGAGTTTATGGAACCCACCTATTTAGAATAATGGACGTTTTCTTGAAGCAGTTAAAAGACAAGGGCTTTGCAGGCGCGCAAAATTTTCCTGCAGTCGGCTTAAAAATATCATTGATGAATTTTTCTATTTCTTACACCCATTTTAAAGGATTTGTATAAGATAAAGGGAAAGTTAATATGTAAGGGAGGCCCTTATTTTGGAAGAACAACATTTGCAACCTGAGGAAGACTTCTTGTCATCCAGCGAATATGACTATCCGGAAGATGCACTAGAAGTACAACGGCCGTATTATTATCCGAGGCCGCCATTCCACCCATATTACCCATACTTTCCATACTATCCATATCCATACCACCGGCCTTACCCACCATATCCATACTATCCCTATTAATTCTGAAAAATAGGAAGAGAAAGCTTCGCTCAAAACCACACTTTTTAGAGGGCTGTTGGTACTTTTGACAGTCCTTTTTGTTGTGATGAATTCCTATTAGTAAGAGTTGAATTCATATTTTTTTGCTTTTTAGTTATTTCTCCCAAATCTGCGCATAAATTAAATCATCTTTTTACCATAGACATCTGTGTTCTTGCACGATTCCTTATACAAGAAAGATGTAAAATAATCTTATTTTTTTGAAGGAAAATTTCTTTTGAAATAGAATTTTTAAAATATAAATGAGGTGATAAAATGCCGAAAAATGTTCGATGTCGGATCTGTAAAGAAGCCATTAAGGAATCAGAGATTGTCGCAATTACCAAGGTTTACAGCATCGCGCATGTTGCATGCCATCCAGTTGATCTAGGTGAAGGGATTGAAAAAGAAGGAGTTTTTCGAGTGCTAATGAATGAATACAAATCATCCAAGTAATTTTTTAAAAAAGGGGTAACTATGGCCATCATTACAGATGAGTATTTAGATGATTTTGAACGAATCGGAGAATGGGTAATCCCACAAGTTCCGATGTATTAAATGGATTGACATCCAGATAGGTACGCAAGATCGTTTTTCAAATCTAACCAAATGATCAAAGAGAATGGAGAAAACGCTTCCATTCTCTTTGGTGCGCCATTTTATTGGGGTATGTTAGGGGCTTTTTGTGCAAAATCGACAGTTAATCCAGCTTATCAAAAGAAAAAGCTTTTGGTGAAAGCTTTTTTTATTTCGGCTCACCTCTCACCGATAAAACATTTCATCCACTTCCCATGATTCAACCATTCGGCGTGCTTTCATTTCTACAATAACTCATTACCGATTTTTTATTCTTTATAAAGGAAAAAGCATCTGCCCCAGGAAGCAGATGCTTTTATGAATGGAGAGAAATTATGGTACAGGCTTACCTAATTTCAGATTTTTATACCTGCATATGATCGTTTGGAAAAAAGGAAATTTGAGGTTATGTCAAAAGATACGGGAAGCGAAATACTTATTTACCTTTTAGAAAGATGAGTCATCCTTTTTTCATGAGATGGATACATTTAAAAAATATAAAAAACGGTCTTTTTCCTCATTCTAAAAATGTTCTTAAAACACAAGGAGGGTTTCAGCAGTCCTGTTAGCAGTGATGTGAAACAAACGATAGCTGGTCTTAAAATAGCCCAGGCAAGCAAACAAATTTTGTAAGAAGAACTTTAATTTAAACCGCAAAAACGTTGAAAAGTTCGGTAAACTTAGCCAATCTTTTTTGTTTCACGACATGTGAGGATGGGTGATTGATGAAATCCAGGGTAAGAGCAATAAGAAGATTCCTTTTTTAAATAGCTATCCAGCCATCTGATGCTGATTACGGATATATCCTAAGCAAAATCCAATTTGATCGGTATAAGTATGAAAAAGATAGTATCCAATTTGCTAAAGTAGAACATATTAAAAATGAATAAGACACATATCCCACGGCAGGAACAATGATTTTCATCTCGATGCTTCTCACAGAATTTGGCGTCTATAACCGTATTGCACAATTTGGCGGGGACGACCGGCCGGCGGTTCCCTTTACCGGATTCAGAAACGCCGTTATCTCGGCAGCTATTGAATATCGGACAGAAGGGTTCGTACTGGGTGGGGGCGGTAATGTTTACATTAGCTGGTCCTGTCATTGTGTTCGTGTCTTTTCTGCTTTCGTCGTTACAACGATTAAAAAGGTTCTGACACAGTGGAGCGGCTTGTGAGGGTAAGGGACATGGGTCTTTGAACAAAAGCCTGGGATTCTCTTCACTGGAAAGGGAAATTTAACCGAATGCTTGTTGTTGCGACGGGAGCATTGCTGTCGCGATTACATTTTCAGCAGGATGAAACGATTCCTTGTATTGATCATGCGGTATCGATCGAATCCAGAGATAAATGAGAAAAATAAGGAGGAATGAAGATGACGGTCGCATCAGACGTGAAACAATGTCTCGCCAGTTTAAAAGGTGTAGAAGCGAGTTTATCGGACTTAGCAGCACGAACGCAGGATAAGGAAGCGAAACGTACAGTGCATGAAACGATGATGGAAGTAAGTGAAATCGTAACCGACTTGAAGAATCGGGTTGGAGAATTGGAGCGACAAGAACTTCAATATGAAGGATTTTAACATGTATGATTCTTTCGAAGGAGGTGTGAAGCAGTGCCAGAGTGGTTAGAAGTCGTGTTACGGGGCTTATTGTTTTTAGCGGTTCTGTTTATGGTGACAAAAATACTGGGCAAAAAACAACTCTCCCAGCTGTCTTTCTTTGAATATGTCGCAGGTATCAGTATAGGAAGTATCGGAGCAGAAGTGGTCACGGGACTTGAAAGAAACATTATGCACGGAATTTTGGGAATCGTCGTTTTTGCAGGAGTACCTTTTTTAGCCGGGTTTCTTTCGTTAAAGAGCAAAAAATTCCGTGATTTCATGGAAGGAAAAGGGACTGTTTTTATTAAAAATGGAAAAATAATGGAAGATAATTTAAAAAAGGAGCGATATACAACGGATGAATTGCTGGAATTGCTTCGTCAAAAAGATGTTTTTCAGGTGGCGGATGTTGAATTTGCTGTATTAGAAGCATCTGGTGATTTTAGTGTGCTGCTGAAAAAAGAAAATCAGCCGCTGACCGCAAAGGACTTGGGTGTAAAAGTCGCTCCTATTAAAGAACCGCAGACGGTCATTATGGATGGGAAAATACTCGATGAGCCGCTGTCAACAATAAATGTAAGCAGAGGATGGTTAACGACTGAATTAGACAAGCTGGGCGTTTCCATTGATAACGTCTTTCTTGGACAGGTAAATTCTTATGGGCAGTTAACCGTTGATTTATTTGATGATAAACTTGAAGTCCCGCCTCCCCAAGAAATGCCTTTAATACTTGCAACAATGAAAAAATGCCAGGCAGACTTGGAACTATTCGCATTTGGAACAGAGAATAAAGAAGCCAAAGAGATGTACAGCAAAAACAGTGAAAAATTACAAAGAGCCCTTGATAAAGTAGCCTATATTTTAAAAGGATAAAGAAAGGCGCCATTTTTGTATTTAATGGAAGTTGAATTGCATAAACGTACCAAAAAGAGCGGAAGAATCAATTTTTCTTTATGGTCACAGGGTGATTTTGGTTCAATAAGAGTGTACTCAGGTTAAACAGAAAATAAGTAAATAATTTTTGTGAAAGATAAAAAGTCGGTGAGGCAAATTCTCTAATCCGGCTTTTTCGTCTGCCATTATTCTTTCTTATTTCTTTAGTTTCAATACTTATGCTTTTAAGTATTTTAATCTGAAGAGAGCATTCTTGCAGTGTACAAGAAAAATAACGAGACCTTTGGACTGATTGAATGGAAGCAAGATTTGTATACAGATAATCAAGCAGCCATTGGAGAGAATATACCTCTTGTTTCATTTGAAGGAGAAGACGGGCGTTACCTAGGAGCATCTCTGGAAAATGCACCTGAAGTTCAGTCGGCAGTAATTTATGATGAGAACAATACTGAAATTAACAGCATTGACATACTCGATGACCGGATATTGATGTATATAGTCGATGAAAGAGTAAAAGCCGGTAAAATTGTATTTGAAAACGCTAAAGGCGTACCGGTTGAAGAAATAAGCTTCTGAATGAATTTTCGGAAAGGTTATTTCCGATTGCGCTGGTCCATTTATTAATGGATTTGCAGCTCGTCATTCAGCTAGCATTGATGACTTTAGCCTAATGTTTAATTTTCCTCATTCAAATCACACCGCATTCTAAAAAAGAAAGTGGAGAATATGTGTAAATGGAGGGTGCTGTTCAATGTGCGGGTGGGGAATGAAACATCTTTTTGCGCAGCAAAACACAAACAAAAATCTTGAATCAGCATTCACTATAATAGATCAGGCGATTTTTCGTGCATAAAAAAAGGGCTGCTCAAAGTCAGTTTTCACAGACTTTTGAGACGGCCCACTTTTTTATTTCAAATCTTCAATTGAATCAATCTCAACATATTCAGGGACAACCAATCCATTCTTCGTTCCTTGTAGGTTTGGTCCAAGGTCAACGATATCGTTCTTATAGGTATTATAATATTCGAGATGGGTACTGGGCAGCCATGCAGCTACCATTGCATCGGCACTGCCGTTGGCAACACTTGCAAACATTGGACCGACTTCTACTTGACTCAGTGTAACATTGTAGCCATTCTGCTCGAGAACCCTGCCAATTACATTTGTACTGGCGATTTCTGTATCCCAGGCTACATAAACAAGCTTGATCGGTTCATTATTCCCTGCCTGGGCCCCGTTTGTCCATTCCGCTACTTTATCCTGATGAGCGGCAATCCATTCTTCAGCAGCTTCAGCTGAATCCATCCCTTCTTCAACATGGACCATTACTTCTTCCATATCGCTCGTTTCCCAAGAGAATTGATCAAGGATTTTATAAGCGCCGGGAGCATCCTGTTCAAGTCCTTTTCGAGCGATTGTATTAATATCTTCAGATCCGCCAAAGGTTTCATTCGGGTCATCAAGATATTTCAAGTCAAATGAAGAAAACATCCAGTGCGGTGACCATCCGGTAATAATAATGGGTTCTTTCTGATCGTAGGCTTTTTTCAATTCAGCAACCATCGCTGCAGAAGAACCTTCAACAAGCTGCCAATTATCCAGCCCGTAATCTTTTATTGCATTTCTAGCCTGCGTCATGATGCCGGCTCCAGGTTCAATCCCGATGATTTTATAGTCGGTTTGGGCACTGATTCCACCAGGGTTTTCTGTTGCAGCTTCTTCTTTTGTAAAGGCTAAAATGAGGGCAGTAACTACCACAAGCACAGCTAAAATTGAAAAAACAATTCTAGGGCTGATAATATGCTTGTATGCGGGATTTCGTAAGTTTTGCGAGATCCGGTCGAGAGTGATCGCGATGAAGACAATGGACAAGCCAGCTTCAAAGCCTTGTCCTACGTTAATTTGACTGACAGCCCGGTAAACATCTGCCCCAAGTCCAGGTGCTCCAACTAATGAAGCAGTCACAACCATAGATAGCGCAAGCATAATACTTTGGTTAACTCCGGCCATAATCGTCGGAGTTGCCAAAGGCAGTTGGACTTTGAACAATTTTTGGCTGCTGCTTGAACCAAACGCATTCGATGCTTCAATTAAATCGTTCGGCACTTCCTGAATTCCAAGGTTGGTCATACGGATTGTCGGAGCAATCGCAAAAATAAACGACGCAATAATTCCTGGCACTACGCCTATTCCAAAAAATAAAATCGATGGAATTAAATAAACAAATGCCGGCATCGTTTGCATAAAATCTAAAATAGGTGTAACGATGTTTCGCACTGATTTTCTTTGTGCACACCATATTCCGACCGGTATCCCTATAACGACAGTGAGCAATCCTGACAATATGACGATGGCAAGTGTTTGTATACTTGAGTCCCAATAACCAAGATTTTCAATCAACAGTAAGCTGATTATCGTAAATATTCCTAATGGCCATTTGCTGGTATAGGTAACCAAGAGGGCTAAGACTATCATTAATACGATCGGAGGACCTGCACTTAATACATCAACGAGGATATTTAACAGCCCCTCAATGGCGGTGGTTAGAAATGAAAATAATCCTGCAAATGTAATGGTTATCCAGTCCACTAGGGAATCGATCCATTCTCCTAATGGGATTTTTTTTATATTCACTTGATCAATCACTCTCCATTTCATTCAAGGAATCCTTATTGCCCGCTAAAGCACCAATTACTGCTCCGCGAATAACAATTCCCTTAATTCTTTTCTCTTCATCAATGACCGATATGGGAAGACTGGAGGTTGCCATCTCTTCCATAAGATCTCCAAGTAATGCACCCTCCGTAACTGTCGGCATATCGGTGGTCATAGCTTCAGAAATGGACTGGTTTTGATCAATTGCCTGACGTGCTTGTTCAGCAGTCAGCACCCCTAATAATTTCTGTTTGCGGTCCACAACAAATATGCTCGAATAGCCTTGTTTGCGCATAATTTCCAGTGCAACCCTCGGGCCTCGGTCCGCACCGATCTTCTCCGGCCGTTTCATCACGTGCGAAGCCGTGAGAACTTTTGATAAGTCTACATCTTCAACGAATTTTTCGACAAATTCATTAGCTGGACTCATCATAATTTGTTCAGGGGTGCCCAATTGAATGACACTGCCATCTTTCATCAGCGCAATTCTGTCCCCTATCCGCAGTGCTTCATCTAAATCATGCGTAATAAAAATAATCGTTTTTTTGTATTGTTCCTGAATTTCAAGTAGTTCATCCTGCATGTCTTTACGGATTAACGGATCTAAAGCACTGAAAGCTTCATCCATCAATAAGACTGTGGTATCACTGGCGAGTGCCCGCGCAAGGCCTACCCGCTGTTGCATTCCGCCGCTCAACTGTGAGGGCAGTTGATTTTCGTAGCCCTTTAAACCGACGACTTCGAGCGCCTTCATTGCTTTTTCACGCCGTTCATCAGCAGGGATTTTCTGAATTTCCAGCCCATACTCTGTATTTTCAATGATCGTTTTATGAGGAAATAGGGCAAAGTTTTGAAAAACCATGCTGATTTTTTTCTGCCTAACTTCCCTTAATCTAGAGCCATTCATCTTCACGATATCTTCATTTTCAATCAGAATTTCTCCGATTGTAGGATCGATCAGCCTGTTAAACATACGGATTAAGGTAGATTTTCCGCTTCCGGACAAACCCATGATGACAAAAATCTCACCAGGGTAAATGTCGAAATTCACATTATTCACGCCGACTGTCTGTCCTGTTTCTTTCAAAATTTCTTTTTTTGTTTTGCCTTGCTTCAATAAATCAATAGCTGCTCTGGGAGATTTCCCAAAAATCTTCGAGACATTTCTAACTTCTACATACGGCTTCATCAATTCACCTCATTGTTAATTGCCAACATCATATTCAGTTTTGCCGTTTTTTCTCGTTTTATGCTGATAAGGACAAGAGCCTATGTGGAACTTCGACTACGCGTTTTTATGTCCGCTAGTCAACGTCGAAGTCAGCACATGTAGCTTATTGAAAAACGGCTACGTTAGTTACCTCGTTCTGATTCATGTTCTGTGCAAGTCCCTCATGATTAGCTAGACAAGACTCGCGGGGACGATTGCTTGCGCTAGCCTCCAACATTCATTAAAAAAAGATTCCCATAAGAAATTCTACGCTTAAAAGAGTTTGTGATTAAATGAGCATTCTAAGTAGCGAAAAGAGGGAAAAACACAAATGAAGAAACGAACAAGCATGGCGTATAAAATGGAATATAACGATGGTTTTTACTTACAAAATATTGTTCAGTTCCGGTTGGGGTTTACACGTACAATTCTGAAAGTACTTAGTTACCTTAACAAAGAAAGAATAAATATTCAAACGAAGAGGTTCGAAAGTCTAGCGAATACGTGCTAAAAACAAATTTGAACTACCGCCACTTAACACGCCTGCAGGTTGTTTGAAAGGCTGTGTTAATGAATAATGTTGATTTTATTGTTAAAATAATACAAACAGGGCATGTTAGTTGAAGAAGGAAATGAATATAGACTTAGCCGAACTCAACAAGATAAATTGTATAGATTTAATGAATTTAACAAACATATTCAATTTCCGAATTGAAGGATACAATTAAGCTATATAAAGATAAGAACGTGGGAATAAGGAACAAGATTTCAATTGTTGCAAAATACCTTACTGATAATTCTGAATCATTGGCTATTAAAATCGTTGATGATATTCTTCAACGATTTGAGGTTGAATTTCCTAAAGAGGAAATAAAGTATTATAACGGTGTTTACACTGAGTTTATAGAGTTATTGGCCGAGTCTATTATGTTAAATGAAAATAAAATGCCGCATGGTTTTATCGAAATGAGCAAAAAAAATGGAGAACGTCAAGCAGCGCTAAAGGGAAGAATTTCAAGTATGATAGGACGCTATCCTGCTATTCGATTAGGTTTTATCGAACAAATCACGAAAATTTCTACAGAGCATGGACTTTCTACAGAGGATACGGTCACGCTAAATAAAACGGTCAACCATATGCTCGACGTCAGCGTTACAGAGACCATACTTGCCTTTGAACGACAAACAGATCATCTTCTTGATGAAAGAGAAAGAGAGATTAATGAAAAACAAAGAGCGATTAATGAATTATCGGCTCCCATTGTACCTATTCAAGATGGGATTGCGATTCTTCCATTGATTGGGACCGTTGATTCATACAGAGTTGAACATATTTTGAATAAGGTTTTACCAGATATCCCCGGGTTAAAAGTTGAGTGCCTTATTATTGATTTTTCTGGCATTGTGACGATTGATACAGACGTTGCCCATCATTTGTTTAGAGTATATGATATTCTTCGTTTGTTGGGAATAAACGTTCTTTATACTGGCATTCGCCCTGATTTAGCTACAAAAGCGATTAGTGGGGGGATCGATTTTTCATCGATTAAGACATATGCAAATGTTAAGCAGGCAATAGAGAATATGAAGTAATATCTCAATTGCAATGACGATTTATTATATACTTTTTTCTTTTGTTGAAATATCAACATTTATGTAAAGAGCATTCAGAATGAAATTCTCAGGCGAGCAATGCTTAAACCTTTATTATCGATGATCAGTATTATGGTAAATACGAATAAGTGTACAGGATCTAGAATCAACCCCCTTATTATTCCTAAAACCAAAACAACAAGGGAGTTTTTCTGATTTTGTAAAGTTATTTTGTTCTATTTTTTGTTGGTTGTTAAAATGTTTTTGCCAGCTCTTGAGCGTGTTTAATTGCTTCTGCTTTGATCTCCTGTGCCCGATCCGGGAATTGGTTATGACCTTCTACAAACAAGCCGTCAAAAGAAGGAATTCCAAAGAATTGCATGACCACACTTAGGTAGCGGTGCCCCATTTCCATATCGGCGGCTGGACCTTCAGAATAAACACCTCCGCGTGCCTGGATATGCAGAGCCTTTTTGTCTGTCATAAGACCGACTGGTCCTTGTTCTGTATATTTGAACGTTTTTCCAGCTACACACACAGAATCAATATAAGCCTTCATAACAGGAGGGAAGGAGAAATTCCACATAGGTGTGACAAAGACGTATTTGTCCGCAGCCACAAATTGATCAGACAGTTCGGAAAGACGGCCTACTTTTGCTTGTTCTTGATCAGATAACTCCCCAAATGTGGTTCCTGACTGAAGTTTCCCCCAGCCGCTGAAGATGTCATTATCAATATGAGGAATATTTTCCTGATATAAATCAAGCCGAATAACTTCATCATTTTGATTTACTTCCCGATAGGCGTCAATAAAAGCCTGGCCAACAGCCATACTGTAGGATTGTGATTCATCATGTGGGTGTGCCGTGATAAAAAGAACATCTGCCATAAATTATATCTTTCCTTTCTTTACTTATAAATTTGTGCTGCCTCCTTATGATGTATGTATTTCTTTTTTTTATTCCCTACGAATGAAATGCGGTCATTTTTCAGGAGTGTCAAGGTCTTAATCAGTTGAAAGGATAAGAAAAGAGATGAACAGCCGTGGCAATACATCCATGAAAAATCGTTGCCTTGATCATAAATGTTAAAAAGGCAGATGAATGCAGCTGGTTTCATCACTGCACGCTGTATTCTCGAAAATTCTAAAAAGGGTATTAAATCAAAAAAAGGCAATCCCGATTGCCGGGATTGCCTCTTTGTTATGCTAGTGGAAGCGACTTTTGTTCTGCATTCTTGCTTTTTGAACTCATGCCTAATCCTTTAAACTGATTCATGATCTTTGTCCGTGATTTTTCATTTCGGAGAAGGTAGGCAGCTCCAAGTGCCAGTGTTGTCATCATTGTTTTATTTCTTGCCATTATACGCACTCTCCCTTTATTAAGATTTACTTTAGTATTATTCCCTCTTGATTATAAAGTAAACAAGCGCCAAGCTCCGATAATATACAAGCGAAAATAATGATGATCTCTTTACTTACTCCCGAAGCAATAAGACCAAAATAAACATCAAACCGCTTTTAGCCGCTCAATTCCTTTCTGGATATCTGCTTCGGACAATCCGCGTAAATAAAGCAGCTATACACAAAACACGCGTTCAGTTTTACTGCATAAAAAAAGCGATTCATCCCCTGCCAACTCATTAGGCTCTGACCTCTACATTCCTTGAGAAAGGGGGTGTTTCGCTTATTTTTTGATAAAATTGATTAAACACTTATTACTAATGAATCTGGGGGGGCAGGTAAGTGATCCAAAAAAACGATCCCCCTGATTTTTATTTCATTTTCAAGCAGCTGGATAAAATCTTCGTCTAATTTTAACCTAACAGCATCAGTGTATGCTGCTAGCAAATCTTTATCTGATATTTTTAAATTTTCCATAATGCCCCCTGATTCACAAGGCAGTCCAGCTATCATAGTCATTTGACCGTAGACCTGAAACTTTGCGTCCTAACCTTTCGGCTAGTTTGCCTTTTTCTGAATTTTTGTTATTATAATTATTCGCAGAATTAAATAATAATTAATAAATGAAAAAATGTCATTAACATTTCATGAAAAAAATTTAGTTTTTAGCATTTCTCTAACAAAATTCACAAAAAAATAAATTTTAAACAGAACTGAGCCGCGCTTTTCCATTCCAGATCTGTGGTTTGATGGGTGAGGTTCACTTTTGAGTTATAATTTTTTAATATTCTCAACAAGAACAATGATGTATAAACCAATAGAAGCAATTTCTCTTTAGAGTAAGTGTATACATTGTCTGACCAATTGGCGAATAAAGAAAAAAGTCTTAATCATTTAAGTGCAGACTGTGAAAACTGTTTTGGTTTGTGCTGTGTAGCTTTGCCTTACGCAATGCTGATTTTGCAGTAACTTTATTGGTGCAAAGTTAAGAAAAGCGGACCTTAAAGGAGCTAACTTACGGGGCGCTTTGTTGATAGCAGCTGACCTCATTGGAAGTATCTTTCTCAATCAGGCCCAAGTACACTCGGCTAAAGGCGATATTCGGACTAAGCTGCCTTCTTCGTTGAGCATTCCTGATCACTGGCTCAAAGTGGAAGGATAATAGATTCTGACTTAGTGAACGTAGCATCCTTCGTATCATGCACCGGAGAGCCGCTTCTCTCGTATGACACCATCCGGGAAGCGCACTGCCCTGCTTGCCCCACAAAAGCTTGCTGGGAAAAACGGCCATCCAGTCAGTGCGCAAATCAGCCCGATTTCGCTGTTTTTTCCAAATTTCTGTTTCACTCCAGGTTGAAATTCATCTTAAGGAGCTTGAATGCAGCTTGGCGATCGTTTCTTTATCACACATCACAAAAAGCTGTGTCTTGGAAGGAATTGGCTCATCTAATTTCTGGTTTACATGAAGGTCCGTATGATCTGCCACCAGCGTAGCCCCTTGCTCAAGAAGATCCATAAAAGCGTCACGATATGTTTTCCATTCGGCCCGTTTTGGTATTTCATAGATACTTTCTCCATACTGCCTGCTCATCAGTTCAGAATAGATATGCGTTACACCATGAGAAAACAATGAGCGTACTGCTGCATGCGAAATCATTTCACGGGTTGGGATAAACTCATCTACATTCACACGCTCAAATAAGCGGATATGTTTTTGATTAATGACTTCAGCAGTGATATGGATCGATATGTTTAATCGTTCTTCAATGGAAGTAATAGCCGTAGCAATCAGTAACGTTTTTCCGTCGACCAGCAGCGGATCTTTTGTCGCACCATTGACTTGCAGGGTTTCTTCGGCAAAAATGATCACGCCTTTTGCGTCAGGCAGATTTGCCTGCATCAATGTTTCTTCATCAGCAGCGTCTCCACGAACATAAAACAGGTGCTCTTCCATCATAGGCGCTTTTTCCATCTTATCAATGAGGACAATGTCAACGGTTTGATCTGATCTAATAATCTCGTGTACGGCGGCTTTTGACTTTTCATTCCATCCAATTAAAATAATGTGATGTTCCCCTGTATATTTCATTTTTCCTCCCACTTTCAATTTTTCAATCCGATAAACTGATTCCAGAATGTTCCCAATAAATACACTGACCATTCCAATCCCCGTAATATAAAGGAAGATGGTAAAGATTTTCCCGGCATTTGTAACGGGTGCATAATCCCCAAAACCAACTGTGGCCAGCGCAGTCAGCACCCAGTAAACAGAAGTTAAATAAGAATCGAATGTTTGCGGTTCTATTAATAGAGCGATATAAGCAGCTGCCGCTATATACAAAAGAAAAAAAGGAAAAAAGATTCGACTTCTTAACTTAATCAGGTAATAGATTATTTTTTTCATGGAAATCCTCATTTACATTCTTCCTTTTGCCTAGGGCTTTTTCACTCTATCTTTCCCTTATTCAGTCACTGCTAAAACATATAAAAAAGGGAACTCCGCTGTTTATAGAAGTTCCCTTTGTAACGAACCTTTTATTTTAAGGAAGGCCTTTAAATTACTATCATTCTTCTACTCTCCACATTCGTCAAGCATAGGGAGGTGGGAATACAGTAAACTTTTCTTCAAGAATTCATTAGCTGAACAGTTCATTCCGTAAATTATCCGGCATAATCCGTTAACTTATCGCACCATACTGTGTGAAAATGGGCATCCGGTGACACATCATCTGACTAAGCAATCCCCTCTCACAAAAGAAATGGAGTGATGTTGAAATGAATTTTTTTATGATTTCTCGCATGCATAGCCATCTTTATCACAGTCATGCTTCTCATCATAAGCTGGGTGGCCTTTTTTCACGCCGTCCAGATACTTTGCTTTTTGTTTTTTAGAATAAGACGAAAGCGGCATATTTGAAAAAGGCTGTTGTGAAAATCGTTTGTAAGGGCATGCTATTCCCAATTCACATTTCATAAAGGAGTCGTGTCTGTGGGAAGACGAGGCAAGCGAAATAAAAAGCGAAGGAAAAGCCGGTTTTTATTAGGTTTCTTTTTGCTCGTGCTGCTGATTGGGGCAGGGATGGCATTTACGGTCTATCAGTCCCTCCAAAATACGTTGAGCGGGGAAGTGCTGCATTCAAACAAGCGGGCGAAGGATGTGTCATTGCAGAAGGAAGAAACCTTTACAGTTCTTTTGCTTGGCGTGGATGAGCGGGAAGGGGACGTAGGCCGTTCCGACACTATGCTATTTGTGTCCGTAAACGGGGAAGATAATACAGCGAAAATGTTAAGCATTCCACGGGATACACGTGTAGAGATTACAGGAAAAGGGTCAGAAGATAAAATTAATCATGCCTATGCATTCGGCGGTGTGGAAATGGCCGTGGAGACAGTTGAAAACTTTCTTGATATGCCGGTGGATTATTATGTGGAAATGAACATGGAAGGCATGAAAGAAATTATAGATGCTGTTGGCGGTGTGGAGGTGCAAAATGATTTTGCTTTTTCCAACGAAGGTGATCATTTTGCTCAAGGACGCATTACATTAAGCGGATCTGAAGCATTGAACTATGTACGGATGCGCATGGAAGATCCAAACGGCGACTTCGGCAGACAGGCCCGGCAGCGCCAAGTGATGAAAGGGATTTTAGATAAAGGGAACGACCCGGCAATAATTTTAAAATTCACAGATGTAATGCAGGCAGTTGGGGACAATGTACAAACGAATTTGTCGATCAGAGACATGCTCGATATTCAAAAAAATTATGCATCAGCCCGTGATCACATTGAAACCGTCACAATTGACGGTATCGGTACAAGAATTGGCGGCATTTACTATTATGTAGTGGATAATAAAGAAGTATTACGTGTATCGAATGAGTTTAAAGAACATTTGAATTTGAAATAAAGAGGCTGCTAAGAAGCTGGTTTAAATTTGCCGTAATACTCTGCTTGACTCCCATACAATTGAGAGCGGTATATAATAAAACTCTCCCAGAGAAAAGGGAGAGTTTTAGGAATTTCAACTTATTTATCATTCGCAAGCCCATCCATCTTTATCACGATCGTGTTTCATATCGTAAGCAGAGTGACTTTTTTTATGCCGTTCTGTTTGAAGACGTTGAATTTACCAAAACTTGATATTATAAAGTGCATCTAACGATATAAAACCAGGACCTGACAATGCGATTCCTAATGCGACGGCGATTAATACCAAATTATATTCAATTCCACCTTTATCAGAAAACAAACCATTTTTTCCATGTACTGTTTTAATAGCAACAATCATCGGAACAATGATTAATATGGCAGCCAAAGGCGTAAGGAATCCCAACAAGAATAGTATTCCTCCAATGAATTCACCTAATCCAGCGAACAGAGCCATAGGTTTACCCGGCTTTATACCGATTTGCTCGAAGAATGCACCTGTTCCAGCAGGTCCACCACCTCCAAACCATCCAAATGCTTTCTGCGCTCCGTGTGCAGCAAAGTATAGACCAACGACAACTCGTATAATTAAAAGTCCAAGAGCTTCCATCACAAATACCTCCAAAATAATTTTCAAATTAGTTGTTATAGCAACTAATTTGAAATTTTATTTTAAAGTAAAATAGTTGGTATAGCAACTACTTTTTTTGCTTAATTGCTCATCTGTCACTCCTTTATTAACTGCACCTTCGCCCGTCCGAGCTGCCCACTCGGATACCTGAGAGAAAACACGGGCCTCATTTTTGAGATAAGACAGCTTTTCCAAATGGAAGAAGACATTTTCGATCAGCCAGAAGAACCGGAGTTTTTCGAACAAATGAAACTATTTTAAAGAGATAGCAGCTTTGGCGGAGATTGGAGAGTTGAAAACAGTCAAAATTGGTAGTGAGGATATATGAGCAATGTTGCCAGCTAAAGCTGAATTATTTAATAAGAAGGCATAAGCATATATTCGAAGAGGATAATGTATAAAACTAGAAAAAAAAGAAATAATGAAAGACAGCAAACTGGGGGTGAAAGCCTTGTTAAGAGTAGGAGAGTGGAAAACAGTAAAAATTGGCGATATGACAGCTGTCGGATATGTGAGTAATATCGTGCAAAGCGGATTTTATGGATACAGAGTTGAATTGACGAAAGTGATTTGGATTATGGACGGTAAATACCTTTTCAAAAAACCATCGCCCGGCATCTTCACAGAAGAGCAGCTGGAACCCATTGGCGATTTTTGGGACAAGCAACGGGACAGGGAGACGCTGGTCGATCTGGCGTTATTAACGGGTGACAAACAGTGGTTTGAAGAATTGACGGGAGGAAAATTAAAATGGCATACCGTAGAGCAATAATTGAACAGCAATGGACACCGGAACAAATGGCAGCGTATTGCAAAAAGTTTGAAGCAAATCGTCCGGCCTACGTTAGAGAAGCATACGAAAGGGTAGGCAACAGATTCTCTTCACGGGGGAAGCTGACGGTCAATTCGAATGGAAATTTGAGTAAGGCCCAGTACAAAAAGTTTGTTGCAAAAGGATTGAGTGATGAACACGTTTTAGCGAAGTATCAGGATTTAACTACTGGAATGCTGGCAGCTGCAAAGAAGCGGTGGGGGTTTGCATAAAGGGTTTGCATAAAAAAACAGCCAGGCGAGGGCCTGGCTGAAAAATGATTTCGAGTTGAAGGAGTTGGGTTTTTTAAACTGACAGTACTAGTATGAACCACTTGATAATAATTTATACAAAAAAGCCAAGAAAAAATTCCCCGGCTCTTAAAATATTACTCACAATTCTATTTTAACAGACCAGGGGCTCCTCTACTATGAAAGATATCACAATTGAACCTTCCATAATGCAGCGGATTTCGGGTATTCCTCCAATCGTGGATACACACTGGAGAAGAAACAAGGAGATAAATGGCTGCAGATAAAATACATCTCAGATCTAGCGTTTCAAGATATCTCATGTATTTCTTTCACTCGCTGATCACTAGGGAGCAGCCACGTAAACACACCAAGTATAGGCAAAACACTGCAAAACAGCATAATAAATTGAAGGCTGTACACATCAGCTAACTTGCCGAAAATGACTGCACCAAGAGCCCCCATACCGAATGCAAGACCGACAATTAAACCCGAAACGAGACCGATTTTGCCAGGAAGTAATTCTTGTGCATAAACGACTGTTACACTAAAGCTGGACTGAAGAATAAAGCCGATCAAGATTAACAGCGGTGCCGTAAATGCCAGTGGAACGTGGGGCAATAACAATGTAAACGGAACGGAACCAAGCATAGAAAACAACAAAATATTTCGTTTTCCGAAACGATCGGCCAACGGACCTCCAAAAAATGTGCCAAATACGCCCATGATCATAAATAAAAACACATAGAGCTGGGCACTTTTTATCGATAAATCAAATTTTTCAATTACATAAAACTGAAAATAATTTAAAACGCCAGCCCCATACCATGAACGGGCGAATACAAGAAAAATAAGAAGAGCAATGGCAAAAATAATTTCCTTATTCAATTGAAGAGTTCCTGATGCTTGTTTCTTTTTCATTCGTTTGCTCTCAGCAATTTCGCTTTTATACCACTTAGAAACGCCGTATAAAACAAAAACACCCAATCCTGCTAAAAGAACGAACCAAAGGGATCCGAGCTGGCCCAGCCCAATAAAGACAAATGCGGTAAATAATGGAGCCATTGACTGCCCCGTGTTCCCGCCAACCTGATAAATGGATTGAGCCAATCCTCTTTTTCTCCCGGCCGCCATGTAAGCTACACGTGAGCCTTCAGGATGGAAAATAGCTGATCCCAATCCTACAAACAATGCGGATCCAATAACGAAATAAAAATTCGATGCCACTGCTAAACCAACCATGCCAATCATACTTAAACACATCGCAATGGGCAGTAAAAAGGGAGACGGCCGCTTATCTGCAATAACCCCAAACACAGGCTGCAAGAGGGATGATGTCATATTAAGTGCAAAAGCAATCCAGCCCATTTGGGTGTAGTTCAGATTCATTGATTTTTTAAGAATCGGAAATAAAGCGGGTACAACGGACTGCATACAGTCATTTAAAAAATGCCCTAGGCTAATCGCAAAGAGAATCCGATACATTGTGACAGGCTGTAGTTGATTCGTTTTCGCTGTTGCTTGCATATGTACTTCCTCCAATCATAAAACAATTGTTTGTGTAAAAGTGTTCTAATGAATCTTAATATGCTTGTACTTATTAAAATCTTGTGCTGTCGTATTAATCATTTTCAAAATAATGAAAGCCCTTTTAAATTTTATCACAGTCATGCTGTAAAAGAGCACCAATTTTTCTGTATAATTGTTTAAAGAAAAGAGGGAGTGTTTTCCTGAAAAATCAAATTCTTTGGCGCAAACTTGGCAAAGCCTGTTGTACAGCTCCTGTTTTTTAATAGATATTCTTTGCCTGTAAGAAACCTCATATTGTTTCTAAAGCCCTGTGAGATTATAATGACAGAAGATAGACATATATTTTCTTTTTATAAAACTATCTATAAATATTTATTTGCATTACATTAGGAGAGAAGGAATATCACTTCCGCCTGCTCACCTTTCCAAACGCTTTATATTCTTTAAAATGGAAAAGTGCTGAATTAAAAAAAATAAATGGAGATTATAAATGGAGACTTCCTTACATGTCGATTTTTTTCGATTTTATAAAAATAATGAATTTCTTAAAAGCATGTTTGATCATTTAAAACTATCTGTTTGGTACAAAAATGCAGAAGACAATTCTTTTTGGGTTTCAAATGAATGTGCCAAAATTTATGGATGCAAACAAAGTGATTTCGAAAACGATCCCCAAATATGGGAACGTTTTGTTTTTTTAGATGACATCCCTATAGTAGAAGATCATACAAAAAAAGTGTTAACAGGCAGATCGTCTACTATTGAATATAGAATTATCCGTTCAGATGGAATGGTTAGATGGGTTAAAGAAACTGCGAATAGTATAGCAGACGAGCAAGGGAACGTGATTTTACACACAAGTATGGTTCTTGATATTACGGAACTCAAAACAGCAGCCCTGCATTCAGCCCAAAGCCACGAGTACGATCCTCATCTTATTGAGCTGTCCCCCCATTCAGTTTTATTGCACAAAGATGGCGACAGCAAAGCAGAGAACTTAACTGATTTGACTTTTCATAATTTAGTTATGCCGGTGGAAAAAGATCAAATAGACAATTATTTTGAACAAGTGAACTATAGGGAATCTATTGAGGCAAATAACCGCTTTGGCAATATGAAGCGTGTTTCTTCGGATATTACATATCAAGTAGAGACAGAAAAATCAAATAATTATGAGGATTTCTATGATTACTTAACCGGTTTACCTAATAGAAATATGCTGCATTCCTGCCTTTCAAATGAAATTTCCAGAGCCACTGAAACGAAAAAAAGCATTGCCGTTCTGCTTCTTGATCTTGATCAGTTTAAAGTAGTTAACGATACATTAGACCATACTATAGGAGATATTCTTTTACAAAAAGTTGCAAGACGGTTAAAGTCCTCTATTCATGATAATGATCTTATTTTCCGCCAAAGTGGAGATGAATTTATTATTGTTTTATTAGACGCTGATCAAAATGTTGCCTCAAAGGTTGCGGAGCGAATTCTTGATGCTCTTGCAATACCGTATATTATTAAGAGTCATAATATTCTTACATCAGCAAGTATAGGAATTAGCTTGTTTAAAGAAGATGGGGAAACAGCCGAAGAATTGATCAAACATGCTGATTTTGCTATACACCAAGCAAAAAAAGCTGGTAAAAATACGTATGAGTTTTATTTTTCAAATAAAAGCGGGCTCAACCTGAATCCATTGAAAATGGAAATAGATCTTAGCAAAGTGATTGAACGTGATGAATTATTATTACACTATCAACCAAAAATAAACTTAAAAACAGGAAATATTATGGGTTTTGAAGCTTTGCTGCGCTGGAAACACCCGGAGTGGGGAATTCTTTTTCCTAATTCTTTTATTCCTTTTGCCGAAGAAACCGGATTGATCATATCTATTGGGGAATGGACTTTGTATCATGCGTGCAAACAAAATAAATCATGGCGCCAAAAAGGTTTTTCAACGGTCATAGCCGTTAATTTATCAGTCAAACAGCTTATTCACCCCGATATGGTGACCATGATTGCCAATATTCTGCAGGAAACAGAGCTTGAGCCCTGCTATCTGGAGCTTGAAATCACTGGGAATATTAAGATGGACGCTGAGCGCTTTCTTTTGGCCTTGCAACAACTTAAGAATCTTGGTGTGCTGATAAGCATCAATGATTTCGGAACAGAATTTAGTTCATTAAACTATTTGCAACAATTTCCTGTTGATACCTTAAAGATTGACCAATCATTTATCCAAGAACTCCATAACCATTCTAACGAGGAAGCCATTGTAAAAAACAATATTTTAATGGCCCATAACTTAAAGTTAAATGTCATAGCCGAGGGAATTGAAACGGCGGAACAACTTGTTTTTTTGCAGCAGCATTTATGTGACGAAGGACAAGGATCTTTCTTTAGTCCCCCATTGCCTGCAAGTGAAATAGAAAAAACATTTCCAGAAATCCAGCAGCTTGTAAAAAAGCATGGGCTTCCTCAAGACGTAAATGAACAAATGTGGACCAAAGAATTACTAGACAGGGCACAAAAAGAAATGCAGGATACGATTCGGTTGCAGCAGGGAATGACCTTAAAGTTCAAAAAAATCAATGGCCGATTCATTCATACATTATGTGATGGACAGCTGCTGTACCGATTAGGCCTGACACCTTCTCAAGTCGTAGGAAAAGCGCTGCATGATTTTCTGCCCACTGAAGCGGCAGAAAAGAAGCTGAAACATTACCAAAAGGCATGGGAAGAAGAAATAGTTGTTACTTATGAGAGTATGTTTGTTAATGGTGTAGCGTATCTTACTGTTTTGTGTCCGGTTAAAAAAGGAGGAAAGGTTGTCGAGGTAATCGGTTCAGGCGTAGATATCACAGCTCGGAAACAAATCGAGGAAGCGCTGCAGGAAAGTGAAAATAAATATCGCCTTATCGCTGAAAACATGACAGACTTAATATGTTTACTAGACAGCAGCGGACAAGTTGTTTATTCCTCACCTTCACACGAAACAGTTCTTGGTTTCCCGCAGGAAGAGTGTGGCGGAGATAAAATAATGATGAAAATGCATCCAGAAGACGTTGGATTTTTCCATGAGCAAGTGGAACAGATTGTGAAAACGAAGACCTGCTCCCAGGTGGAATTTCGTTTTTTACACGCTGACGGAAATTGGCTGTTAATTGAGTGTGTGGGGACGCCCGTCGTTGGAGAAAACGGGACGGTGGAACACGTTACGATGGTAGGAAGAGACATTACAGAAAAAAGAAAAGCAGAAGAAATGCTGTTAATGTCAGAGAAATTAACCGTAGTAGGGGAACTTGCTGCAGGCGTCGCCCATGAAATAAGAAACCCGCTTACTTCCATAAAAGGATTTGTTCAGCTATTGCAGCAAGGAATAATAAAAGAGGAATTCTTTGACGTGATAATGGAGGAATTTGACCGTGTGGAGGGCATTATTAAAGAATTTCTTACTCTCGCGAAGCCGCAAGAAATTCAATTAAGGAAAGCGGACATTAACAAAACACTGTATGATGTTGAAATGCTGCTAAGGTCAGAGGCATACTTACAAAATGTACAAATCCGCCATTTAGCAGAGCAATATATTCCGCCATTTATGTGTGACCCCAACCAAATAAAACAAGTATTTATTAATTTAATTAAAAATAGTATTGAAGCCATGCCCAACGGAGGAATTGTGACCATCAATGTCATGATAGAAAGCAGCAGTGTATTAATAAAAATCATTGACAATGGGATTGGAATCAATGAAGAACGCCTTCAAAAATTAGGAGAACCTTTTTTTAGCAATAAAGAAAAAGGAACCGGTTTAGGTTTAATGTTATGCTTTAGGATTATACATCAGCATAAAGGGACAATTACATTTAAAAGCAAAGAACATCAAGGCACAACAGTTGAAGTGAGGCTGCCTCTTTTTTGAAAAGCAATAAACGAAATTCCTGCAAAAAAAATGTCTGCCGGTCAAGTGAATGAAACGCCCTTTGATGGTCTTATTATTTTGCTAAAAGAAAAGGGATTGAAAGAAATAGCATGTTGGCTATCTTAATGGCCAACTAAAAGTCTTTAGGCATCATACTCGGAAGTTTGGAGAGAATACTGCTTGAAGGTAAACTGGACAATCGATGGAGTAACCCTATTTCAAGTTTAGGCAGGACTGGATGAATGAACATGAAGTCTTCACTATGATGAGGCTGGCAGGAGAGATCGAACAATGAAAATTGGGGATTTACTTGCGATGACAAAAAAGGAATCGCTTGAAGAAATAGCTAAAGAATACTTAACGATTGGCAAGACGGCGGCGCGCCAAGCGCTCAAAAATGCTGGCTGTTATTGCAAGCGAGGCTCCCGTGGCTGGTATCACGACAATCTGCCTCAAATCGCGGAACGTTCGATTTATGATTTTGTGCCGGCGCGAAAAGCGAGACCTAAACCGAATTCTGACAACGAAAAAGCAATAAAAGCATTAATAGCTAAAGCAGATTCACAGATAAGGGCAGAAACAAAAGAAAAAGCTGACCGTGAAAATGAATATGACGAGTTTGATGCGATTGATCGCATTTTATTTCGTGAAGAACTGATGAGGGACCATAAAACGTATAAGGGATTTTATTGGGATGCAGACATAATCGAGTTCATCGAAAGCGTCAGTGATGAATACCAAAGCGAGCTGATGAACGAAATTGTGCGCAGCGTTCTTACCAGGAAAGGTGTTCTTTAAATGTACTGCCACTCATCCGAGTGGTAGTTTTCTGAATTATGAAACTGTGCGGTTTCCAAATACGCATACACGCTACCGATCGCCCATGCAAGCTGTGCTTCATCCAAAGAGTCAATCATTGAATATAAACCGCTTCGACGCGTTTGATTGGCGAATAAGCCACTCCGTTCAATTCGAAGGACTGAGGATCTGTGCCTGTAAACTGCGGCGTCACATTCACTTCATCTATGACTGATGGGGTGCAGCGTGCTTTAGGCAGAAAACCGCGGGATTTTTCAGATTATGCTAGAAATACAGCTGCAAAAGGGGTTTGGGATAATTAAAAATGGTCGACAAAATTCTTTTTTTATAACATTTGCATCTATTTTGGGTTCCGGATTGATGGCTGGGCTGTTTTTCGCATTTTCTACATCTGTCGTCACAGCTCTTTCACGACTCTCGCCAAATCAGGGCATCACTGCCATGCAGTCAATAAATGTAAGCATACTTAACAATAGAATTAAAGATTAAACTCTGAATAAAAACCGTATTTTTTGATGTTTTTTCACTGGAAATCAGGTAAAATATAATTATGAATAATTAAAAATTAAAGGCAAACTAATTGAAAGATTAGGACGCAAAGCCACGGATCTAAGGTTTTTAGAAACGATGACAGCCGGGTTGCAGAAATGGACGGACCACATCGCCATGAGTGACAATAAAGAACGGCTTATTTTCAGTCAGGAGCTCACTCGTTTATATGGCGATTGTGAGCGTTGTAAAGATAGTAGAATTAAAGAGGAAATATTGAAAGAGATTAACATTTTAAAAGAAGCTATCGAGTTACTTTTACAATAATTTGGAATGTTATACAACATCCATTATATGGCATTAGAAGTGAAACAATAAAACAAGTGCGATCCTTTTTTGTTAAAGGATCGCACTTGTTTTATTTATCTGGGAATTTGACTGTAATGTTTTAAATCATTACGTTGTATTGAATAAAATAAGGGAATAGTCATTCGTCATTCTAAAAGCAGCTTTTAAGTAACAGACCGCTTATTAGCAGGTCATAAGAAAAAAGCTGATCGTATGCCTCGACCAGCTTGAATAAAAGGGAACTGTAGTATCAGCTGTGTTTAGTCGCTTGCGGCTCTATACTGATAATTTCATCAAAATAATCCCATGTGTCGATTGCCCGCTCTTTTCCTATATTCGTTAAAGAATAACCGTAGCCCCGTCTGTGAAGGAGTTCTCCGGATAAGTTAATACGGTCGATGATAAATGAGTCATACATTGATTGAATGACCTTTCTGATTCTCGATAAGGTCACGTCCAAACGGTCTTCGAGCTCTCCTAACGATAACCACCCGCCGCATTTTGCTAATTCTTGTATTACTTTATACTCCAGCAGCCGATGAACGTGGTAGCGCAGCGTTTCATCGTCCCGCAGAAAATATACCATACTTTCATTTTCCACATAGTCACCGTGCCGACGCCTGCAAACTCGTCCCTTTTTAAATAAATCGAGCATCACTTCTTTTAAGGTGCGAATGGAAATACCTGTTGCTGATGATATGGTTTTTAAGGTTCCACCTTTGTTAGGCAGTTGGTCCATTTTTTCAATGATATAAAAAGACTCCCGCTCTGAATTTTCTTCCAGCGTATATAAATATCGCTTCCTTCTGCCGGAATATTCTTTTTTTCGGGACAAGTATCCTTGTTTATAAAGACGATACAGGACAGTTGCTGTACTTGTCGGTGCAAGGTTAAGCAAGGCAGACACTCTTTCTGCAGAATACTTTTGCCCATTGGATTTAAATAATTGATATACCTGCGCCATTAACGGTGACAGCTCTTCATGCTGCGATTCTGGGTAAGGATTAATCCCGTAATATACATAGCGCGAAGTTTTACGTCCATTTATCGTGGAAGTTACTTTGTGCCTTTGAATTTTCTTCTCTTTTATAAGCACGTTTAATAGACTGTTTGCTGTAGCCTCTTCCATGTAAAGCAGATGGGAAATCTCCTTGACGGTATATGGGCGATCGTCTTCCCAAAGTAAACGCCAAATGGTTTCCTTTAATCCCAGTCTTGTGGGAAACCTAGTATGCGAGTCAAGTCTATGGGTATTTTCCGAACTTGATGACCTGCTCATAATCCAATCTCCTCCTTGTTGTTTAAGCCCACTTTCTAAATACGCTAAAACAAAACGACGAATGAATGGCTATCTGTTCTGGTCTTTGTATACTCCTGAATTGCTTTCATTACATACGTTAAAATGCCATTTCTAACAATTTGGACTCCCATGACAACTTTGTATCCGTTTACCCGGTTTTTTAACTGTTTTAACGTAAAGCCGTTGATTTCAATTCATTGATGAAAGAACATCTGTTTTTTATAGTAAAGAGAAATGAGGCTAGTACACAAAAAAGAGGGCAGATGCAGTGTTTCAGGAAATCGATAAAAAAAAGAAACGTCCAGCCAGGTGTTTATTTCCGGAGCAGAAAAGTTCTACCTGAACCGATTCTGCTAAAAGAAAAAATGGAAGGGCTGAGCGGAGTAGATAAACATGGAGAAAGCTAGAAAATTGAAGATGGTCAATTAGTGAACCTTCATGTGAATATAAGCTTTCTTTTCAGCAAGAAGGCAAAAAAACAAAATGGTATCTTTACGATTGAGATTTCATTTTCAACAGCCAGCGCGGTAAATTTTATTATCCATAATCTCGAAAAGGCATTCATTTGACGACCTTGACAAGTAGTTTAGGTTTTCTTGAAAGCTAAATTCTTTCGGGATCGAAATAATCAATTCTTCCCCACGATTTTCCCATTGGGTTGTTTTCATTTGCTCACTCCTCATGAATGTTATTGTAAGCAATGGCTCACTGAAAGTAATTACGTTATCTTGCTCTTACATTAGAAAAATGCTTGTTTGTTCCTTTTTGCGTGTATACTTTAACTAGAGGTGATTGTGATGGGAACAACCCGGAAAAGAATCCCTGAAGAGTACTGGCAGGCCATTGCAGATTGTAATTCAGCGTACGATGACACGTTTTTTTATGGCGTGGAAACGACCGGTATTTTTTGCCGCCCATCCTGTAAATCCAGGGTGCCTAAAAAAGAAAATGTGCGCATTTTGAAAAATGCGCACATAGCACTTCAGGAAAATTTCCGTCCATGTAAGAGGTGCAAGCCGGATAGATTAAAGATGCCGGCAGAAGAGTGGATCGGGCAGATCATGGAATGGATTGATGTTCATTATGCGGAAACACTGACTCTGCAGACGCTGGCTGATGTTTTACACGGCAGCCCCTACCATTTGCAGCGTCTGTTTAAACGTGTAATAGGGATGTCACCGACCGAGTATATTCAGCACGTCCGCATGAAACAAGCGATGCAGCTTCTTGAAGCCACAGACCGACCGATTGCACACATTGGCCTCGCTGTCGGATTGGGGAACACACCGTATTTCACCACCTTTTTCAAAAAGAAAGCAGGATATACGCCATTTGAATACCGAAAAAAGAAGAGGAAAGAGCAGGTGAATCAAGATGAACGAAAAGAAAAAACTCATTGAATGGTCGATCATGCGTTACGAAAAATGGCACCTATATGTAGCGAAAACGGAAAAAGGAATCTGCTATGTCGGGTCACCCGGCCAGACGTATAGGGAATTGGAAGCCTGGATAAAAAAACGGTTTCTCTCTGCAGACCTTGTCGAACATGATGATGCCCTAAAGCCTTATAAAGAGGAATTGCATGCGTATTTTAACGGGACAAGCCGTACGTTTAGCTTGCCAGTTGATGTGCATGGCACATCCTTTCAAGAGCAAATTTGGGAAGCGCTCAAGCAGGTGCCGTATGGAAAAACCTATTCGTATTCAGATATCGCCGCATTAATTGGAAAACCATCTGCTTTCCGGGCGGTTGGCACAGCGATCGGGGCCAATCCGGTGCTCATTACGATTCCGTGCCACCGTATTGTCGGGAAAAATGGGGCCATCACTGGCTACCGGGGTGGTCTCGAATTGAAGCAGTATTTGCTTGATCTGGAAGCAAATCAAGAAGGTGGGAGCCATAGTTAACTCAATCAAAAACAAAAGTAGAATCCTTGAAATGGGGACGCATCCATGAAACAAACTTAATCGTTTAGTAATCGTTGCGCTTTTCCCCTAACTCTTTCAAAGCTTTTCTCGCTTTTTCCTGCTCCGGATTTGTATAAAGTGCAGCGGTGGAGGTCGTACTGTGCCCAAGCTGCATCATCAACAGGTGAATATCATTTGTTTGTTCCATCAAATTCGTACCAAAGGTGTGGCGCAGCTTGTGCGGTGACATGGACTTATTGGACATAAATGCTTTCGTATATTTTTTCACCAGCGCTTCAATTGTACGATTCGAAAGCGGCTGCGGCTCATTTTTCACTTTCGTTAAAAAGACATATTCAAAATCTTCACCCTTGGCATTGTACCTTTTTTCGCGAATAGATAAATAGTTTTTCAGATCATCCATTGCTTGAGGAACGACTGCCACAATATCTAACTTGTTCCCTTTGCGCAGGACACTAATTTGGCTTGTTTCAAAGTCCAAGTCACGAAGCCGGAGATTGGACAATTCATTTACCCGAATGCCGCTGCCCAGGAAGAGGGAAATGATAGCGATATCGCGTTCTTTATCCCGTCTAAAGTACATGCTTTTACGAGAATCGGAAGGGAGTTCATTTTCATAATCATTCCTTAAAAATTCAATAAACCGCATGTCATCGTCATGATGAAAAATTTTGGTCGCAATACGCGCGGCACGGGCATTGAGTGTTTCTTTTACTTTTGTCACTTCAATTTTCAGCATGACATTTCGGTAAAAGTAGGGCTCGCCGTCTTCATTTTCCGTTTGTGTGGTTAAATATTTGAAAAGAGAACGGAGAGCGGATATTTTCCGGTTAATCGAAACTTTTTCCGCTTTTTTTGTATCCCGCTTATTTACCTGGATATCGCGCCGCTCTAAAAATCGGGTAAACCCTTGCGCCTCTACCAATCTAAGATTCTCCAACACAGTCATGGGAATGTGTTTCATTTCTTTTGCATCCGTAATTTCTTCAGCCATCAGCCATTCAAAAAACAGCTTATAGTCGTGAACGTAATTTAAAAGGGTAGAAGGAGAGCGGCTTCCCAGTTTGTGATCCACATATTCCACAACATAATAGGGCATGCTTTTAATCAGTTCTTCCAATTTCTTTTCATGCAGTTGGTGCTGCCGTGTATTGGCCATTTATTCAGATCCTTTCAATTATGCGTAAAATTCAATTTTTAAGAAAAGTTAGTGCGAGATTAAATACTCTCCAATCAGCTATTAAATTTCAGCACTTGTTTGGTGAAATTCGTAAAATCACTCAGATGTTTTTCAACGATTTGCTGGAGAATACCCAGGTTTAACGTTTGATAATCATGGACAGCGATATTTCGAAAACCAACCATCGCTTTCAAACGCTTCGCCGTTTCTTGATCAATCACTTTTGAAGTTTCTAAAAGGTCAAATGCATTACGGCTGCTTTGAGGAAGTCCTAACTTTTTTTCTGCCACGATATGCATGGCCAAATCAATTGATGATTCACATGCCCGCTGGATATTTAATACAATAGAGTCCTGCTTCGTAATATTCTCCAAATTAATTGGGTTCTGCTCATACACTTCTTCAATACGGTTTAGACAGCGTTCAATCACGCTAATTTTATTTAAAATAACGTCATTCTTCATAAACTGACCCGCTTTCATCAATTTTGTTTAGGATCGGCAACCTTTCTTCGTTCAGCTTTGAATACATGCTGAACGCCTTCATTTCCATCTGCATTCTTATGTAATCATCTTTACAGTAAAGCGTCTTGCCAGTCGAAAAAATTTGAGCTTGAAAAACAGTCGAGGCTTCAGATATATTCACCAAATCCACTTCTACACCTAAAAGATCTGCCAGCTCTTGAGCGTATATAAATAAGTCATACGCTGCAACAGTGTTATCCTGACTGAAGTAAGCAATATCAAGATCACTTTCTGGGTGAGTGTTTCCTTTTGCATAGGAGCCAAAAACAATGATAACCGAAGGATTCAGCTTAGTAATCAAAAAATCTTTCGCAAAAGAAAACAGATCTTTCTCCATGTTCATCACCTCAATCAATGGATAAGTATAGTATACCCGAAATTGAAAAAAAATGTTTAATTATGCGTAAAACTAAAATTTGACGTGATAATTTAGAAGATGAAAATCAGCATCCATTTCTTGTTGTTCAATTGCTATTTATTGATATATTCGTGACCAAGTGCACCCATTCCAATGACACTTATCGTAATGTCAAATAATCTACTCTTTTGAATTTTTTTAGAAAAACCACCCTGTCATATCATTTGAATGTTACATAAATACATGTTACCTTTATGTTAAGTAACATGAAGGAGAGAAAAAAGTGGAGTATGTGAGCCCAATAAAAAATGTTCATGAAATCAAATTAATAAAAAACATTTTAAAAGAACAATCCAGCCGCGACTTTATTTTATTTGTATTAGGGATTAATACCGGACTGAAAATTAGTACGCTGCTTTCTTTAAAGATTGATCAATTAGTGAATGAATCAGGTGATATCCAGTCTTTTGTTTATATAGAGAACCAAAAGATTTATATAAATGACCAAGTTAAATCCGCTTTATCTTTTCACTTACAGAAAACGAAGCCGCCAATAGACAGCTACCTTTTCAAATCACCTAAAAGTGAGTTGCCTATTTCGCGCCAGCAAGCCTATCGAGTAATACATGAAGCTGCTAGAAAGGCTGGCATTCTGGATCAGATTGGGACACATACGCTGCGAAAAACCTTTGGTTACCATGCTTATAAAAAGGGCGTGGCGATTTCTCTCATTCAAGCGCGTTTTCACCATGCCAGCCCTTCCGATACACTGCGATATATTGGAATGGATGACACCGACCAAAGAATAGATGTAAACCTGTAAGAAGCATAGATATATAACTATTAAAAAAAAGCCTTCAAACAAAAGCGGATACTTTGTCTGAAAACTCTTAAGATTATTTATTCGTCAAATGTTTCTTCTCTGATGCAGGAATGAATAGAGGTCGGTTCTGTAATTTTCTCATCCGTTACATGAAGTTGGCACGTCTTATTTTCTTTAACGTATTTGAAGACACCATTATTAAAATCGGTTCCGGTTTCTTTGTAAAAAATCCCTTCACGAATGACTTCATCCGAATATGTAAAGACGATGCGATGTCCCTCATCCGCTTTTACTAAATAGGCTCTCGTCCCATTATCAAAGAGATTGTCATCGTCTTCAACAGAGCGGTCAATGGATACAATGTGAAAATCAACAAATGAAATTTCACGCAGCAGCGTATTCACGAAAGAGCCCTTTTTAATTTCTTCCCAACGGCTTTGAGGAGACTGTCCAATAACAATTTGTGTAATGTTTAATTCACGGGCAACTTCCGCAATAACTTTTGCTGCCGGTCTTTTTTCATTATCGCGGAGAATAAACTCTTCAGCACCGGATTCTTCCGCAAGAAGTTTCCATTGATCAATGTATGCGGCTCTATCCGCACTTAATTCATTCTCAGGAACTGAATCAACATTAAGGATGTAAAGCGGACAATCCAGCATATTAGCGAGCTTCGATCCGCGTCTGATTAACCGTTCGCCGTTTGGACCATAATATGCGCAGACTAGTATGCTTTCATCCATCCGTGCTCTTAATTTTTTCAAAACAATGTCACCTCTATAATAAGTTTTCCGATCATTTTAAACGCTTTATTTGTATTAAGCAAAAAAAACAAAGAAATTTCGAAATAAATTCTTTTGTATCCCGAATGTTAGAATAAAGGGCAGCACACAAAATTTCAACCCTTAATTTCAATTATTGTCCTTTTTATTTTTATTTTTTATCCAGTATAGGGCCTGCAAATCAGGTTTGCTACTCTAAAAGCAGCACATTATATAAATCAATTAGTCAGGAGGGAATCGTTTGACTTTCATTCATTTTTTCATTCTCATTCCTATTTTAACAGCTTTTTTTATTCCACTCATAGGAAAGTTAGCGCCCAAACTTCATCTTGGCTGGCCAGCACTTTTTGTTCCGGTTATCTTATTCGGGTTTTTCACTGCTCAAATCCCGGCCATTTCTGCTGGCGAAACCATTTCTGGATCTGTTGTGTGGATGCAGGCGTTAGATCTTTATTTTTCTGTTTATTTAGATGGACTCAGCCTTATTTTCACTTTATTAATCACAGGAATCGGAAGCCTGGTTGTTTTGTATTCAATTTTTTACCTGTCAAAAGAAAGAGAATCACTCTCCCACTTTTATGCGTATCTGCTGCTTTTTATGGGCGCGATGCTTGGAGTGGTGTTATCAGATAATTTAATGGTGCTGTACCTTTTCTGGGAATTAACGAGCGTCTCTTCCTTTTTATTAATTGCCTTTTGGTTTAGACGAAAAAAATCTCGATACGGTGCCCAAAAATCCTTTCTTATTACAGTCGGCGGCGGTATTTCGATGCTTGTCGGGTTCATCATGCTTCACGTGATGAGCGGGACAAACAGTATCCAGGAAATCATTGCAATGAGAGATTCTCTTCAGGAGCATGAGTTATTTGTTCCAGCGCTTATCTTGATTTTGCTTGGTGCCTTTACGAAATCAGCGCAATTTCCATTTCATATATGGCTTCCTGATGCAATGGAAGCGCCAACGCCGGTCAGTGCCTACCTTCATTCGGCCACAATGGTCAAAGCGGGATTATTTTTAGTGGCCCGCTTTACACCTGTTTTCGGAGGAGAAGAGACATGGTTCTGGCTTGTGAGCGGTGTAGGAATTTTTACAATGTTTTGGGGTTCCTTCTCAGCCGTGAAACAAAAAGACCTGAAAGCGCTGCTCGCGTATTCAACGATCAGCCAGCTCGGGTTAATTATGTCACTGTTCGGTCTCGGTTCTGCTGCCCTTCAAGGTGGTGCTTCTACCGAATCTGTTATTTACACAAAAGCGATTTTTGTGGCACTTTTTCATCTTGTGAACCATTCTACTTTTAAAGGTGCTTTGTTTATGGTGGTAGGCATTGTTGACCATGAAGTGGGAACGCGGGACATCCGGAAACTCGGTGGTTTGATTTCATTGATGCCGGTCACGTTTACACTGGCTGTGATCAGCAGCTTCTCAATGGCGGGTCTCCCTCCATTCAACGGATTCTTGAGCAAGGAAATGTTTTTTACAGCTGCGCTGAATTCAAATAATTTGACCATCTTCTCAATGGACACGTGGGGTTTATTATTTCCAATTATTGCATGGACGGGCAGTATTTTCACCTTTGCGTATTCCATGATCATTGTCTTTCGGACATTCCTTGGTCCGTATCGCCGTGAAAGGCTGGAGAAAACGCCGCATGAAGCACCGATCGGAATGCTGGTTTCACCGATTATATTATGTGTGCTCATTATTCTGTTGTTCTTCATGCCTAATCAATTAAGTCACTACCTGCTTTCACCGGCCATGAACAGCATCTTGCCGACTTATCAAAATATGGAAGGCCTTATTCCTAAAATCTCTGCCTGGCATGGATTTAATTTGGAACTATTAATGACTGCCGGCGTTGTTGTGTTTGGCGCTTTCCTTATGAAGACATTCCGTTTTTGGAATTTTGTTTACGACTTGTTTCCTGAGCATCGAAGTATCGACCGCGGATATCAGTGGGTACTGGCCAAAAGCGAAAGTGGATCAAAACAAGTAACAGACCGCTATATGACAGGATTTTTGCGTCACTACCTTTATTACATTTATGGATTTCTTCTGCTTTTAGTGGGCGGCACACTCTGGCTGTCGGGAAGTATCGTGATTGATACTTCAGATGATGCTCCAGTAAGTTTATATGAAGGAATAATGGTCCTTATTATGGCAGCCGCAGCAATCGGTGTCCTTTTTACGAAATCGCGAATGACCGCCACGCTGTTAAATGGCGTGCTCGGCTATTCAATTGCTATTTTCTTTGTCTTATTTAGAGCACCGGATCTGGCTCTTACACAGCTTGTGGTAGAAACTGTGACCACTGTGCTGTTTCTTCTTTGCTTCTATCATCTGCCTGAATGGTCGAAGGAAGAGCGTTCAGTAAAGGTGCGCCTACCAAAAATAATTATTTCCATCGGGATGGGGGTACTGACTGTTTTACTTGCACTTTCTGTACAGGGGAACAAGATGTTCAAATCGATCTCAAGTTATTTTGAAAATTCCTATGAGCTTGCAGGCGGCCGGAACATCGTTAATTCAATTTTAGGGGATTTCAGAGCCTTTGATACGATGCTTGAAGTCGTTGTTCTATTTATCGCGGGCATCGGTGTCTACACGCTCATTAAATTAAAAGCACCGAAAGGGGAGGATGATATTGAGAGAGAATGATGTCATTTTGCAGACGGTGTCAAAAATCGCTGTGTTTATTATTTTAACGTTCGGCGTGTATTTATTTCTGGCAGGTCATCATCATCCAGGAGGCGGATTTATCGGAGGACTGACGCTCTCATCAGCTTTTGTCCTTTTGTATTTGGCATTTGATGTAGAGACTATTAATGCCGGTATTCCGCTGGATTATAAAAAAGTGGCGGCATCAGGTGTTCTGATCGCTGTCTTCACCGGAATGGGCTCTCTTTTATTCGGCAGCTCATTTCTCAGCCAAACATTCGCTTACTTCGACCTTCCTATTTTCGGAAAAACAGAGCTCGCTACTGTAGTCCTGTTCGAGTTAGGTGTGGCGCTTGGTGTCATTGGCGTTGTTGTCACCATTATGATTAGTATTAGTGAGGATGTGTAATATGGAAACGATCATTACTCTTTTAGTTGGGATACTCGTATCTATAGCCACCTATCTTCTGCTCTCAAAAAATTTAATCCGGGTTGTGTTGGGCACAGCCATTTTGTCACATGCCGTTCATTTGCTTCTGATGACAATGGGTGGGTTGAAGATGGGAAGTGTCCCCATTTTAGGCGATCAGGTTGAAACGTATACCGATGCGCTGCCTCAAGCACTGATTTTGACAGCCATTGTCATCAGTTTTGCCGTAACCGCCTTTTTCCTTGTTCTTGTGTATCGGACATATCAAAGTACTGGAACCGATAATTTGTATGAGCTGAAAGGGTCAAAAGATGAATAATATTTTAGTTTTTCCAATGGTCCTGCCGATCATAGCGGGTGTTCTTCTTCTCTTCTTCCGCTCAAATCCAAACATTCAGCGGTGGGGCAGCATCTTAACGATGATCGTCGTCTTTTTAATCAGCCTTTGGATTTTGCAGCAGGTAATGATTCAAGGCATCCTACGTCTTGATTTTGGGGAATGGCTGCCTCCATTCGGGATTACCTTTGTTGCAGATGCATTTGCGATGCTTCTTGTAACAGCATCTTCTCTTGTATCTATTCTTTGTTTAGTATATGCAGCTTTTGCCAAAGATGAAAAAAGAGAGCATTTCTTTTTATATCCTTTCTTATTGCTGCTGGTTGCCGGTGTAAATGGCTCATTTTTAACAGGAGATTTATTTAATTTATTTGTTTGTTTTGAAGTCATGCTTCTTGCTTCCTATGTGTTAATGACACTTGGTGGCGAGAAAAAACAGCTGACCGAAGGAATCAAATACATTTTAATCAATATTTTATCATCCTGGTTTTTCTTACTTGGTATGGCCTATTTATATGGGACGCTCGGAACATTAAACATGGCGCATTTGTCTGTGCGGATTGCAGAAGCCGGACAACCACCTCTGCTTACGACTATCAGTATTTTGTTTTTAGTCGTCTTTTCTTTAAAAGCGGGCTTGGTTCTTTACTTCTGGCTCCCGGGATCTTACGGAGCACTTCCGACAGCTGTTTCTGCCCTATTTGCTGCACTGCTCACAAAAGTAGGTGTCTACGCGTTATTCCGCTTCTTTACGTTATTGTTTTATCATGAGCCCTCCATTACGCATAAAATGATCGGATGGATGGCTATTGCTACAATGGCGGGAGGAAGCCTGGGGGCTATTGCCTACAAAGACGTAAGAAAAATCGCCGCTTATAACGTGATCATTGCAATTGGTTTTATTCTCGTTGGCCTGGCATCGAATAACACAGAAGCCATCCAGGGATCCATTTATTACTTAATCCATGACATTCTTTTAAAAGGAATGCTGTTTCTTCTCATTGGTACAGTGATTTATGTAACCGGCAAGACAAGATTTGATCAGGCAAGCGGTTTAATGACAAACTACCCTCTGTTCGGCTGGATGTTTTTAATTGTGATTCTTTCATTAGGTGGAATTCCACCGTTCAGCGGATTCGCCGGTAAGCTTTTAATTGGCCAGGGGGCTATTGGTGCCGGTGAATATGTAATGGCCGCCACTGCTTTTTTATCCAGTTTATTTGTTTTATATTCGCTTCTGCGCATCTTTTTAAATATGTTTTGGGGGGAGACATCTATTCACCTGAAGGATCAGGTTCATTTAGCAAAAGGCATGCTGACCCCTCTCCTGATTCTGGCGGTATTAACAACCGGGCTCGGACTAGGAATGGGCGTCATTTCTCCATATGTTTCAGAGGCAGCCAATGTGCTGATGAATCCCGAACTTTACATTGAAAGTGCCTTAAATAATAAATAATCCAATTGCTTGTCAAGGAGGTGGAGTGCATTGCCTATACAGCTTCTGTTAAACTTATTAATTGCTGTTTTATGGGTGTTCTTGAAGGATGCAGATACGTTTGAGATTCCTGATTTTGTTGCTGGGTTTTTAATCGGAGTTGTTATTATCTTCCTTATGCATCGATTTTTTGGAACGCCTTTTTATTTAATACGTGCGTATTCCATGCTGAAGCTGCTTTGGATCTTTAACTATGAACTTTGGACATCGAGTATCTTAATCATGAAACAAATCTTACTTCCAAGTGCTACATTTGAACCTGGGACTTTCTCTTATGAAACAAAACTCAAAAGCGATTGGGAAGTGACCGCACTTGCGCTCTTGCTTATGTTAACACCCGGTTCAACTGTATTGCGCATTTCACCTGAGGGAAACGTGTTTTATATCCATGCAATGGACGTGAAAGATTCAAAGCCAATGCTCTTAAAGTCCATTCGGATGTATGAAAAAATAATTCTGGAGGTGACTCGTCCATGACAAACTTAATCTTTGTGGCAGCGATTGTTTTGTTCAGCATCTCTATTGCCCTCTTGCTGATCCGAGTTTTAAAAGGGCCGACATTGCCTGATCGTGTAGTAGCTTTCGATGTGATCGGGGTTAACCTTATTTCAATCGTGGCAATATTAAGTGTTGTACTGCGGACAAAAGCATACTTAGAGGTCATTTTGATTATCGCTATTCTTGCTTTTATCAGTACGATTGCTTTCTCAAAATACATTGAGAGGGGACGTATCATTGACAGAAAACCAAATCGTTGAATTGATCGCAGCATTGATGGTCTTGCTCGGCAGTATTATGGCGCTCATAAGTGCTTATGGTATTTTAAGTCTGCCGGATGTTTATACGCGCTCACACGCCGGAACAAAAAGTTCGACACTTGCCGTACTATTGGCGTTGACCGGCGTATTTATTTTTTTCTGGTCTGCTGAACATTATGTGAGTATCCGCCTTATACTCGGTATTGTCTTTCTATATTTAACGGCACCTGTTGCAGGACACCTCATTTGCCGGGCTGCCTATAATTCAGAAGTAGAACTGGCAGGTGAGACAACAGATAACAGCTTGCAATACAACATTTATGAAAAGGAGAAAGACACCACTCACTAAAAAATCTCCATTATAATTTAGGACTGCTTGAATATCATTCAAGCAGTCCTTTTGCTTTATTATTCTATTAGATCACCGACTTCGAGTGACAATGCAACAAAAACGATTAAATGCTTATAAAGGATTGCAGGGTGAAACGTCCCTTCGAAAAATAAAAATCAAAGTTATTTGTGTAATGGATCTTAGCTAACTGTTCGCAGTTTAAAAGAGGTTGCAACTTGTTTTGGATCCTAGGATATAGTCTACTGTTTTCAGTTAACAAAATGTGGTCACCTTTTTCGATACCCGAAATAATATAAGTAACAGCATTCTCTATATACTTTTCCGCGTCTTGAAAAGGATAAAAAACATGTCCATGTAATGATTGTATTTAAAGGATTTAAAAAATGAAATCAATCCATCCGGTTTCCATAACGCATAAGAAACCTTTTGAGCATTTTTAATATCTTAAAGGTGCTTTTCTAACCTTCCAATCAGATTTTTCTAACGAAGGAAGAGTCTGATTGGAAGGCAAAGACTTGTTGATAAAATAGCCTTGTGCATGATTACATTCAAACTCGTGGAGTTTTTCCATTATCTCATGCGTCTCTACTCCTTCTGCTGTCACCTTTAATGATAAGTTATGAGCCAAGTTAATAATCGATTTCACAATAATTATATCGTTCCCATCGTTTAACATATCCATAACAAATGATTTATTCAATTTAATTTCATTGACGGGTAAATGCTTTAAATAAGCCAAAGAAGAATAGCCAGTACCAAAATCATCAATAGAGAGCTTCACACCCATATTATGTAATTGTGTAAGTATCTCGATGGCTCTTCCAGGATTAGTCATGATAAAGCTTTCTTTAATTTCCAGAGTAAGCAATGCAGGGGATACCCGGTATTGATCTAAAATTTCTTTTATCTTTCCGGGAAGCCCTTCGTCTTGAAGGTTACGAGTAGAGAGATTTACAGAAACAGTAAGGTTGAGTCCAGCGTCCAGCCATTCTCGAATTTGAGAGGCTGCACGGTCGAGCACCCAAAGAGTCAAAGAGTTAACGAATTCCATTTGTTCTGCCAACGGGATAAATTCATCTGGGAAAATCAACCCCAAACTTGGATGCTGCCACCGTACAAGAGCTTCCATCCCTACAATAGTATTTGTTTTCATATCCACTGTAGCTTGATAGTAAAGCAGCAGTTCTTCATTTTTTATGGCGGAGCGCAATTCTCCCATTATCATCATTTGTTTGAGACTATATAAATCAAACTTAAATTTTTAGCGTGTTTACGTCTTCCCATTCTTTGACCATACTGCTCTTAATAAAACGGGCAAAGGAGCGGGAAACATGAGAAAAGGAGTAACGATTCAAAACAGCCATGGCTGGACACTGGAACAGGTAAAGGCTTATGAGAAAACGGTGAAAAAGGCTTCTATGGCCAAGCGGTTGGCAGTGATCCGGCTCATGATGGAGGGCTATTACGCAATGGAAGCCGCCCAGCTGCTGAATGTTCACCGGGATACCGTTTCCGCCTGCGTCAAGAAATTCAATCAAGGCGGGATGAAGGCGCTGCTTCACCGTGGATCTTCGCCGGGCAAGCCGCCTCTATTGTCACCAGGCCAGGAAGCCGAAGTAAAACGGATGATTGAGCACAGCACCCCGGCTGAAGAAGGGTATGGCTGTGAAACCTGCTGGGATACCCGGATCTTGAAAGAGGTCCTGGAAGGAACATTCTCGATTAAGATGACCCGGATGGGCATTGGCAAGATGCTGAAACGCTGGGGCTTCAGCTATACACGCCCGACGTATACATGGAAACGGGCAGACCCCAGGAAACAGGAAGCCTTTCAAAAAGAGCTCCACATGGAGTCTTAAAGGCAGACAAAAACAGATCCCCACTTACGGCCACCACGCGTCTGTCAGCTTGTTTGGCTGTGTGAACGTCCAAAATGGCGAGTTCTTCTGCATGGAGAAAGAGCCGTGCAATGCGCAGACGTTTCTGGCGTTTCTCCGTTATATTCTAGGGATGCATAGAGACCGGCATATCGTCATGATCCCAGGCAATGCCCGGATTCATCATGCCAAGCTGTTGAACCCCTTTTTAGAAGAGAATGAACACCGTCTCACGCTGCTTTTTCTGACGCCGTATTCTCCCCAGCTAAATGCCGTTGAGCGTATTTGGGGCTGGCTGAAAGGAAGCGTCATCGTCAACCGGTTCCATGCCACCCAGAAAGATATCCGTGCATCCGTCCGTTCGTTCATGGAATAGTTGGACACTTGCCCGGAGAACGTCCTCCAGCGAATTGGTTCGTTAACTATGTTGAAAGATTAAGTTGTACTTATATAAATTCGTTTCGCTAATAACTTCATATAAAAATTTTGCTTTTTCTAATTCCTTTGCTAAAGAAGAAAGCTTCTTATGGGCCTGTTCTAATTCTTCTTTCTTTTATTATTTAATCCGAAGAGCCTAGGGAGGATTTCCCGTTACGAATTTGTCATATTTCATTGATCTGTCTTTTATTAAAATTTAAATGGATGGATACTGACTGAGCCAGCTCCTTATACTGCCTCAACGCTATAGGGAAACTTAAGAAAGAAGGAAAAGAGATTCAACCGCAATTTTCAAATTACTTTAAATACCTTTATTTTGAATTATAAAAAGAAAGAAAGGGAAGAATGATTTTCTCTGAAAAACTCATAAATGGGTTATTTTGGTATTTATATAGATTTTCTCTCTAACTTATATAAATATTCAGTATAATTATAACGTAAAGAAGTATTTACGTTATAATCGAAAGTAGGATCCAAAATTTCACTTTAATTTTTTTGATAGGGGTTTTTATATGTCAGGCTCAAACTTAACAAAATTTTCACTCGAATTAATGGACACACTAAAAAGGACATTGCAGAAAGAA
The DNA here is from genome assembly GCF_024213455.1 of Domibacillus sp. A3M-37. Taxonomy (NCBI): domain Bacteria; kingdom Bacillati; phylum Bacillota; class Bacilli; order Caryophanales; family Bacillaceae; genus Domibacillus; species Domibacillus sp. A3M-37. The sequence goes on along the minus strand of NZ_JANAVL010000012.1, from coordinate 45,851 downwards.
CACAACCGAACAGTGTCTGATGCTGACTTACATGATCAAATTGAATCGATGTCAAAAGTAGAAGTGATGGACAAATACCTTGAATCTCTTGAAGGAAAAATGAATGCCGATGAAGTTTGCAAAGTTGTAAAGGAAGTTTATAAAATAGATCTGGATACGAAGCCTGTTTTACCTACAGAAAATGATCTATCTGCGATCCATTCTAGTAGAAGAGCTATCATCAATTCACACCTCAGAGATTATGGAGAAAATGTAACAGCAAAAGAAAGTCGCATGGCAATTAATCAAATTTTCGGGATAAATTTAGATGGGATCTCTGCTTTGGACAAAGCAAGGATCTCATTATATTCAAAAGGACAGTGGCTTGCTCAAAAGGAGAACGATTTATTTGCGGTTTACACAGGAGATGGCGATATAGACGCAGAAGTTGTTCCTACAAAGTATTTCACTGAGAAAACCGAATTAAAAACCTTGCCAAATGAGCTACAGTATTCTCTCTCAGAGATGGGCTACTATTTTGACGAAAAAAGAGGAAACTATTATTATTCGAACCCCACTGGCCAGGCCGTATCTAACCATTTTAAGACGACAACTATGGGCAAAATCGGTGAAGTCATTCAAAAGTCGTTTTCACATTTGTGAAAACGACTAGTTTAAATGATTTTTAAAGCTTCCTTTACGCTGCTAGCTTAATATAAGTCAGCAGCAGTACCTGCATTACTTATCATTTCTCATCTTTTATAGCTATTTAAATAATAAATTTTTCTTTTTTTACTTTGCAAAAGATGAGAGAAATTTAACGCGATCTCCCATCGGTGGAACATTGTTATCAACCAATGAAATTTCCAGCACAGCCGGACCGTTTAAGCCAGTCAAGCTGTTAATGGCCTCTTGATTTAAATCTTCCATACTGTTAATTTTAAAACTTGGTATATTCATAGCTACTGCCATTGCTGAAATACTCACCGGCTCCTGCTCAAAAGCTGGATGAGAGCGTTGATACTGCAGTGTGTGGCCGTGATAGACCATGCCCAGGCGTGCATTGTTCATTACCACAAATAAAACTGGCAACCCATACTCTTTCGCTGTTAAAATTTCCATTCCATGCATAAAAAAGCATCCGTCACCTGTAATACATACAACAGGCCGTTCCGGTTCTGCTAACTTTGAACCGATTGCCGATCCAATTCCACTTCCCATAGCACCAAAATGGACATTAATGTCGTAGGTGTGAGCATCCAGAACCTTCATGTGATGAATAACGTAAGACATAAATTCACCTATATCCACAGAATATCTAGTAGATGTAGGCAAATAATTTTGCAGCTTTAAAAGTACATTTTTTGTATTGTATTCTTCTGTATTCTCCAATTTATGAACCATCGTAGAAGGCGCCTTTGCACTCCCAGACAACCCCAATTCTTTTAATTCTTCTATTAAAAATACTAAACTTAAATTAATATCACCTAAAATAGGAATATCAATCTCATACTTCCGGTTAAACACTGTCTGATCAAAGTCCATTTGTATCGTGAAGCGATCCTTTGTCAGATTTGTATTGTAATTGTTTGTAGCCGTTTCTCCCAAACTTGAGCCAATAATTACTAAGGCTTCCCCATCTCCTTCGTTAATTAACGCAGAGGCGGATTCATGGCCAGCAAAACCAAATACTCCTGCTGAAAGAGGGTGGGTTCCTGGAATAAGCCCTTTTGCTTGAGGGGTTGTCATAATAGACCAATCCAGCAGTTCAGCTAGTTCGATGACTTGATTAACTGAGTTTCTTCCTCCTTGTCCCACAAAGAGATAGCCGCTTTCTTTTTTGATCAGTTCCTTGGCTGCCTTTTTTATTGCCTCTATATTAGGAATGATCGGTTTTCTAATAAATGGAGCTGGTATTTTAATATTTTCTACTTTTCCCTGCTGAATATCAATTGGCATAGAAACATGAACTGGTCCTGGAACACCGGACATTGCTATTTCGGCCGCTTTTACAATTTCGCTAAGTAAGTTCTTGGAATCATTAACTGTTACACTATATTTTGTAACCGATTCAAAAACAGGTTCAGCATTTAATTCTTGAGAAGCATTTAACCCAACTGTATCAATAGGGACGGCACCTGTTAAAAATAAAACAGGTAAGTGTTCCCGCATCGCATTGGCAGCCCCTGTCACCAGGTTTGTTCCACCAGGCCCGCTGCAGCCCACACATACACTTAGTTGATTCGAGTACTTAGCATAGGAAGCCGCCATATAGGAAGCTGCTCCTTCATGCTTTGTTACAATTGGCGTAATACCGGGAATATCATAAAGCTCATCAAAAAGTGCATTAACTGAACCTGCCGGAATACCAAAAATATACTTAACTTCCATCTTTTTAAAATACTCTAATACCGCACGTATTGCTTTCATAACATCCTCCTTAACTAATTTATGGACTTATTTCCATTATAAAGGTATTTATCGTCAAAATCTTCACTTATTATTGGCTTACTGAAAAAATACCCCTGCATCAAGCAACAATTCATCGAATGTAGAAAATCAACTTGTTCCTTCGTTTCTACCCCTTCCGCGATCACATCAAGATTTAAATTTTGAGCCAGGGTAATAATCGTATTTGTAATAGCTGCATTATCACTATCTTCTATGATGTCTTGAATAAATGATTTATCAATCTTCAACGTACTGATAGGCAAGTCCTTTAAATAACCTAAAGAGGAATATCCTGTTCCAAAATCATCAATCGCAATCTTCACTCCGAAATTTTTTAGTAATTCCATTGTAGTCAGAGTGATCTCTGTATTTTTAATTATCTCGTTTTCTGTAAGCTCCAAATGTAAAAATTCAGGTGATAAATCAACCTCTTCTAAAATACTTTTGATGATTGGAAATAAGTTATTCTCTTCAAATTGACGAACAGATAAATTAACAGCAACATTTATAAAATAGCCTTGATTATGCCATTTCTTTGCTTGTTTACAAGCATTTCTTAAAATCCATTCCCCGATTGGTACAATTAATCCTGTTTCTTCCGCAATCGGTATAAATTCAGCGGGTGAAATCATTCCTTCTTTTGGATGATTCCATCTTACTAATGCTTCTACTCCTATAATCTTGTTTGTTTTACTGTTAATTTGAGGCTGATAATGGATCACCAGCTCATCATTGTCTAAAGCCTTATACAATGCATTTTCAAATTTCATGCTTTTAAACGTTCTATTATCCATTCCGCTTTTAAAAAAGTAGAAGCTGTTTCCTGATATTTCTTTCGCTTTGTACATAGCTGTATCTGCATTTTTGATTAATGTCTCAGTAGTTTGTCCGTTTTCAGGAAAAAGACTTATGCCGATACTTGTTTTAATATACACTTCGTTTTCTTTTAAATAAAAAGGTTTGGAAAAAAGGTCACTTATCTGCTCGACAACCTCTAGTACTTCTTTTTCACCTTTAATGTTTGGCAATATAATAGTAAACTCATCCCCTCCCTGTCGTGATACACTTGCTCCTTTTGGAATGCTAGAACTTAATCGTTTTGCGGCATCTTGTAATAACAGATCGCCAAAGCTATGGCCTAAGCTATCATTAATCATTTTGAAGCGGTCTAAATCTAAATACATAATAGCGATTTTCTTGTCTTTATTTGTTTGTGCGTTCAATAATTCTCGGTTTAGCCTGTCATTCAAGGACACTCTGTTTGGTAAATCTGTTAAACTGTCAAAGAAAGCAAGGTATTTAATTTCTTCTTCCATTTCTTTTCTTTCGGTAATGTCTTTGAAAGTCACAACCTCTCCTAGTGTTTCTCCTTCCTCTTTCATAGAAGCGATAACATATTCAACGGGAAAGCTGGATTGGTCTTTTCTATAGAAATACTGTTCTGTCTCAGAATAAGCTGATTTCCTTTTTTTCTTTTTTGGATTGTTTTCCTTGAAAATGACATTATAAGGTTTTCCAATCAGTTCTCCCTTTTTATAACCTAGCATCGTTTCTGCAGCTACGTTGCAAAAGGTGATGTTTGCATCAAGATCTAAACCGAAAATACCTTCACCTGCAGAGTTGAGGATCAATTCTTTTTCACGACTGAGTTGCTTTAATTCTGTTACAACTCTCTCCAATTCTTTATGTTTTATTCGTATTTCAGATGTTCTTTCTTCAATAAGCACTTCTTGTTTTTCCATATATAATAGATTGGAAAGCGTAGAGGTCGTAGCATCCACGACAGACTGTGCCAACTGCATATCTGCATCTGAATAAACGATTCCTCTTTCCTCCAAATTAGCTACGGCAACAACACCAAGAACCTCCCCTAATGAAACCATCGGTAGCATAAAAAGCCCTTTAATACCAAAATTGTGGCAAAGATCATGGTTTGGTCGTTCGTCGGCAAATACATCCGGAATAAGCAAGGCTTTTTTTGTTTTAATAACTTCCTGCATAACGGCATCATTGGTTTGGTCAAACATTGTCTTCGCGTGTATCTGCATCCACTCTTCTTCTGCCCAGTCACTATCCTTGCTTAACCCTGCTGGTTTTATTTTTTTCTCTGCTAAAGGGTCTAACAAATGTACTGCTACATTGTAGTTATTTAAAACTTTCCCTACGTAGAAAAAGCCAGTATCAACCACTTTTCGCATCGTGGAACATAAAGATAATTCGCGGGTAAGATCGAGCAGCAATTGTTTTTCTGCAATGAGATTTTCCTTACGTGTTAAATTAGTTGTATTTCGAATAGCAACAGCCGCCATATTAACATATGCTTCAACGGTTTGAATTTCTTCCTCTGTTAAGTTCATTGGATAACCGTAATCAAATAAAAAAACAAGGCCGAACAATTTATTCTCATATGAAATAGGAAGAACCAGTAATGATTTAATTTTAAATCCTGCCACAGATCGAGGATCCGGACGATTATCCTTCGATGTATCTGGTATATAGATTGTTTTTTGGGTTTCGATCACTTCTTTTGCGAGTAGGTCTCTTTCTGTATCGATTACCTGCATATCCAGCGTCATTCCATTCATGACCTCTGGCTTTCCAACATATCCCCGGAATGACCCATCATCCTGCGGCAAATAGATCCCAACAGAGTCGCACCGAACAATTTCCTCGGATATTGCTGTGACAACATATCCTAATACTTCCCGTAAATCTAATTTCGTATTGATTAATTTTGTGATATTCGCGAGACGTGAATACCTTGTTTGTTCTTTCACCATTTATGTCTCCTTCCAATTTAACTTCTATACTTTCTCCAGCTTACGAAGAGATTCCTCACTTTAATTCGAAAGATTGTTATACCAATAAGTAAGCTTCGTGCCTTTATAAGATCTTCATCCACTAAAAAATTAGAGGCAGCCGATTTTAGTTTTTTGCAAATATAATGTTGAAACCATATTTTCATTAAATTGTATCTATTAATCTTTTATAGCATTAAATTTAATTTTTCTTTATACAAATAGTCCTATGTCTTTTTAAATTCATAGTGTGGAATATTTTGGTTTAACATTATAAGTCTTCCATTATTATTAGTCATGACCACATTATACCACGCATCTTTTGCATATTTATTGTATTTTAACTGTATCATTTGACCTGAATTTTGGAATCTAAACATAGGTTGAACATAATTTACATTTTATCTAAATATAAATCGGTCTATTGGGCAATTGTTGAAAAAGCAAATTACTTTTTTCTCGCTATTGACTTATTTCTATTTATTGTAAGTTTAATTAACATATAGGGATTTAGTTCTGGACTTGAGTCAACTTTTTAAATAGCTGTGAGCTTTGTCCGTCCTGATTATTTCCGTTTATAAATTGATCTATTACATCTATTACCTGCATATATGTAGGTAAAGAAAACGAGTTAAAAAGCATGGCGTCCTGCTACACTGCCTTAGGGCTGACTTCAACCAGTCGGGATCAACAGAGCTTTTCCAGGCAGTTGATCTTAAGCACAGCCTCCTTTAAGGGAAAGATCTGCCCGTTAATGTGTGGTAATGGATAGCAAACAGAGGGTGATAGGTGATAATATGGTCATTTTCATTGAAAAGGCACTACTTTTCATGATTACATTGCGGCTTATTTCAGGAAGCATCGAGATCACAGCTGCGCTGTTAATGTTCAAATTTAATGATTTAGAAAAAGCCTTTTATATTAATAGCCTGCTTGCACTAGTAGGTCCCGTGATTTTAATTATGACAACGGGAATTGGCCTTTACGGGCTGGCGGGAAAAATGCCTTTAACAAAAAGCATTGGTCTTGTATGTGGAATTTTACTTATTCTTTACAGTTTGCGTTCTAAATGAGAAAGTGGACCGATTCAGTGAAATAAATGATTCGGTCCTTTTTGACGTTTTTTAGTTTTTAATTTAAAAATAAAACACCAAATAAAATCAGCATAACAAAAGCGCTTAATGTTGCTATAAAAGACGCTGCAGACACATTGCCTTAATGAAGAATTTGTTTATATGGGGTATTATAATGACCTGCTTTGGATTAATTTTCATCTCCAGGTTTGTAGTTATAAATTCCTTTTCCGTAATCATGTGTATGATCATTATCAATTTCTAAAGCCCCTTCCTGGTTAAAAGTAGCTAGCGTAACAGTATGAATGTTACCTTCGCTGATATTATAAGCTTGAAGTTGTTTATAAAGCCATTTTTCATCTTTTTCAATAAAATTTAAATTGTGTATGATCACTTCTCCATCAATGATTATTGGAATCGATACAAAAGCAGGTTTAGGTGATAGTTGCAGATCAATTGGTTGAAGAGACCGGATGCTAGATTTAGGAATGACGCTCACTTTCCCGGTTTCCTCCATTAAAGCAATTGCTATGTCTGAGGGATTGCTAAAACCCTTAATCCTAAGTTCTCCAAGTAATTCTTCAACTGTCATCTTTATCTGCTTTAGCCCTTGCTCATCAATATCTCCGTTGCGTATTAACACAGTAGGGGTTGAAGTTAAAGTATTTTTAAAAAAATTAATTAATACAAGTTTTGATAATAAAAGGTAGATAATCACGATTGCAAGTGAATATCCACCCGCTAGCCAATTGTTTTTTGAGGCAATCGGCTCCGATATAGCCGTTCCGAGAGTGATTACGAAGATGAGGTCATAGCTATGCATTTGTGCTACTGATTTTTTTCCGGACAACCTTGTTAATGCATAACCTAAGGCTACTACGTATAAAGGTGTCCATATATATTCAATAATTTCCACTTAATCACCCCTTCCCATTCATGCTTGGTCCATGTACCTATCTGCTAGCGGCACCTTAGTTTTCCATTGAAAGATTAAAAACGTATGGAATACTTCCCGTTTCTCAAGTTGACGAGGAAAAGTGCTTGGAACGACAATATTCTTTTCTTCTTTTAACTCTTTTACAGCATCGATCCATTGGTGTTGGTACATCGTATCGCGAGTAATCAACCAGAAAAGCATGTCACGTACACAACGGTCAGTCGTCATGTTATATAGCTGGCAAACCCGCCAACGACTTTGTGATTCTATCTTTAAATTGGTACAATTTCTCCTGACATATAGGAATCAGTAACTTGCTCATGGGTAGCAGCGAGACCTTTGGACATTCATCATTCTTGTGATAATCTTCAGTTTTGACATTCCAAGAAAGTATATAAGAAGATGCTGCATAAATGTTTTATTAAGAAGCAAATATCATATTTTTTCGCCATTTCAGTTACATAAATCCATTTTTAAGGAAATACTATCTTTATGGAGTGGTATAGGCAAATGGAGCAAAAAACATGAGGCGGCATTACGAAGAATGAGAAATTTGCATGGTGGCTCTTTACCTGTCCAATAACCAGATGTGTGACGTTTACCTGCTCCAGAAAGACAAGAATCTTTTCGTTTTTCTGTTCGAGTGCCTTCAAAAAACAGTATTCCTGTTCCCAAAAAAATTATACAAAAAAACCGAGATTTCTCTCGGCCTTTAAAATAGTATTTACCAGCTTGCCTTCTTCACTTCAGGTACCTGTCCTTTATACGCAAGTTCTCTAAAACAAATAAGACAAAGCTTAAATTTATGTAATACAGGGTGAGGACGGCCGCAACAGATTAACGGCTTTTGAGATGTTACCCGAAAAAAGTGACATAACTACGTCTTCAGTGAAGCACGCCGCGTAAGTGTCATCGTCCCTTTTGTTTTTTTAAGCCCCTACTATTTTGTTATACAATTCTTTAAAAGATTTTCTTCCTGTGAAAACTTTATAAGTAATTAACCTTTCTATGAATTTTTGATTTTTTCTTGAAAATATTTTTTTAAACTATACTGTCACATTAGTTTAAAAAGAACCTAATAAAGATTTCCCGAACAGGAAAGTCCACGCAGAGCAAAGCTCTTCTTTCGCCGTAGAAGTATTAATTATACACATAATCATTTTTCTGTTACGTTATCTTATTCTAATTTTCTTAGTATCGGCCCCACCTACGCCAAATACTGTGACAGCCACACGTGCCATCCAACCCATCTTCATTCTATTAGAAAATGTTTACATAATCAACATTATTTGGTCGTCAAATTACGACATATTCTAGCTTTATTCAATGAATGCTTTACCTACAAGGACCTTAAATAGGGCCTTTTTCTTTAACTTTTAAAACAGGATTCTAACCAAAAAGCTAGCCTTGCTATTTCTTTAAACTAAATATCGTCCGTAATATTTTCTTCAGTATACTTTAGAATAGCAGAAGCTGGATGTATTCATCCAACATTCTATAGGTTTAGCCTTCTTTCCATATTGTTTTTCAAATGGTTAAATTTTTCAAATGAATCTTCCGAGTGTTTTATCATTCCACTGATGCACCACATGCTGCTCCCGGTTTAGCACTTTCTGCAAATAAATCATCGTCGTATGAATGTCTTCATGATCCAGTGCCTTCATAATTGAAAATACATCGGCTTTGTTTAGATGTGAAATAATCGCAAAACTGTGCCTGAATACATGAGCTGTAATTTTAATATGGCCAGAGCGGACAAACGGCAAATCAACGCCCTTCAATATTCTTTGCAGATAATGCGCCAGCCCATCCGGCGTAAATGCCCGGCCGGTACTCGTTATAAAAAGCGGTTCGTCACTGCCGTTCGGAAAATGAACGGAGCGAAATCGGGCTTTTCTGTATTGAATGATGCTATCCAGCACTTTTGATTTCAGCGGAATTTCCCGGCGTTTGCTTCCTTTTCCAAGAACTGATAAATAATATTGGCCTGAAATGCTGTCATACCGGACATCGGATATTTTTAGACGGCATAGTTCTTCATTTCGCATTCCAGTGCTCACTAACACATGAATTATAGAAAAAGTGATGTGCTGCTGCCGCTCATGAAAATAGTCCAGCAGTTGAATGACCTCGGCCGGTCCCAGATCGCGGTTCGGACGATCCTCTGACCGGACGGATGCGTTCAAAAGCCCCTCATGGATTGGCTTCTGAATATAGCCGCTTTTATAAAGGAAGGAAAAGAAACTTTTCCAAATGACCGTTTTTCGCTCTAATGTAGCTGGTGAATAGCTTCCCCTTCTTTTGACATGCGGACTTTCTTCTGCTACCCACTTCTGATACCGTCTCAAATGGCGCTTCCCTAAGCTCTTAAACAGTGAGCCATCCACCGTATCCAAATCTAAATGCATCACAGGTCCATTCTCAAGCATCTGTTTGATCATCATTAGCAGTTCTTTTTCATATTCACGAATGGTTCGTTCCGAGCGGTTTGCTTTTTTATTGATATTCGTTTCACGGTACAAATAATAATGAAGCATATCGCGGTCATCAAAATAATAAAAGTCCGGCTTCCCCTCTTTTTCCGCCTGGTCTTTTCGTTCGGACAAATCTGTAATCGTTTCGTCTGGATTTTTCGGAAAAAGCGATCCCCATTCTTCATACTTGATTAAGTCGCTCATCTTTAACTTCCTTTACCTTTGTATTTATTTAGATTAAAATCTACACTCTTATTATAAAGAATAAAAATATAAAATTATACTTATTAAAACATAAAGATTATTTTTAAAATAAATAAAAAAGTAGCTTTTTATCTTAACATCAAAAAATGCTGTATTTGTTGAAATAAGAATAATAATGTATTTTTAAAAATTTTTTAAATTTGTTATTATAAATTATATATATAATTTTTGTTTTTATCACTGTAAAATACTATATTAAGGATAGTGAATTTATTTTAATAAAAAATAAATTATTATCTCACTTCTACAAAATAAACTATTTTAAAGAAAGTATATAGAAAATTCATCTTTAAAGCACTTCTTCCTAACACTAGTAGAAATCCCTACTTGCATTAGGAAGAAAATCCCTTGTGCGATTAACTAATTTTTTCTGTCTACTTGTTTACTTATCTATTTGTGTAATCGTATTTAAACGCCTTTTTATTTTGTTTGAAGAAGCAGGTTTAATTAAAGTACTTATATAATAGAAGAAACTTGGATTTTTATACGCAAAAGCGGCTGATGAAAGGATACGTGAACATGGATATTTTGAATTGCTATACAACAAAAGAAGCGGCTGATTTGCTTGGAAAGTCAGCAGTTACAATTGGTCATTATATACGGACTGGAAAACTGACGCCTGTAGAAGATGTATGGGGCGGCCACCGGGGGAACTTATTTGAAAAAAGTGCGGTAGAAAAATTAAAGGCAGAATTAGCTAATGAAGAGCCAGATGGAATGATGACGGGTGAAGCAGCTGCTTATTTAAAAGTCACAAGAGCTGTATTGCAATCTTATCTTAATGAAAATTTAATTCCTTATGAAAAAAAGATGTGGCGTAATCGGGAAGTCGTCATGATGAAAAAAGTTGATCTGGATCTGTTTCAGGAACAGTATCAGGAACGAGTTTTAGAAGATCGCTTAAAACAGCGGATTTTTTACGATCGTAAAAGGCGGCAGGCTTTTTATCAGCGATTTTCGTCAAATACTATTCAAGAAGCACGTTTAATCCGAAATAGTGAAGGAACATGGCTATTTTTAGTGATCGATACAGGTTTTGAAATTTCGTATGAAGAAGGCATTTACAAGCATGAGTTGAAACCAGATTATGCTCTATCTTTTGGAAAGCGGACGGGGACGCCAGGATATGCAAAACTAACACTTCCTTTAAAACTATCTCTTACTAGACAGTTTCTGGATCTCCTGTATCAGCAATATGATCTTTCAAATGTATATATGGAGTTCAAGCTAGAAGAAAACAGTATTATTCTATATATCAAAGATGCGTTATTTAACTCGGTAGAAAATGCCGAAACAATTGCCCATTTTTTGGAGAGTAAAGTAGAAGAAGGTCACATTGCGGCCAACTCGAAACAAATACGCATCGAGTCTGCAGAGAAAAGTTTATCAATTCATCTGCCGGCTAATATCAAAAAGAAAATTAAGCAGTTAGCGAATGAGCGAGGAACTACGATGCAGGAAATATCAAAAAAAATCATTGTGGATTATTTTAAATAAGTCCGTCCCCACTTTTTATGGTGATAACACCTCTTCATATGCTGCGACATGTTGAGGTGTTACCCATTAATATTCGTACTGTTATTAATATGAAAGTTAATCATTTTATTGGTCCTTAATCAAAAAAGTAGTTTCAAGGTGTAGAAAGAAATTCTTCCAGTGAATCCAATGCTTTTATCTCGTCAGTCCCTTCTGCCATAAGAATGACTTCAGTACCCGGCCCCAGTGCTGCAGCCATGACACCCATAATGCTTTTTGCCGCGATGACTCTTTCATTTCTGATCAATGTAATGTGGCTGCTAAATGTATTGGCTTTTTCAACAAACTGCGCGGCGGGCTTGGATTTAAGCCCGTCTTTTAAAGAAATTTTAACTTTTCTTTCTCTCATAGTCAGCTTACCCTCTTTTCCGTTTTTATTAATTCATCCATTCATATCGCCTTAATGTAATCGCTTACTTAATTTCATTGTACCCAACCTTTATATTTTTTATAATAGTAAAAGTGCCCAAACATTTCGTTTTATATTTGTGCACCTCTTATCATTTCGAAATATTCATAAAAAATCAATATTTTAAAATAAATTTATGTATACAAATAGATATGTATATAAATATACACATCTACTTGTATCTTCGCAATCATAAAGCAAGCCAATGTCATTTATGCTGGTTTGCACTTGTATTCTTTAACTCGTCTGCTTGAATACTCAATCAACCATATCCTCTGTACTCTACAGTCCCAAAAGTGACCAGTGGCTTTCTTGTAACCGTTTTTCTGTCTACACTGCATTTCTCCAATCCAGTATTCCTATGACTTTTTTTAACACTTGACCTTTTATATCTCTCCTATCTTTGATTCTTATTAGGGGAACATAAGTAAATAATCGGACTTTCCAAAGCTGCTCTATCCACTTTCAGCTTTTCTTATCTTTACTGTATTTTTTGCTTTTAAATCTTTATCCATGAAGAAGGTTCTTCTAAAGATCCATACATGCTTATGAACATTATATTTTTAGACGGTTAGTCAACTCAGAATGAGGAGGAATCAATAAGATCTTTCCTTTGCTTTTTCTTGCCTCCATTAGAGCATGGGCTTCGGCTGCATCAGCCAGCTTATAAGTATGGCCAATCATCATTTTTAATGCTGCTCTTCTAAATAGCTATTTATTTTTCTGCAACAGGGCGTACTTTTTCTGGTTGATGCTTTCTCATCGTTCCAAAGCAAAACCCAATACGGCTCTGCAGCTTGCATGAAGATCTTTGGACTGAATAAAGCCGCTATTTCCATATATCCATATACTTTTTCTTGTACTTTTTTTCGTCGACAGTTTCAATTAACTCTATAGCCGTTTGTTTGATTTTCTCATCATCTAAATGATCGTATAAATTTCTCATGTTTTGAATGATATCACAACGAATTAAAGTATAATTTTTTTCATCTGTACCATCTTTAAAACGATCAACCATGTATTCCATAACCAGCTCTTTTTGTTCTGTACCAGCAAGCCCTACTTTCCATATAGACTGTAGGCTATGCCTGGCTGTAACAAACTTTTCATCTTTTGTTACTTCCCACAGCCTAGGAAAATCTTTCATCATTCTCTTTTCTGGATCACTTATAGCTAAATTAGCCAAATATTGTGCAGCTCGAGAGCGTTGATGGTTATCCTTATGAGTTAAATCCTCTAGCAGTTGATCCCAAACTTCGTAAGCCCAATCCACTTTTTGTTCTGTTGCTTCTAAAATATTAAGATATGCTTCATAGCGTTCCTCTTTATTCTTTGATTTTGATTTTTCGAATTCTTTTTTCATTTGACTATCCATTCTCTCTACCACCTTAAATTACTTGAATAACGATCATAACCTACTACTTTTATGAATTGCGCCTGTTGTCCATATTCGATGCTGAAACAATTTTTGATTGACCATACGAAAAATTATCCTTTATAGCTAATTTTCCCTGTCTCAACTAATCCCTTAAGCCCCATAAACATTAAATTCCAGCCGTGTTCAGATCCATCGTGATACTCTCCAAGAGCTTTTTCAATAGCAGCTTTTATCCAATTTTCTTCATGAGGAACGATGATATTTTGTGTAAATGTCATTTCACAGCCTTGGTGAAGTTCTTTTAGCTCAACTGTAATCGTATCTTGTGATTCACTAAACGGCGGCATTTTAAAAGTAAACACTAATTTTTTGGGAGGATCAATTTCCAGGTACTCCCCAATCGCTCGATAATCTTTTCCATCTCGATGGCCAATGATTTCCCAATCACCTCCTATTTGAGGATTATTTCGTATGAGCTTATTTGTCCCTTCCAATGTAAAGAACCATTTTCTCATCATCTCATGCTTTCCACTGTCATGCTTATGGACTGGCTGGCGGAGCGGCACAATGACCCAAAATTGAAAGAAATCGGACAGCTTCTTGCTGTGCTGGGCGGTAAAAAGCAAGGCGGAAAAGTAATTGTTGGAGGAAACAACGGCGATTTAATGGACAAAGCCATTAAATATGTAAAATGCAACTCTATTGATCAATTCTTGAAAGAAGCTGCACCAGTTTTAACAGATGCTCAAAAAATGTGCATTCTAGTAAATATCATTGACTCATCTCTTGCTGATGGAGAAGCTGAAATTGAAGAACAAGAGATGTTCGGTAAGTTCTTGTCTGCTTTCGGTATTTCAGAGGAACGCTTCCTCCCTTCTTTAAAGTGATTGTTTTGAAAAACGATCGTTCAGTTTTCACAGATCAGAACCATGCTAAAAACAAGCCAGGCTTTGAAGTAGAATTATCTATGCCTAAATAAATATTAAGTAAAAAACTTGTCTTTTTAATACAGTTTTTTTACTTTTATACAATTTATTTACTTTTATCCCTTTTATTTTGAGAGGTTTTGCTATACACTTAAAAGAACGTGCATTCCCATAAGTGAAGATCGGAAAGCGGTTAAATATTAAAGTGAAAGATCATCCAGACAGCAGTACATGCCTTAGGATGGGAGCAGTCTCCTACATCCTCCTTAATAATCAATTAACCGAACAGCAAAAATGGCAGGATTTTGCACATGAACTATGCCATTTCCTTCGTCATGCTGGTAATCACAAAGCACTCCCATTCTCTTTTGAAGAGTAGCAAGAAAAAGGTTTTAAAAATTACACGACACGGTAGACGCGACCATTTTAATCAGCCAGCGAATTCCCGTCAAGGTTATTGCAAATCGTTTGGGCAATACACCCAAAATGATTTTGGCTGTTTATAGCCACTCATTTAAAGAGTTAGAAGAAGAATCAGTGCAGTCATTTGGAAGCCTGATGAACATGTAAATGGGGGAGCTTTTTCAAAAAGAGACCCAAACCCTTTATACAGCGGTGTTTTAAAAGATATTGATATTAGAGAAGCGAACATTCACTAGTAAGTAGTAAAATGAAATATCTCCTGAAGCGAATAAACCAAACGTTTCAATGGGGTGGTCTTTTGATAATGTTCTTTATAATCGACCGTATAAACGGCATCCTCATTTTTCCAAATCGTGTGAAAGTAGTTCTCTACCTCGTTGATTAGATTGCTTTCGTTTGAACCCTGAATCCATACATCTGTTTCGAGATTAAAATCATTTAAATTTCGTGATGTATGATTGGCCGATCCGCTAAGAATGACAGATTCCTCTTTACGCTTAATAAATATCATTTTAGGATGAAACTGTTCCGGCTTCTGTGCAAACCAGCGAACGTCAATTTTACCGTCTGAATCTTCTAGTAATTTATCTGTCACTGGCATATTAGGAAGTCCTAATGCCTTTTTCCCGAACAATATTTTGTTTGTATCAAGAACGAGCTTAACCTCCACTCCCCGTTTGGCCGCTTCTGTCAAGCCTTTTACGGTGGTCCGGTCTGCCAGGTAAAACATGGCCATCCAGATTTCGTCTCCTTTTTTTGTTTTGGCAAGTTCATTATGCAGTTGATCCCCTATCTTCCCCTCTGTCAGAAGACGAACATGAAGGTCTCCTTTATTTTTATAGGGTGTGACAAGCTCTGGGAAAATTACTTTACGCCGCGTATCGGCAGCCGCCTTTTCACTTTTTAACATATCGTTTGTAAGGGCGCCTTTCACTTCAAAAGCGACATTTGCGAACCTGGCGCTTGCATCTTGTGGATTAGCAGAGCTGATTAATGTGGTTTGTTCTGTTGTAATGGTTTTACGATGGTTTGCTTTTACATTAAATAATTTTAAATAGGAACGAACGGTCATATCGGGAGCCGTAGAGGAAATGGCATTTGGAAGCCAGCCGTTTTGTCCTTGCCCAAACCAGGCAAATAACATTCGATAAATACCGCTGTAAATAGGTGTTGAATCACGGAGAGGATCCATATTTGTGAGAATAATCTCAATACCGGCTTTTTTCATTTCCTCAAACTCCGGTACATCATGTGAGTTATAGGATGTATTTACCTCATCTGAAATAAAAATAATCGGCATATCTGGATTTGCCGCTTTTTTTTCTAACAGCTTCCCTGCGATTATTTTGGTTATCTCAGGGTATTTCTTCTCTTTTTCATGGTAGGAGTTAAATAAAAAATAATCCATGACAATAAACTGCTCTGCTTCGTCAATGATATCCAGGGTGCGGGCAAAAATTTCTTCTTTAAAGAACTTTTCACCGTTTTTTTCACCGGAAATATTATAGTAAAACTGGACATCTTCATCTAGCACACGGTACTCTTCACTTTCATATGAAATATGCTGAGGCGGCTTTTTATACACATTATAAAGCATGACCAAGACGTAAATAGTTAAAAAAAGAATGGCCAACAACTGCCACTTTTCCCATTTATCGAGTTTTTCTTTCACGGTCCTCACTCTTTCCCATTCAATTTCTTTTTATCCTCCCCTTCCTGAATCAAATACATTCGTTATAACCAGGGCAAGATCGATTTCACCAAATGGAGTAGTAATTACATATGTCCGATTGGGATGGTATCAATGACAACAGCTCTGGCCGCGTTAAAATAAATATTCCTTTTTGCAAGCGAGTGTCATGACGAGAGGAAGGGAGGCCATACTGACAATACACCACATGCTTACTTTGTCTGTACTTTTGTCCGTACGTACACCTCGGCTAATAATTGCTATCTTTTTGATAACTAAGCGTATGGTCTCCTTGCGTATTCTTTTTATGCCACAAGGTGTACATGTTGTAACCTTTTTTGATTAAGGTACAAACCTTATATTTTGCCATCACTTCATGTACATAAATCCATTTCCTTGTGAGAGCCTATTTTAACGTGGAGGTGTATAAAAATGGAGAAAAGAACGTGTGGCGGCAGTACAGATGAAGGGAAACTTGCCTGGTGGCAGCTGTCTCTTATTGGGGTAGGCTGCATTATTGGCACAGGGTTTTTCCTAGGGTCAAGCATCGCAATTAAAATGACAGGTCCTTCAGTCATCCTGGCTTTTTTGATGGCTGCATGTGGAACGTATATTGTACTTGAAGCGCTCGCAAAAATGTCCGCAAAAGATCCGCAAAAAGGGTCCTTTCGCTCCTATGCAAAAAAAGCATATGGACGCTGGGCTGGGTTTAGCAGCGGCTGGGTTTACTGGTGTTCGGAAATGTTAATTATGGGCAGCCAGCTTACGGCTATTTCCCTTTTGTCTAAATTTTGGTTTCCGCATATTCCTTTATGGGTGTTTGCATCGGGTTTTGCTGTTTGTGGTCTCCTTGTTCTCTTTATTGGAACAAAAGCGTTTGGAAAATTAGAAAGTATATTTGCTGTGACAAAAATAGCCGCCATCTTTATGTTTATTGTCATTGCCATTTTAGCGCTGACAGGGGTTATTGATGGCGATGCAAAAGAGGGGCTTCCTCAATCTGTTCATGAATTTTTCCCGAATGGAGGGTTTGGGTTTTGGAGTGCTCTTTTGTTTGCTTTTTACGCTCATGGAGGAATTGAAGTAATGGGCGTCATGGCCATCAACCTTCGCAATAAAGAGGATGCGCCAAAAGCAGGAAAAGTGATGCTTAGTTTGCTGGCACTTATTTATTTTACCGCTCTTTCCTTGGCATTGTTACTCGTTCCATGGACTTCATTCCAGCAGGACAAAAGCCCATTCGTTGTGGCATTAACAAGCTATAATCTCGACTTTTTCCCGCATGTGTTTAACGCGGCGATTATTATTGCCGGTTTCTCAACGATGTCTGCTTCCCTTTTTTCAGTTACCACGATACTCCTGACGCTGTCCGAAGAAGGGGATGCGCCTGCCATATTCAGCAAGCAAACAAAAAAGAAGTTAAAAGTACCTTTGCCTGCTGTAGCTTTAACCTCCGTTGGGCTTATACTTTCTATCGTTACATCCTTGTTACTGCCTAATAAAGTGTACGAATATATAACAACGGCTGCTGGTTTAATGCTGCTGTATAATTGGTTTTTTATTTTAACGATGTATCACAGATTAATCGAACCCTCTGCCGGGGACAAAATAAAAAGGGTGATCGGAATGATTCTTGTCTTCTCGGCTGTCAGTGGCACACTCTTTCACGAAACAAGCCGGCCTGGATTTTTTATCAGTTTAGGATTCGTCACAGTCATCGGCTCCATTGTCGTATTATTGCGTAAAAGATGGAAAGAAGAAGGGGGCACCGAAAGCACTGCTTAAGCAATTTAAAATAGCGCCTGATAAGCTTGAATGCCAAAATATATCCCGAATCCAATCATAGATAAGGAAGAAAGAATGGAAATGATTCTCAAAAACGTGATGGATAAAAATCTGCGGGCTCCACTGGATATAAAGGCCATTGTTAAATCCCATAAAAGAATGCCCGACACAATGGCCATACTGTGAATAATGATTTGACTTCCTGCAAAGGTTTCGGATGTTTCCACAAGGACGGAACCATATATTCCTAGCCAGAAAAGAATCGTTAGCGGGTTCAATAGTGACATGAAGAAACCAGATAATAATGATCGTTTAAGACGGATATTTTTACCGAACCTCAAATCCATTTCAATTTTATGGAGTGTAAGCAAATTTTCTACACCTGTATACGTAAGAACAAAACATCCAAACGACCAGAGGAGCGTTTTCATAAAAGGCGAATCAATAAATTGCCCAACCCCGAAATAAACCATGATCATATACAGAACGTCGGCTGCTAAAGCACCAAGACCAAAAATCCAGGCATGAAAAAACCCGTTTTTAATTCCCGTATCTAATTGTGCAGCATTAACAGGGCCTATTGGCGCAGCTAAAGATACGCCTAAAAATACATAGGTAAAGATTGAATTCATGAAATATCCCTCCGTACAAACGATGTTTTTGCATCATATTCAAAAGATGCGGCTTGTACGATTATTTAAAGGAGAAATTCTAATGAATAAACAAATCATACTTCCCCTTTTTTTACTGACAAGTGTTCTTTTAATAGCAGCATGTCAGTTATACGAGGGGAAAATAGCTGTAGAAGCAAATGAAAAACGGACTGAAAAAGCACCGATCCAAAATCTTACAAATTCAAAAAAGGGCGTTATGTTAACTGTGGAAAAGGAACTGTACAGCACATCAGAGACTGAGATCACGTTTATGATCATAAATGAAAGCGATTTTGAACTTACATATGCCGAACCTTTTGCCATTGAAAAAAATATCAATGGCACTTGGTATTCTGTTCCCTTTCAAATAAATACGTTTGAATCCAAAAGCTATTTACTCCGCCCTCATGAATCATCTGCACAGACCGTTACACTCGATCCTTATTTAGAAAGTGACCTCCCACCGGGCAAATATCGGCTCGTAAAATTTTTTGGCGAACTCCTTGATTCTGAACCAACCGCTGAAAAAAAACTCATACTCTCTGTTCCTTTTAAAGTAAAGAAATGACATCATGTTCACTCTATAAAAAAAGCGATCTTCTTATGGAAGAATCGCATTCATTTTATAAAAATAGTTCTAGTGCACACGTTACATATACAACCCTGCCAAAAAAATACTGAGCGCTTCTTGATAGATTTCATCAAATTGTGTGATTGGAAGCGGATTTGTACCCTGGCCAAGCTCAATGGTAAAGCCAGGACGCCGCCACTCCTGGATAAACCAGTCTTTGTATCCGGCATAGCTTTCTATTGTATGGACAGGCTCATAGCCGCTGACCCGGCCGAATTCTCTGACGAGGGTTTCGGATTCTAGAGGCTCCGAGTTTGCAAATCCCCAGTAAATCTCTTTTCCCTGTGTATGAAAAGCGAGCACTCTTGAAAAGTCCCGCCTTCTTGTCAGCTCTGCCATAGCAATCGCTTCCGGCTCGGTTAATGGCCGTTCCCCTCCATAATCCCGCGGACCCGGCTCTTTCGGATTGTTCTCTCTCTCTTCTTCCCATTTCGCTGGAAACTGATCATTCAGATCGACGCCTTGAATATTGGCTTTCCATCCAGAAAAGTCCTCATTTCCATTATTTAACTCCACCACTCTGCTTCTCCACGGTTCACTGGCAGGTGGGCCGTTCACTACAAGATTTACACCATCCGGATTCACCATCGGCACAATGGATAAAAAACTTTCTTGATACAAACGGTAGGTTGAAAGGCCCCGGATCGGATTTTGGTTGGTCAATGATAAGACATAGTCATTTAAAAACGTCATGATCACTGGTGTCGTTATCCATTCATTGGCATGAAATGAACCATTAGAATGAACTCGTTTCATCCCATTTCCAATCGTGACTTCAGGTATTTCCTTATCAAGCACAGAACGGCCGATCGAAGGCACACGTAAAAATGGATATACGGTTCGTAATTGCCTAATATCCGTCATCATTTGGCCATAATCGTACGGCCGCTTGCCCTGGACAATTCGCCAGGTAACCCGTGACGGTACACTAATCGTTTGCCCGACCTGCAATTGATCAGGGACCAATCCAGGGTTTGCCAGGACGATTGTATCAATTGGGATCATGTAGTTTTGAGAAAGACTCCATAACGAGTCGCCACCCTTTATTCGATAATTTCGGGTAACAAAACCTGGAATTCGCACTCTTTGTCCAACTGTCAGTCGATCCGATTGAAGTTCCCGGTTGGAATCTCTAATAAGCTGAAGATGAATGGTAAACAATTGGCTGTAGTACCATAATGAATCACCCGGCCTTACAAAAATATCCATATGGCTCCCCCTCATCGTTCTTCTTCCTAAAGTGTATGTGAATTTTCCGGCTATTATATATAAAAAAAGAGAGGGAATAACTTCTCCCCCTCTCTTTTCCAATCGTCTATTTACCCTTCCATGGATTCATCAAACGCAGCAAATACCTTGTCAAATTCCTCGCCGCTTTCGATAATGGATAATTGCTCGTCACCTTCAATTCTAAAAAAGAAGACATCGATCTCTTTTTCCGGCTCTTCTTGAGTTTCTTCTACAGACCCGACAGCAGCGTATTCTGTTCCATCGAGATTTAACGTGCCCAGCACTTCAAATTCTTTCTCCTGATCGTTCTCATCCATCAACGTTAGAATGTCACCAGCTACAATTTTTTCCATATTACCTTTCCTCCCATGTTCTTCTAAAATAATTGCGTCAAAATATTATACCCACTCACTTATCTTTTAAAAGAAAGACAAATTTTTATCACAAAAATTATCAGATTCAGTATGTACTGACGTCTAGATCTTTAATTGCGCATGGGGAACGACAGGTTAGTCTTGCCGCGCTGATCCTGGGACGAAAGTAAATATCATCAAGCGAAACCAAGACAGATACTCGTTATCAGCCATGTGTGACGTCCTGCACACAACGGCTGTACAAGCCCAGCGTCGCCTTATGGGAAGTTTTATGTTTCTCGATGATTGATTTTATCGTATTGCTTGTTGGCCGCTCATCTCTAAGCGCCATACGCATAGTAGACCTTCGCATATTTTCACCTCGCTTAGTACAAAGACGGAACCGCCCGCACTTCTCTCTTATTGAATAAAATGGTATTTATAAAATAACGGTCTGCGTCGAGTTGGTGGTCATTTTGTTTAACTGGTTCGTCTACGCCGCGATCTGCTGCTTTCTCGTTCCAAATGTAAGACGCATATTCACGAAACGTTTCTTTGCAGCAGTCGTTGTACAGAATCATCATCTTCTTCAACGCGGATTCGACATTTCGGATGCGGTCCACAACTTCATTTATCGCACTGACCACTTTCATTTGCTCCTGCTTCAGCAAAGTAATGAAGGACGCGGCAGAGGGATCGACAATAATTCCTTTTAACAGATGCTTTATGTCTGCTGTAAAGGCTTTTAAGTCTTCCAGATATTCCGGATCGGTCTTTTGACGATTCCGAGCCCGGCCATCGTAATGATATTCCTTTGCTTTGTACCAGGTTCCATCATAAAAACCCCACAATCCAAAGGTTGTCGGGTTTTTGGTGCCGTAATCGCACGCTACGTAATATTGTGTAGCCTGTCCACCGTATTAACAACATGCTCATCTTTATCAAACATGTCATAAATAACGCCTTCAGCAAGCACCCACAAGCCAAGAATATAGCGCTTGAAGAAAACTCCGCTGTATGAGCGTCGGTACCGCTCTTTCACTTTCTCAGATAGCGATAAATTGTCATCCATCGTAAAGTGAAGGTGCAGCATCCGCTTATCCTTCACTTTATCCAGGTATTCGACCTTGAACCAGTGATATGGTCCGGCCGGATTGCAGTTAAACCATGTTTTCGATCCCTCAACAGAACAACAAGCGGTTGCCTGATTGACGAATGATTGCGGCATCAGAGCCACTTCATCGAAAAACATGCCTGCCAGCGTGATCCCTTGGATAAGATCCTGGGAACCTTCATCTTTTCCGCCGAAAACGTAAAAATAATTTGTTACACCTTTGAAGCGGATCGTTAAATAGTTATCAGCGCGGTGTTCCTTTACCTTATATCCACGCGTTTTAAGCATCCGTTTGAGCGGCGTGATGACTGCGCCGATTGTTTTACCGGCCATCCCAAGGCTTTCTTCATTAAATGTTTCCATTGCCCACATAATATAGGAAAGTGACATCACAACTGTTTTGCCAGCACGAACAGATCCGTCGCAAACAATGCCATCCTGATCTTTAACAGGAGAATCTTTCCGCCACCAGGTCAATACTTGCAGCTGCTTATTTGAAAACGGCTTAAACGTAAACGGAGCGGGCTTTTTCTTCCTCGACATTTTATCTAAAACCGATACATTCTTAATCACTTTCGGTTCCGCTGCCTTCATCGCCCCACCCCTCTTTCGTCTTGCCTTCGATTGCGTCTAAGAAGCCATCATCTTCAAATTCGTCCTCGTTATCATCCTGAGCGGCACGCTGCGCAAGTTTCAGTTTTTCTTCTTCAATACGACGTTTGAATTCGTCAGGGAACAAATCGAAATAGCGGTCCAGCTTATCCAGTGCAAACTTCTTATCAATAAGCTTCACACTTACGCCATCTCTTCCTTGTCTTACTTCACTGACAATTGTTCCGTCAATTTCATCGCTGTTTTTGAAGAACATTTCATTGTAGGATTCAACGCGCGGTACCATTTCTTCCACTTTTCCATCTTCTTTTAAGACGACATCATATCTTCCAGTGTGAAGTCTTTTCGATGAAACGTCACATAGTCGGTAATGTCCGCAAACGCGATCTTAACGTAATAATCTATCACGTCTTTTGCGCTGATAAACAGGTCTTCTTGCAGGTCCGCTTTCAGCTCGCGGATATACGCCGCAACCTTAACATTTCTTAACAGGCGGCTCCCTTGAACATGAGCCGTATCTTTCGAATAACCAGCCTTGATTGCAGCCATTGTCGCATTGTAGCTTTTTACATAGTGCATGCAAAAATCCCTTTGCTGTTCACTGATTTCAGCCGTTTCCGGTTCTTCCATAACTTTCTTTTTGCTAGGAGAACGAGCCTTTTTCGTTGGCGTCTTCTTTTGTTGTACAACATTCTTTTTCGTTTGTTGTACAACATTCCATTTATCACGCTGTTTCCAGACAGCGATCTTCTTTTCATCTATGCCTAATTGATCTGCAATCGCTCGATTTGTTATTTCACCCTTATGCTGCTTCCATATCCTAAAAGCTTCATCCCTTTTCGGGTCTCTCCGTCTGGCCACGTCACATCACCACCACCTCCAGGATTGTTTTTGAGCAAAGAAAAAAGCACCGCTGTGGGTGCTTATAGAGAACGAAATTAAATTCATGTCATACTTATAACTTCTAATTTGTCTTTACGTACATTCAATTGCTTGCTTAACGCTTCTTTAACTAGGGTTCCTACACCATCATCTACATCTGGATTTATTTCCACCTGTTCATATTTCTGACGGCCTTCTGGCATCCCATTAGAGTCCAAAAGGTAATAACTCACTTTAATTTTTATAAGAACACCTCCTTTTCCTTTATATTTAGACAAAGTAAGATAATTTCCTGCCTCATTCCTTACGCTAATCGCTTTGTGTATTTGGACATGAAAAATAGCACCCCGTAGGATGCTTGTTGTCTTTGCTTGTATTACATGTCTGCCGGTTCATCTTTAATACTGACCGGTCTTACTAATGAGATCTTCGTAACTAAATCCAAGTTAATCGCATCGTTGTTCTCGTCAATAAGCCATTTGTCTTCATGATCGGTAAACATCCTCAAGACCACTTCTTCCTGACCAGGTGGACCTTTAACTTCGATGATCTCACTATTGTCTTTATCGAATTGAAGTTTGACTTTATAGACGATTTTATCCATTGCGCACTCCCCCTTTACCTTGCACTTCGACAAAAGGATTTATTTCCCTCCCACTTACTCGCCTCAAAATCTGTTATCATGTTCAAGTGACTTCAAAGGAGTGTACAATATGGAGAAAATTGATTTAAGCGTCGTCTATAATATTTTAGAATATCCAGACATTAAAAGTGGCCGCTGTGATAACTGCGATACGGCTAAATTCAAAAGTTCCATTAAAGATAGAATCTTTCTTCGTGAGTGCCGGAATTGCGGCATGAAAAAGATTGTTTAACCCTGTCATTTGATGGGGTTTTTATTTTGATAAAAGAAAAAAGCACCCCGAAAGATGCTTTATTTTTGTTCTTTAATTTCAATTCTTTCTCTTAACTTCTCTTCTTTTAATTCTTTTTTAACAAAAGAATTAATAAAGTTAGCTTGAAAATGAATCAGATTATCTGAATAATAACGGAATCCTTGGAATACGGAAAAGAATAAGTAACCTAATATAAATATAATAGCAAAGGTAAACCAATTAAGTTCATGGCGGAATATTATCACTCCCACAGATATTAGCGACAAACCGAGTGATACTACTAATGCTCCCAGACCGTGAATTGTAGTCAATAGGTATCTGTGTCTCTCTGCGATATAATTTCGTTTGTCTTCCGGTATTAAAAGTAATTGTTTTTGCCAATAAAACTCGAATGTAAAATATGCTCTATGGTGATCGAATTCATGTTTTCTTATTCCTAAGTCGTCTTCGTCGTCTATTAAAGCTATTATCTTGCTCATAATTTTGGATGATTGCTTAGAAAATATCCAATTCAATGAAAAGTATATTTGGTGCATTAAATATCCTAATACTATACCAACAAAACCCAGAGAAATAAGGATCCCCAACAATTGCGGTACAGTAAATTCAGTTCCGAGAAATGTAGTGTTTTCATACGAAATATAGGTAACATAACTAAACAAAATAAAAACCCACCCAGGAATACCCCATCTAATTAAATACTTTGTCTCGAAATTCATTCGCATTACCCCCCATAATCGATATTTCGACAAAAGGAGATAATTTCCTGCAAAATAAAAACGCCTAATAAGGCGCTTCTCAAAATTGGTTACTAAAATAAACGACAACCGACTGCATCATTACACCAAATTCTTCGTTAAACACTATTAAAGAAACAACAAGCAGTGCGTTTGTTGCAAGTTTCCCAACAAATTTACACATTACGATATAAATAATCAGCGTTATTATTGCAATAGGCGCAAAGTGCAATAATGTGCTTACTCCAGCATCTTTAATGCTTTCTATAGTATTCGTAATGGCTAAGTTTACTTGTTCCATAAATACCACCTCCTTACCAATTATTATATCGGCAATGATGGTTTTTTCCTATAAAAAACGTTACCAAAGCGGCAGTGCAAATTGCCTTCTCATTATTACGCCATTTGTACGACAAAAAACGCATCCTTTTAAAGGACACGCAAATTATTCAAGCTCAAAAAAAGCCTTCTGAACTCTAAAGTCTTTGCATATAATCGACTAAGACCTAGAAAGGAGGAGCTCTATGAGCATTAGCATTTCGAACAAAGGACTATTATTATTGGTCATAATAATTTTATTTCTCTAAGCCGCCTGATTAGGTTATCTCCAAGAAAAAGCAATAAATGTTCCGAAGGAGGCTGGGGGCCTCCTTTTTTTAATTTTTTGTTTACTTTATTGTATGAAGACATATTTAAACATACTACAATAAATATAAGAAAAATTAAGAAACAAGAAAAAGGCTGCCGTTTTTTCTATCTTCAATTTTCTTTTCAGCACGTTCAAGGTATGTCTGAACAGACGATTTCGTAATCCCGAGCAATTCCGCCGTATACTCGAATGTGATTCCTTCCGCTTTAACCAACGTAAAAATATCCCTTTCCCGCTTCGTTAAATCTGCCAATACATCATCCAGCAACCATTGCTCATCAGCCGTAATTTTTCTCTCTTCTTCAATCACTTTATTCGGCACAACCGCCTCAATCAGTTTCGGATCTAATGTATAAGCACCTGTCCGATCTGCCCCGCGTCTTGCATCAGGATTCCGGCCGGACACCATCCATTGAATCGCAAACTCTACTTCGCTGATCATGCTGTTGATGAGCGTTTTATCCTGGAGGTCCTGCTCCAACAATTCGGGTTTGGCTTCGATGGCTGCCTTCATTTCCTTCAGCGCTCGTAATGATTGTTTGTATTCGTAAATGAGTGTCCGCATGTTTATTCCCCATTTCTTTTTATTAGGCAAATAAAAAAGGACACCAAACAGCGCACGAATTTTCGTGTCTGTTCAGTGTCCTTCAGATGGCTGAGAGAACTTATTTAGCTGCTTTTATTCCTAATTCGCTTACGGTAAATTTTTGTTCTTCTTGCTCTCGATGTTTTTGGAAAAACTTTTCATCAATTCCTGTTAAAACAGTAAGAAAACTTTGATCTATTTTTAAATCATCCATTAGATCTGAAACAGAGTAAATACCCTTTTCAAAAAGCAACTGTAATATACTCTTTATTTTCATTGGTTTTTCTACCGAAATTTCATTGTCCAAAGGTTCAATTTGCTTATAGCCCTTCTTGTTAATAGACATAAAAAAGTAGCGCTGTTGCTGATAATTAATAAAACCTAACTTATATGCCCTCATCCCTATTGCCTGTAAGGAAACCTTCCACTTTTGTTTTAGATCTATATAAGCATCGGGATTTGATACCTTAATTATCCTACTGCAGTCTAATTTAAACTGTTTTTCTGGCAACAAAAATTCTGAAGCGAAAGCATGAGCTTCATCTTCAAGTTGTCTGTACGATTTCTTATCCTGCATTGTAAATTCTACTTTATAATGCAGAAGTAAGTGACCTAGTTCATGTGCTAAATCAAAATTCCTCCGTGCAGCTGACTTTTTAATAGAACCTAAAATTATATATGGTCTATCCTCTTCAGTCCACAAACTATAAGCATCAATTGTCTCTCCAATTTCTTTCTCAAAAACAAACGCACCTGCTCTTTCAAGTAGAAAGAGCAAGTTTTTGTTTGAATTTTCCTCTAAACCAATTCTTCCCCTGGCTAATTCAGCAATATGTCTAATTTGTTCTTCTCTACTCATTTCTGAGTTTTTCTTTAAAAATGAGATAGTGTCTTTCCTTAATTCTAAGAGTGAGTTCTTTGGATAATTAATTTTTGATTCAATTTTCTTCAAGAAAACGTCAATAAACCTAACGTGCATTAATTCACTTTGAGACTTATTTAGCGAATTGATTGTCTCAGAACGATATGCAATATTTTGGACTTGTATATTATTCATATCAACATCAGATAACAAGTCATTACTGTAGAAATATGAAGATTTCACATTGAAAATTGTTTTTAAGATGTTTACCACTTCTAATTTGGGAGACATATACCCATTTTCATATTGCCAAATAGCCTGCTCGGTTACACCGACTTTTTCTGCCAACTGACTTCTACTTAAATCATTTAGAATCCGTATGTTGGTCAAACTTTTACCAATGAACACAGGCTGTACCTCCTTAAAACCCTATTTCTTCTTCTCTTCTGCATCTAATGCTATGCCAAATACATGAGCATCTACGGCATCTCCTGCATCACCGCTATTAGTTAAGACATCTTTTAACTCATCATCAATGTCGATCACAGGTGCTCCACTAATGTATTTAGTCAAGTCATCGATTAAGTATGCTTTATTATTAGCAGGATTAGGCATCCATAGTCTAATTTGTTCAATTTGTTGACCTTCATCGATTAGATATGTGACGATATAAAACCGTTTATAGGTAGACTGAACTTCAGCAATTTCTTGATTGTCATGCTCGCTTAAACGAGTATCTTCTATTAATTCCAACTCAAGCTGGCCTAAAAACTCAGCTGGTTCAGTTGGGACATGTTTAAAATCAACATTTGAGTTGATCTTCATCAAGTTCTCCATATAGGAAATTTTCCTATTGCGTGTTTGTCCCTTAGCATCTCTTCCACGGTCGACTTGTTCCTCATTGAAATACCTGGCGTTTCTCACAATAAATAAAGTATCTTCATCATCGTGATTAAATTCCAAGTACTGCCAGGTTAAACCAGCTTTAGCTAATTTACATTCAACACCATACTTCTCGCATGAAACTGCGACCTGATGATCAATGTGATTTCCTTTAACCCAAGCATAAGCACCGCTTACTTTTAGAGTTCTTGCTTTTTCTCGACGAACATCTAGATATTCACGATATCCCTCAAAAATTCCATCCACAATTTTTTGATTTAAATCTTCTGCTAATTTATAATTCGTCATTTTCCACATACCCCCTATATTTTCTAAAATAAGATTTAATCATTTAATTTTATTAAAGAAAATATGATTTGTATATGGATTTCTTAAAGTTATTTCAAATTAATTAAAATTCCTCTCCTTCTTCTCGTCTCAACCTCTTAATTTTTCCTTGATGTGTGATAATTTTATATTCACCATGTGAAGGCAGTTCTCTAATTTTGACCTTCCCTTCACAAATTACAACCACACATACATTCGGTATATCCATTATATCTAATTCCAGCTTCATTGTGGAAGGATCAATTGTGATATCTTTCATAGTAGAGAAGCCCCCAGTCTGTTAAAATAAGATTGTCGATAATATTTTAAAGAGCCGGGGACTTTTTCTCGGCTTTTTTGTATAAATTTTCATCGATCGGTGCATACTGGTACTGACATTTGCAAAACCCAACTTGTACAACCCAAAACCATTTCTGCAGTCAGGTACTTGCCTGGCTGTTTTTTTATGCTAACCCCCACCGTTTCTTCGCCATTTCCAGACGTTCCGGCGTTAAATCCTGATACTTCGTTAAAATGTGTTCATCTGACACACCTTTGTCCACGAACCGCTTGTACTGCGCTTTGCTAAGGCTGCCGTTTGAATTAACCGTGCGCTTTAACCGGTAAGGCTCCGCGACCTGCTGTGCTTTCTTCAAATACGCCGGCCTCTTGGCATCAAACTTCTTGCAATACTCGGTCATTTCTTCTTTGGTCCACTGCTGTTCAATTACTGCGCCTCTGTATGCCATATCATTTTTCCTCCTCATAAATATTCAACGACCAGCTCAGGTAAAAAGCGGAAAATACCGTCCAAGCTAACTCGCATTTTGATCGGTTCACCATTTTCCCTGGCTTCCGTCAGCATCTGAGTGGCTTTTTCCCAGTCACATTCACTAGAACTTTTCTTTAATGCATATCGCTGATAATGCCAGATGGCAAAAACGTATTCGCCCCACTGTTCGGTGATCTGCTCCGTTTCTTCTATCTTTTTCCGATTTCCTGACTCCCACATTTCAAGCGGGCTTCGTATATGACCGGGAATAAGTGCCAATACATAAAGAACAGATATCTCTCGCAACAGGTTTCAATTACAGACACAGGGGTATCTAAACTAAAAACAGTCCAGAGGAGCTGTGAAAGATGCCTAGAAACAGATATATAGTCAAACTCGAGCGGAACGGTGAAATAACGCAAATTGCGATCATTGCCAGAAACCTTAAAGGTATGTATAGAGAGATTGACAAACTATACGGACATTTTCTTACTGATGAGAAAGGAAACGATGCAGGAATAATTTCTTTCGAAGAAACACCTTTATGCCACACCATGAAAGAGGAATTACATACACTGCCAAGCAGCAACCGAAAAGGATTATTATCTAAATAATAGATACCCCAATAAAAAAACTGTCAATAGACGGTTTTTTTATTTTATAGTGCCAAAACTTAACAGAAGCGCTCCCGGTCGTTCCCCATCCATTGCTTTTCGATAACGTGCGCTTTCTTAACATCAAATGGTTGTCCATCCTTATTAATAGGCTCCACTTCAAAAATCGTTAGCTGCTGCATACCGGTCACCTGCCTGCATTAATTCTTCAAACCATTCACGATCCCCCGTCAGCAGCGCTAAATCAATGAGCGATGATCGATCTTGCCACTGTTTAATCAAATGATCAGCTGGTTGCAATTCTAGGGGAGAATAAATACCTGGTGTTGGTTTCTTCATCTGAGGATCTCCACCAATCAGATAAACCACTTTCGTTAACTCGACTTGTTGCCCGTGAAAACCGTGCTGCATAATATTGCTCACATATCCAATTGCCTCGAGGCATCCGCCGATTTTAACTTTCTTCCACTCTCCAATTCTCAACAAGGCTGCCACCCCTTTAATTACACTTTTTTTGTGTTACATAAATTAACAAAGTAACATTTAATTTTCTTCACATCGGGTATACTATCCATTCAAAGATTTCAATAATAAGGAGGTTTTCTCAATATGTCACCAATTGAACTTTTCGGATGGATGTTATCACTGCTTTTGATGGTTAGCTTTATTGCTTCATTAATTTTCATATCAAGAGAACCCAGATTGTTTTCGAAATCGGAATACGATTCACCACAAAATAATAATCAAAATCGCGAACAAAAAGGTAAACAATTTTATTAAAGCGCTTCTAGCGCTTTTTTATTTTGCTTTCATCGTTTCTGCGTCCAACCTCCTTGTAACATGTTACATCCTCCTTACGACGCATATTGAATGTACTGTTAATCATTTACATGTGTAATCTACTTTTAACAGGGGTATATATGCTTATAGATTCAATCATTTGATCCTTTACACGAATTTTTCTCTACTCCTTTTATGGTAAAGAGAAATTTTGGTGGGGGGTGATGAAATGAGAAGGATCCAAGGCATAAATAATTTAATTCCTTACCTTGATTCGATCGACTTCCTACTAACTCATGAGGAAATTCAAGACCTAATTGCTCAAAAAAAGCTTCCTCACAAAAAACCGGTTAGTGGAATTTTCATTTTTGATTTAGACCACATCGATTGGTGGGTCAGCGGAAACCGAATCAAAGAATGATGTTTTGGAGCCCTACTTCTTAGTGGGGCTTTAATGCTTTACAAACTCTGGATGTACTGATAATTAAACAAATGCAACGACCTCTTCCTCTTCTTCATCAAAGGCCACTATCCAAGGAACTGTTTTAGGTTTCTTCCCGCAATTCTCACATTCCAATTCTTCATAGAAATAAGTGGATTTTTTGTTATCTACAGCATCTCTTAAATCATAATCAAATCCCATACGCTCTTTGCACTTGGGGCATGGAAAAGTTAATATTGGCAAATTCTTTCCTCCTCGCATTTTTGGACGAATTGTTTATTCGAAAATACTCAACTGACAATCTGCTTTAACGACTCGCTGCTTCTCTTTTTTATGCCATTTGTTCGCTGCGATCATACAGCTCTCTGGTAAAAACTCCAGGAGTTCGTGGTAATACCCTTTAAATACTGTGCCACCGCCAGCATTTGATATGAACCATTCATCAGGTGGTTTAACACCGCCCGGACAGCAAAACCCCATGCGGGATAAGCAATATATTTTTCCATCCGGAAACAGTAGTTCATCCCCATGTTCCAGCATCGCAAGCGCTCCTTTATGACGAGATATGGACGTACCATTGTTTAGAATCACTAGAATAAAATAGTTCGATAATACTAGTTTATAGCCTATTTTCCAGGGAATATACAAGACAGGAGGAATTATAAAAATGTTTATTTTATCAAATCAACAATTAATTCAAGCCTATAATCAGGCGAAAAAACTGAACCTGGAAATAGCATTCATACATATGCTTAATAAAGAAATCGAAGCAAGGAATCTCTCCAAAAAATTAGTACCTTCTGATGCTTGAAGTATCAGAGGGTTTTTACATGTATAAAGTGCTTACTCAACAGTTTCGGTCTAATGTTGAGTATTAATTTTCTCTGAACTTTTTTATTGTGGTTAAATAATTCGAAACGGTTAGGAGGCAGGTCTATTTGAGTCTATATTTAAACGATCATTATGTTGATGACATCTCGAACAAAATATTGAGTCTACGGGACCAATTGATTAATGAAAAAGCTAATCTGGACAGTAATCCAGTCTATGCAAACATTGAAAAATATTTAAAAAGCTGGCGTGAAAATCTTGTTGAAATTTACGCTTACTCTATTTCAAGAGATATGGACGTCACATTCAGTATTTTGAGAGAATGGGGAAACGAAGCTGTTGATACTCTGGTGAATCTGAATATGCCCTTGGATATTGCACTTGATGAAGTGCGGGATTATCGGAACCTAATCGGTCTTATCATTAAAGATGAAGCCGTTAAATACGATTTATCCTTTGATCAATTTTATGAGATCCTTTCACGGTTTGATGCCGTGGTGGACCGGGCTGTTCACTGGCTTAGCATATCTTATACAAGAAAATTCCTTACCCGTATCAATGCTGCAGAAGCAGTCGCACTGGAATTATCAATACCTGTAATTAAAGTAAATGAGACTGTCGGCGTTCTTCCTTTAATAGGAGACATTGACACGAAAAGAGCACAGGAACTAATGGATAAAGCCTTGACAAAAAGCAGTGAATTGTCTTTAGAATATATTGTTATAGACTTATCAGGTGTTCCAATCATCGATACCATGGTAGCAGATCGAATATTCAAAGTCATAAACGGTCTTTCTCTTTTAGGGGTTAAAACATTACTGGCCGGGATCAGACCCGAGATTGCCCAAACCATGATTAACTTAGGCGTCAATGTCAACACTTCAGATATCCGCGTCTATTCCTCTCTGCAAAAAGCTTTGAAAAGTTTACGAGTGGAAAGCCTTTGATTTTCTGAATCAAAAGGTAATTTACAAGCATGAGTGAAGAATTGTCTTTCACTCGTGTTTTTGTTTTTAGACGTACTGTTGAGTAATAAATTTGAATTAAAAGAATGGTTGCTTTAAAAGAATACTCTGTTAAAGAATATTGTTGATTTTCTTACAATAAAAATACGCTGTTTTCGCACATTAACTAACGCATCAAAATGTAAGCATATTAAGAAAAGTAAGCCCCTAATGGCGCTTACTTGTCTCTGTTTAGGATTGTCATTTATTTCACTCATGGTAGGGAGGTATTTCACCCTTTTCATCGTAAACAGAGGAGCTTCCACACTCCACCTTATAAGATAAAAGCCAAGAACCTGTTTCAGCTCCTTTCCGCCAATTTTCCTTGAAGGTGACGATATATGTTTCTTCTTCCATTTCTTTTGCACTCGTTTTTCTTTCGACCTCGTACCCCTTAATAGTTCCTTTCCATTTTCCAATTTTATTCGGAAATACATCTGTCACAGTCCCATTGCCAGCAGTAGCAAAATCAACAGCATCTGCTTTTGTAAAAGGTGGTATAGGAGGAGTGATGAATTGAAAATATCCCCAGCATAGCCCGTATACAAGAAGTGGAATGAGCAAAAACATCTTCGCAGCTTTATTTTTTGAAGCTCTTTTATATAACCATCTATCTACACAGGCATATAATAAGGCGGCTGGCGTTCCATATAATAACATTAGGACATCTAGCAAATCTAGAACTACTAAACCTAGTGCTGCTCCGAATATCCCATGTAAGAAAATATAAAGCCAATCATGTTTTTGAAACCATTTCCTTTGCAAATATTCGATTCCGACTGAGACTAGATTGCCATATGTGAAAATAATGCCCCCTACATACATGATATAAATAGCTGACGACCCCGCAAATGCATTGCCAAGGTTATAGATGATTTCCGAATCGGGGTCTTTCAATCCCCAAAAAGCCATACATATAGAAGTGACTATTGTGGCAACAAAAGTTGCCGTTAATTTTCTGTTTAACATACTTTTTAATTGATTTTGCATCTGTTCATTCCTGTCTTTGTTAATATGGATATTGCATTTTTTACTCAATCTTGTATCTTATTTAACTACTTGTTCTAATGGTGAGTATATTAAGAATAAGGGAAGTCATCAAATATCAACCTCCTTCTTTAACAGATAAATACCATTGTTTAACGGTGCTTAAATTGAAAACAGTTTTTTATTGTTTAGGCTCTGTTAAAGGCTAATGTTGATAAAAGCCCTGTTTGTTCTGTGATAAACCTTATGGACGTACTGTTGAGTAAGTGTTTTATTAATGCATCTTCCTTTTGAAGGAATATAGAGTTAAACTTTAAAAAGATTGTTATATTCCTTTGGGCGCCTAAAAGTAATTTGAAATTTTAATACAGGAGATTGATATCGTGCTTAAAATAAGATTAAGAAATTATTTGATAGTATCATTTGTTTATTTGGCGGCAATGCTGTTCTTTTTAGACATTGATAAGAATGCGTATATTGGCGGATTGATCATTTATACCCTTTTCTACTTGATACGTACTTATCGCGAGATAAAAAAAGAGAAGAAGTAATTTTAAAGGCTGCTTACGTTGCAGTCTTTTTTGAAAAAATCTCTTACTGAACAGTATCGGTCAACTACCGATTAAAACTTAATATCCGTCTCCAGCTTAGCGTAACAAGGTTTGTTGCCCTGCCAGCTGATAATTTGCTTTCCATGTCCGCTTTCCGGATTGGGTAACTTTTTCAACACCCCATCCTTCACGATATATGCTGCACTTTCCATGAGGTCGATCTCTGCTGTCATTTTTAGATCCATAGCTGTTTTTTCACCCCGGGCGCCCCCAGTCTGTTAAAATAGTAGTGTCGAATACTTTTTAACGGGCCGGGGACTTTTTCTCGGCTTTTTTGTATAAATTTTCATCAAGCGGTGCATACTGGTACTGACATTTGCAAAACCCAACTTGTACAACGCAAAACCATTTCTGCAGTCAGGTACTTGCCTGGCTGTTTTTTATTGTTCTCTCCACCGCTTCTTCGCCATTTCCAACCGTCCCGGCGTCCACTGCTGCTCAATTACTGCTCCACGGTATGCCATTTTTGTTTTCCTCCCATCAATTCTTTAAACCACCTTTTATAAAGGCGATCACACTCCCAAAAGGTTATTTATGTTATAATTGTAATTATTTATGAAGGTGGTTAATCATTGTGAATAAAAAGTTTCGTGTTTCTATATTCATTGGTGGTTTCTTTCTTTTTTATCTTCTTTTTATAATTGTCGGTGGACTTGCAGAATTAATCGATTTGAACCCGCTTCGCTTTGTTATTGATCATAATGACGGAATTGCCGTTTTTACTAGCCCGCTTCCATTTTTAGTCGTTTATATTGTCATGTATCAGTTGTTTAAATGGATACACACTAACTCCCGCCAAAAAATAAGTAAAGGATAACTCTTTTACTATTAAGGAGGGCAAGCCCCTCCTTATTGATTAAACACCTCTGTTCTGCTCAACTTCTTTTTTCTGCTGACTAACTTTTTCATATTACTCTCCAATTCTCAACAAGACTGTCACCCCTTAAAATAGTTTTAGTTGTTCGAAAAGAGCTGTACTTTCTGACTTATCGAAAATAACCTCTTCAATAACTTGATCTGATGCGGTTTCTACGCTTTCGATTTCTTCCGGTTGATCGACTGCTTCGAAACTTTCAAACCAGTGAACCGGATAACAGGCTAACATCCCTTTTAATTCTGCTGACGGGTACATGTCTACATGTAGACATGCCCCACGAGCAATGACAAAGTACGTTTTGCCGATCAACTTTTTTGAATGCTCCCAGCACCAAATGAGCTTTGCAGAATAGATTTTATTTCTTTCGATTTCAACCGTTCGTTTCCACGGCTCTGGCTGCCATTCTGCCGTTTGATTTCCTTCCACGATCTGAAAGTACTTCTTTTCAAAACAGCCAGTGTGCGCACCTTTCCGAGGGAATCTGGATGCGTATACATGATCCTTGCCGGCTGGAAAGAGATAAAATGTTTCATACGTTGGCAGAATCTCTGCATCAAGGCATGTTCCTTGCAGCACGTTACTCCCTCCTTGCAACTATTTTTGAGTGCACATTAGTTTTAGTATTAGTACCAATATTAGTAATGACATTAGTACTAATAAGGGCATAAATGACCAATCTGGACGAACTATTGATTAAATGTCTGCAAGTTAATCACTCAATATCCAATTAGCGTATAATTATTAGCAGACTGTAGGACGACTTAGAAATATCTGAAATTTTGTTATCCTAAATAGAAAGAGGTTATAAAAGTATGGATAAACTAATGTTTTTTTTATACGCGTTTATTATTCAATTTGTTTTTGGACTTTGTGTGATTATTAATCTAAACCAAAATACGAATCGGTCGTTTAGTGAACTAAGCGGTGAAGAACTTACAAAATCTATTATCATTGGAGTTTTAGGGCTTACTGCGCTTATTTTGTTCCGTGATGCTTATAATGTAAGATTTAAAGAAATTTCAAAAAGAGCGAGAATAACATTATCTCTTTTTTCATTATTTGTTTCAGTTATCACAGCAGTTTTACTTGTTGGTGATTGTTTGATAAGTTAAAAGAATTTAATAAATAGTTTCGGTCTACTGTTTCAGTTTCCAATCTTCAAAATATGGATCATCCGTAAAGTCACTTTCGTACAGTTCGTCATAACAAAGAGTTTTCCAGGTATATCCTGTTGTGCGGATCTCAACGATTTCCACTAACATACCTTCATTAAAATTTTTTGCTCCTGTGATAATGTCGCCTGGACCAAACATTTCATTCGCTCCTTCACAGTTTCGGTCAAATGCTGATCATCCTTGCCCTAATTCTTCAATGAGCACTTCAAACCGCGGCGTTTCGCTATAAAACTTTGACACAGTCAGATCCACCACCTGGCTGTCATCCTTCCAAATCACCTTATTCAGCGCGTCCTTGATGCCTTTGACGTAATTGTCCACGTCGGGCTTTGTGACCGGTCGTAACATGCCTGCTTCTGCTTTAGCTAACTTCCTTTTGCTGAACTTTTTCAGCATGGGCTTGTATACTTTTACCTTGACCTGCAGTGGACCTTCCAATAGCTTAGCCGGTCGATGTTGTGCGGCCACTACCTTTACATATTCCTTAAAGTTTCTCGATTTAGCTGGATCATATAGAATAGTGTTTCCACTCCAATCCTTGCCGGCACGAGGCGGCCCTTGGGCAACCGGCTCACCATAAACAGTGAAATGAATCATCTACTAAAACTCCTTTCAAACTTCCTTTACAGCCAATTCGTTCAATTAATTTCTAATTCATGCATACTTTTTAGTTTATTAGGTATATTTATATAGTCGAATAAACCTAATTGTCATAAAATAAAGTTAAATACATGACAATAAACTCAAAAACGGAGTGTAATTTATGCAGGAATTAACTGTTATCCTATCTAAAGAATTAGGAAAATTAATTAACGAATACTATCAATACAGTGATCTAGAAATCAAAAACCAAATTCAATGCGATATTCAATTACTAAGTGAAGCTATTCTTCTATGTGATCAATCCATATAACCTAGCAACTTTGACTGTGTCTTAAAAATTCTTATTATTGAATTCTGTATATTGTTAACCATGTTTTCAGTACCATGTTCTTTTCGCCGTGTATTGGCGTTTCTGAACGTTCTGGAATTGGACATCGACTGCTGCTTCCTGCGGATTTGGCGTTACCTTCACGACGTTGCCTAGGCTGTACTGATCACGTTCTTTCGGATCCGTCACGGCTAAATGCTTGTTATGAGCAAAAATGAACAGCTTGCGTTCAGCATCTGTTAAATGCTCATATCCTTGAATCGGTGTCATGCTGTCTTCCCCCCTTGCGTTGATAAATAGGTGTCAAACATCCGGCGGCCAGCCATAATCTCTGCTGCATCTGTTTTTCCGTAAGAGACAGTTAATTCAACAATTAATTCAATCGCGCTCATGACTTTGCCCGTGTTCTCATAATGAGTTTTCAGTAATTGATAAGCGTTTGAACGATTCATGCTGCATCACCACCCGTTTTTTCTTCCGCCTCAATTCGCTTCGACGCTTCATCTTAGTTAACTTCATGGGTTTTTCTTTATTGTTATCTATTCGTTAACTTATAATTGTCAATATAAGAAAAGAGGTGCTCATCAGTGCGCGGAGACCGTTTAAAAGAATTAAGAACCAGCAATAAGTTAACTCAAGAGGAATTAGGAAAAAGGGTTAATGTAACAAAAGTATCGGTTTCTGGATACGAGAACGGTAACCGAACTCCTGATACTGACACCCTTCAGAAAATTGCCGATTTTTTCGAAGTCACTACAGATTATTTGTTAGGACGAAGTAATGTGAAGAAGCCTGCTTCACCTAATACTTCTGACGATGAGCGCGAAATGAAGGAATTCTTCAGCAATCCAAGGCTGAATGTTTTCTTTAAAGAAATGGCCGATTCACCAGAAGAACAGCTTGAAGAATTACAGGAGTTCTGGGAGATCATCAAAAAACGAGGATTAAATAAAAAATAACACGCTGTAGTGTGTATTTATTTTAACCTCACATTCGATGTACTTATAATAAAGATAACAAAAAAATCCTGCTGGATTCGTGATAATTCCAGCGGGATTTTTTCTTTGGTTTACCGTTATTTATGGTGTAATTCTCAGTGACTTGTCTAGATGAAGTTATTAATACTCTCTTGGCAGCAGTGCATACCACTCTTTTAAGAAATCAAGCCAATATAAATGATTTCCGTATTGGGGTAAAAACTTTAGTCACCTCAATAATGCCAAACCACTGATTTAATTACAAAGGAAAACCCTAGCATAGACATGAACCATAAACAAATCATCAGTGTATCCTGACATGTTTGTTCCACCGTAATTGTTTCTTTTATTTATATTGACTGTTGATACATGGACTCAATAAACGGCCGCACCCCGTCTACACTTAGTGGCTTACTAATAAAATAACCTTGAATTTGGTCACAACCTTTTTCTTGTAGAAATTGATATTGTCTTTCGTTTTCAACACCTTCCGCAATAACAACTAAGTCAAGATTTCTTGCTAGTGATAAAATAGTTGAAACAATGGCGGCATTACTTTTATCATTCTCAATATCATCAATAAAGCTTTTATCGATTTTTAATATATCGATAGGTAGATTCTTAATATGACTTAATGAAGAATATCCGGAACCAAAGTCGTCAATTGAAATCATAATACCTAATTGTTTAAGTCTTTTTAATTTGTGAATAGCGATATCCATATCTAACGTCGAACTTTCCGTAATTTCCAGTTCTAAATATTCGGGGTCAAGTGATATTTCTTTTAATATTGAACTTACCTTCTCAATAAAGTCCTTTTGCATAAATTGAATGGTGGATACATTAACGGAAACCTTAATATCTTGTATTCCTTCATTTATCCATCTTTTAATCTGTAGGCATGCTTCACGTAAGACCCAATCACCAAGTTTTGTAATGAGTCCCGTGTCTTCTGCAATCGGAATAAACGTAGAAGGAGAAACGTTTCCAAAGTGACTATTCCTCCAACGAAGTAAAGCCTCTAAACCAACCACTTTACCAGTACCTAATTCCAACTTAGGTTGATATACAACACTTAACTCATTCATTTCAATTGCTTTTCGTAGTCCATTTTCAAGATTTACTTTCATAGTCACGTGATCATCCATTTTTACATTAAAGGTCTGGTAACGGTTTTTCCCTTGTTCTTTCGCACTGTACATAGATGTGTCAGCTCTTTTAATGAGACTATCTACCAGAATACCATGTTCTGGATATAGAGATATCCCGATACTTGAAGTGATAAACAATTCATTCCCGTTTATTAAAATTGGACTTTGAAGCTCTTGAATAATGTCTTCAGCTAATTGTTCTGTTTCTTCCTGTGTCGTATTTTTTAACAATATCATGAATTCGTCTCCACCTTGCCTGGAGACCACGTTTGGCTCACCAACAATACTTTTTAGCTTATTGGCAACAGAGATTAATAATAAATCTCCAATGTGATGGCCTAGTGTATCATTAATAAATTTAAATCGGTCTAAATCAATAAACATAATGGCTAACTTGCTGTTTACCCTTTTTGCCGCCTCTATCTCGTTTTTGACGACTTTTTCGAAATACCTCCGATTAGTTAAACCGGTAAGACTATCATGATAAGCTATATATCCAACTTTTTCCATCGATTCTTCTAACTGTTGGTTTTTTTCAAACAATTCCTTGGTCCGGTGCTGAACTTTCATTTCAAGTTCCCTGTTTAATTCCTTTGTCTCATATAATAACTCGCTGTTTTGAATTAAAGTAAGGATTTGTCTAACAATAATTAACAGTGTAGAAGCAATCGAACCGATAACAATGCTGTTAATTTCTAATACCCCTTGAAAAATCATAAAGGTAAAAATTGTTAAAACACACAAATAAGGCAAAATTAATTTTAAGGTTAGGAAATCAAAAATTTCCCCTGACTTTCTTACTATTCTAATATTAGGTTTACCCTTCACTTTAAAGTCCTCATGGTTATACAAACTTGCCAACCCAAACAACAACATTGCGAAGGGCCAAAGAGGATCAATAAAACTTCCCTGTTCATATAGGTTGTTTATTGTTAAATATAAGTAATAAAGATTGGACACTAATAGAAGAAAAAACCCTAAGATAATTAAGATAAATGTTTTTTTGGGTAACACATTTTCCGATGAATAAAATAAGCTTAACAAAGCAAAAAGCACCATTAAAATTCCAATTGGATAACTAGCATAAACAATGGTGTACATTAGTCCTATTTCTAAAGCAGAACTAATGATAGGTTCAATTACGTAATACCAAGTAATTGAGACAAAGACAACCATGACAATAATAATATCAAAGATGTACTGGATTGTTTTTGATGTGTTTTTGGTTATAGCCATAACAGAAATAAGCGCAATTAAAAAGAGAAAAATAGCTACATACCAAAATAAATCTGAAAGACTCGTGTATTGAACTGAATAGGCAAAATTATACCTAAAAATCGCCATTCCAATTGCATAAGAAAAGGAGGCAAGGGATGAAAGTAACCAAAAATATCGAATGCTCCCAATACTTTTACGATAGAACTGCTTTATCAACATAACTCCGGCAACAAGAGGGGCTACTATTTGTAATATGGTACCTCCTATTAATAGAATTGCATCATAGCTCTTAAAAAATATTATTAATGTATAATAACTGAGTATATAGAATGCAATAAAATAAATGAAAAGTTTATTATTTTTTGTAGTAGAATTGCTCATTAATCACAGCGCCTTTCAAGTAATTATGTTCTGTATTTATAATCTATAAGAAGATTGGTCATCCATGTGATGAATCCGGGTATAGATAGGTCCGTGCATCCATGGTTTCGTATCACAAGATAGAAATTGAGAGATTGAGAGATACTATACCAAGAATAAAGTAGAACAAACAGGCTATTGATCTAGAAAGTACTTTTTTGTTCTTTAATCTTTTAACTGGAAAAACCCAAAAAGGTTTTATCAGACTAATTAAGATAAGTAAAAAGAATATACCACCCAATACCAAAAAAAACTCACTTGTTGTCAATATTCTCCACTGTCTAAAAATAAATATTTATATAATGAATAAAATTATTGAATCCCTATTACATATTATTAGTACATTTCTTTTGAACCATAATTTATCATATCTGTGTAATTTTTCAGAACTCTATTTATTCCCATCCTGCTTATTAAATGATTACAATCTTCGACCAAGAGGACATATGCATTACAGTATTAGTCTAACTTGTAGGCTATTCCATTCTTGTTAAGCGGGATAGTAAAATTGATAAAGATTTTTTCAATTAGATGTTTCCTCTACTGCTGTTCTAAGCACATAACAAAAAACCTCAATTAATTCTAATGATAGCCATAGGCTTTAGCGCGTACACCAATGTTTTCTAAGAGTTCCTTATAAATGGTCACGTCGTCTTAGCTTCCGCTCGTTTAATTAGTACATCTCAGACGTCAACTGCTCTTAGTTCATGATTTGGTTCATTACTCACAGTTGATTTTTAAATTTCTAAAATCAATAAACAGTTTTACAGGTCTTTTTGCACAGATTCAGGTAAGAATCTTTTCTAATTCGATTATATAATTAGCAATAAGTAAATTCTACTACTCTTTATCATATTTTGTCGATCAAAAGTAGTAGGATTTACTATTATTTTGTAGAGAAATAGCAATAAGTGGTTATTTATCAGTATTATTTCTGCTATGCCATATGATTTTATACATAACAAAAGAGAGGCGAGTACTTTATAATGGGTAAATTTTTTAAGATTGGTTGTTTAGGCATCATAGGTATTTTCGTGCTGCCTGTTATTATCGGAATGTTCGCAAGCGATGATACTTCCACTCAGCCGACAACAGAAACATCAGAACCAGCAACAGAAAAAACGACTGCAGCACCAGAACCGGAAGAAGAGCCAGCTGAAGAACCTGCTGAGTCAACACCAGGTTTAGGTGAAACTGTTGAAGTAGAAACAATGACATTTACAATTAATGAAAAATCATCTGCTGCACAGGTCGGCCCTTCTTCATTACCAGAAAGAGCAACTGGTAAATATGTTGTATTGGATGTAACAGTTCTAAATAAGTCGAATGACGCTGTTACAATCGATAGTTCTTACTTCAAGCTGAAACAAGGCGAGAAAACTTTTGAAGCAGACAGCATGGCAAGCATGAGTGCAAACCAGAATGAAGATGGATCTATTCCAAATAGCTTGTTCTTTGAACAATTGAATCTAGGCTCTGAATTAAGCGGCAAGATTGTATTTGATGTTGCAGCAGATGTAGCAGATGCAACGGATCTTCAAGTTCAAGTTCAAGACGGTGTTTTTGGGACAAATACACAATTGATTAATCTCCAGTAATTTAATGTTTTTTAATAACTCTATCTTTTATTTGATAGAGTTTTATCATATACCAAAACCAAACACTAGTTCCCTAAACTGGAAAAAAGGCGTCCCTTATGACCTATGTGAAATCCCACCTTGAAGACTTTATTGAGAATTTATACATGGAGATATCAATTACTTCTCCTAAGCAGCTAAACATCAAGTTAATTGCCAGGAGGCTCAACATAGAGGTGGAATATAGTTATAAGACAAGCAAGTGTGCAGAGATCGGCGGTATTATGATGATCAGGCTTAATGAGAACTTATCTAAAGCAGAACAATGGCAGGAATTTGCTCATGAACTTTGTCATCTATTAAGACACTCAGGTAATCAAACCTTGCTGCCCTTCCCTTTTGTGCAGCTGCAAGAGTGGCAAGCAAATACATTTGCCCTTCATTTTTGTATTCCTACTTTTATGCTCCAAGAAATTGATCTGCCTTTTCATAAACGATTAGCTGTTACCCAGATAGCTGAAACATTTGGGGTTGAATACTCCTTTGCAGAAGAACGACTTTTGCTTTACGAGATTCAGATGATGGGCATTATGTATAATTCTCCTTCTCTTTTATGATGGCGGTTTTGTTTTAACAAAAGGCTCTTTTAAACGATAATATTGATTTTTTTCGCAAAAGAAAAAGGACCGTTTTTGGTCCTTTGCTTTATTCCTTCTTCAACTCAAGCCCCCGTTAGCCATCCATGCAGCTCAAGCATTGCACCACAGATTATGTAAGGAAACTCGTTCTTACATGGGAGTTTAAGTACATTTCTTCACAATCTTTCCTTCACATAACAAAAAAAGCC
The DNA here is from genome assembly GCF_024213455.1 of Domibacillus sp. A3M-37. Lineage (NCBI taxonomy): Bacteria > Bacillati > Bacillota > Bacilli > Caryophanales > Bacillaceae > Domibacillus > Domibacillus sp. A3M-37. The sequence continues at coordinate 2,100 of NZ_JANAVL010000012.1, read as the reverse complement.
ACCTGGATTTGGTAACCTTATCGGTAGCTCACAACTCGTTGTTTAGGAAATTACTTTTTTCCCATTACTGCAAAATAGTTTTCTTCATTATCTGCAAAGTTAAATACTCTACCAGATGGCATATTTACAATCTCTCCGACTGTAATATTTTTATTTAATAAGTCACTGTGTAATTGTTCAAGATTCTCCGTGAAAAACATTAAAGAAGGAGTACCGAGATTTAATCCAGGAGACATTTTAGAAACGAAATCCTTATTGTGCAGAATGACGCTTGTTTCTGCACCTTTTTTTGGAGCAATTTCAATCCATCTCAATCCCTGATTGTTGTTCTCTTCAGCTATTACAGTAAAGCCTAATTTTTCCGTCCAGAATTTCACTGCCTCATCTTGGTTATTGACATACAACATAATTTGACCGACTTTACTAAACATACTCCTTTCACTCCCTTATAAGAAGACTGTTTTTACTATCTAAATTAATATTCTTTGTTGGGAAGTAAAAATCCTTCTTCAATTAACCTGTCTCTTTACTTGAATAAGGAAGTACTTTACTTCTTATTTGAGTAAGGCCCCCTGTTATCTTTAAGTGTTGATATGTATACGTTATGGAGTTAGTATAGTTTCATGGACACAGTTTAATTAAGTCCTTACAATTATTTTTGAGAGGATGTGTCCGAATTGGAACGTAAACCTGCAGGCAAAAAATACAACCTTGATTTTAAGAAAACGATTGTGGATTTGTATCATTCTGGCAGCTCAGTTAAAGAATTAAACAGCGAATATGGCGTATCAGAGGTAACGATTTATAAATGGGTGAAAGACTTTACCCCTATCGGTTCAGAGAAAGAGGCACTGACACCAAAAGAGTTAGCCGAGATTCAGAAAGAAAACCTTCGGTTAAAACAGGAGGTAGAAATCCTAAAAAAGGCTATGGCCATATTCGCGAAAAAGTAACCGAAACAGAGCTCAACGATTTTATCGAGGAACACAAGGATCAATACCCTGTTCAGAAGATGTGCGAAATACTGGCGGTGCCAAGAAGCAGCTACTATGATTCCCTTGAAAAAACGACGTCAAAGCGTGAACAGGAAAACCAGGAACTCATGAAGGAGATCCAACGGATTCACCTGGAAAGTAAGGCACGTTATGGCGCTCCGAAAATTCATAAAACCTTATTAAACAACGGGTTTTGTTTAAGCCTAAAGCGTGTCCAGCGCCTAATGAGAAAGGCAGGCATTCGTTCGATTACCAAGAGAAAATACCGTCCCTGCCCCTCAAAAGAAAAGGTTGTGCAGCTGGATAATCTTTTAAAACGAGACTTCTCTACCTGCACGATCAATGAGAAATGGGTGGCGGATATTACGTATATTCCTACGGTAAAAGACGGCTGGTGCTATCTGGCCTCTGTATTGGATCTGCATTCGAAAAAAATCGTTGGCTATTCTTTTTCTCGTTCTATGACATCAGAATTGGTGATTGAAGCACTTCAAAACGCCTGTTTTTTTCAAAAGCCCCAAAAGGGCTTAATTCTCCATACTGATCTTGGCTCACAATATACCAGCAGTGAGTTTACTCAGTATGTTCAAAAACACGAGATCCAGCAGTCTTTCAGCCAGAAAGGCTGTCCTTATGACAATGCCTGCATAGAATCATTTCACGCCATACTAAAGAAAGAAGAAGTTTATCATACGCAATACACAGACTATCGAGCTGCAAATCTGGCTATGTTCCAGTTTATAGAAGGCTGGTATAACCGAAACAGAATCCATAGCAGTATCGGTTATCAGACACCTCAAGCCATTGAGGATGAAATTAGAAAAACAGCTTAAGACTTAATTTTTTTGTGTCCAAATTATTGACTCAAATCCATTACGAAATTGTTGATGGTTCTTATTTATTAACTTTTTAACTAACCTGATATGTGGTGGTGAAGCCCAGAATTCACCCTTCACTTAAGGGGTAGAATTCGGCTTTGATAGAAAACTCCTGTTTTGCGTTTGGAGCCGCCGTTATTTTGTAGTACCAGCAAGTGCAGCAAATGCACTTCTGAGTCGCCCAGGTCTCTTGTGTGGTTGCCCCAATGTGTTTCAAAGCTAAATTT
>NZ_JANAVL010000011.1:0-119136 GCF_024213455.1 Domibacillus sp. A3M-37 | reverse complement strand
TTTTTCTGCCTCATTTGTCATTTCAAAGACATCTTCAGCAGGGTATACCAGCTTATAAATCCCTTCAGGATCAAGTTTCCGAGCTTTCTTCATAATTTTGTAAATGTCAATATACTGATCGATCATGAATTCTAAATCATTCGGATCTTCCAATGGATTGAGGCTAACGGTTGGATAAGCCTCAGGATCGCTGTGAGTGGCCAAAATTGTTCCTCTGCTTCTCGGGTTATTGTCGAAAGGGCCAATACTCATCACATTCGTCTTTTTATTTGGATTAAACGACCAGCTGTTTTCGAAGACAACAGCTGGTGGAAGAAAAGAAGGTGTTATGCTGCTATAAATTTGAAGACGGCGGCCTCCTGTTGGTCCTTCTCCTTTATGAGCACCTAGTGGAAATGGCAGGTCAGGGTCAGCCACTCTCACTTCCAGAAGCCGGCTGGTTTCTACTTCAACCCCCACTCCGCCAGTAAATTGAGCCTGGAAGTTGTGTCCAACATTAGGGCTCTCTATTAATGTTGATACACCGATTTGGACTAAATCCAAAGGATTTCCGATTTCTGAACGCTGAAGAATGACCGAAGAAAAATTTCCCGCAGAAAGAACAATTCCTTTGTTTGCATAAGCCCTTTGGATTTTTCCATTTTTGACATACTCAACACCGACAGCAGCCTGAACTCCTTCTTGTTGTTCAAAGAGAATTTTATTCACTGTTGTTTTGGCAAAAATAGTCAGCTGTCTACTTCCAACCCCAAATTCATCAGACAGGATCTCATTTCCTTGTGTAACTACATCATCATCTAAATATCCAGTTGCCGTTGATGAACGAACAAATCTTCCGTGCACCATTTTGTTCGTAGCCTGTGATTTATAAAATGTGCAATCTCTTATGCCTGTATTATAGTCTTCAACAATTGGGATATCCAAAACATCTGAGGTTGCTTTCGCTAAAGTAGTGACAAGTCCATCTTCAGGAATAATTTGCTGTCTCACAAAAATCGGGCCTTTTCTTCCCCGTTCTTCCGGTTCTTGTGTGTTCCCTGTATACGTTTCATTTTTTTGGAATAAAGGACTAACAGCATCATATGCCCACTGAGGTCCAACAAGCTCCGCCCACAGGTCATAAAGTTCACGGCTGCCCCTTACTGCATACATGGCATTATGTTCGGAGCTTCCACCAATTGCTCTGCCACTTGAGATCCTTAGCTGGCTGTTAATTTCAGGCTCTAATGTAGACATTAATGTGTTCCACCAATGGCTGAAGGATGTGGCTGTCATGAACATTTCCAGGGGTCACGATCGTGCTCAGTACAAACCCTTTTTGATCAGTCGCTGCATGAAAGGAATAGGCAAACTGCTTCGTGCGCTCGTCTTTTACATAATAGCCACTTTCCGGGTCTGTCGTGCTCTGCTTGATTTCCTTGGTTTCCTCTTTTTCAAATTTATCTGGTGGAAATGGCTTCTATCCGGTCCTGGTTTAGCTTCTCCTGGAGCCTTGCCTCGTAGGCGTGTGTCTCCTTGCGCACCACTTTCTTTTCAAATTTGCGCTTATTTGCGCTTGCCTTCACATGAGTAGAGTCAATAAAAACGTGGTCAGCACTGAGCAGTCCCTGGTCTGCAATTTCTTTCAGAATGCGGTAGAAAATCTGTTCAAAGACATCCGTGTCCTTAAAACGGCGCTCATAGTTCTTACCGAAGGTGGAGAAATGGGGGACCTCTGTGTAGAAGCCAAATCTGAGAAACCACCGGTACGCCACATTCGTTTCAATTTCCTTGATCGTTTGGCGCATGGAGCGGACGCCAAACACATACTGAATAAAGGTCATCTTAAACAGGACGACCGGGTCTATACTTGGACGCCCAAGCTTCGAATACAAATTTTCAACCAATGGATAAATGAAGGAGAAATCAATCGCCGCCTCCAGCTTCCGCACAAGGTGGTCCTGCAGCACCAGCTGGTCCAGTGCAATCACTTCTAGTTGGTCTCGTTCTGTCTGGTTGCTTCTCGTCATCATTTTCCATCACCTCAGCCAAAATATCTTATTTCTATTGTGAAAAATAAAAAGACTGCAGGCAAACCCGAATTTCTTCGAGTTTGTCTACAGTCTGTAACCCCCGCTGATAACGGGGGTTTCATTACGTGTACTTATTTTTTTGCTTCTACTTTTTTACTGGCTCGTTATCTCTTACCGGCCGGGGGGAAGCTGAATCGTTTCGTTTCCTGTCGAGCGGGCCAGGTGATTGATTTTATCCTGGTAAAAAGCACGGTCAAGCGAAAGCATCTCATCTTGATTCATACCTTCGACAATATACAACTGCATATTCCATAGATCGGATTGAACGTGTCCAGCTGACAATTCAGACGCAATTGTCAATGATTCGGTAATTGAGGCCAGCATCGACATATCGTCTTTCCCATAATATCGCAGCTGGAAAAATGTGTTGTACAGTATTTTATGAAACGGGCGAAGACGATAAGATAACCGTGCTACTTGATCCTCATCTGAAAAAACGAAATATCGACCTGATATATGACTCATTTGACCAAGCAGACGGCCAAGGTGCCGGATATTGTGTATCGCTGTATTGGGATCATTAATTCCAGGAGAAATCGCCCGCAGAGATACTTCGACCAGCTTTTGAAGAGCAAACTCCGGATCTTGCCGGGTATCTCGATCTTTGCCTGCCATTATGTATTTGTTTATTTCTATTTCCGGCTTTTCCGCTCCATAAAAATGGATGATCGACTGCTCATGATGGACAAAGTCGCCGATATGCACTAGTACTTCGATCGTAGCCTGATGCTTTTTTGCAAATGAAGCTAGCCTTTCGAAATCAATCCATTGAATATAGCCGTCCATCTTAGAGGTAAAAGTCCATTCAGCCGCATTCTTGGCAATTTGATTTTCTTCGGACCCCTGCTTCTCACCTAATTCTTGATAGTGCTTGATAACAAGGCACGCATCCTCTGTTAGCTCTTTCATTAATGTACTTACTTGAATATTCGTCGCGATATGGTGAATAAATATCGCAAAGAAAGTAAGACAGATAAGCGCAATTGCAATGCCGACAGTAGCAGACAATACCATATGATTGTATAAATTATCCCTCATAAATAGCAGTGAAAGTGTATTATAAAGAAATCCGCCCATAAACAAACCAAGAACACGCCACGTCATTTTGTCCTGGACAAAATTTTTCAATGTTCTTGGTGAAAATTGAGATGAATAGGTAGTCAGAACAACCATGATCGTTGAAAATGTAAAAGTCGTCATTGTTAAAAGAGCGGATGATAAGCCTCCCATAATCGTTTTCGCCAAGTCAACACTTGTCATTAAAATTGACGGAATGTAATCCGCTATATCGCCCACATATTGAATATCAATGTAAAACATTGTTAATGACAGCAAAATAGCAAGCAAACTATAAATAGCGGGAGCTATCCAAAGACTTTCTCGAAGCTGCAAAATAATCCTTTTCATTAAACTAATTTTCATTGTGTGACACCGCCAATTATTATTTTTCTAGATTCAGCATACAGGAAAAAGAACCTTCTTTTTTATTTTAAAGATACAAAAAAACAGCGCTATCAACCGGATAACAGCCGCTCCATCGGATGCCCGTATTGAGCTAGAGACAACCGCAAGACCGGTAATAGAGACTGCTCCATGAATAATAGCATTTGTATTGGACCAGTTCTTAATAAAAGAAAAGGCCTTTTTATCTCTAAAAGATGCCAGTATGACTACAAAACCTGCTAGATAAAACAAGATGCCTAATCCAATGAAAAACAAAGAAGCTTGTGTGGAAAGAGAGTGACTATACAATTTATTTCCTGCTACAACAATGGATTGAACCGCTACACACTCTAGCAGCAAAACGCCTTTCACCTCATCTACTCGCGAAGGATAAGACCAAAAACGGACATAGTTCCAAATCACAAGCAGGATGATAAAAGCCAAAATGAGAAGAATCGCTAGGATAAATAAAAAGATGGCTACATTGCGTAAGGACGGCAGTACCGCAGTGAGTGTCACAGAGGTAATAGAAAGTGCCGATATCCACGTTCCTATGGAAAAACTTTGAACGGGATTAGAAAGGTGCCGCTTATAGAAAGATCCCTCGAAAACGTCCCATACATATTCAACGGCAAGCCATGCAAGCATAGGCAACAGCGCAAGGGCTGCATATGGCCCTACGGAAACAGCCAAAAAAGGAACTTTCTGCATCGTCCCATTAATCATAATGCCGGATGCCATCACGATAGCCCGTCACTACTTGACGCCTTAGAGTACACCCCAAGATAAATTCGCACACTTATAACTAATAAGATGATTGCTGTAAAAAACAAAAGCACGTTTTCCTCTCCTTCCGTCTCGTTATTAATCTGCATCACCCTCTCTCTCCTATTTCCTCACTGCTTATTGTACAAACTAAAAAAATATTAGTTTCGTAGTTAATGAATAACACGTTTATCTGTCGAACTATGAGGAAACCATTGATATAAGCAGGAAACCCACAGTAAGCATATCGCTTAGAAACTTTATAGTACTTAATCAATGATTCGGAATTAACTAATAACAATTAAAAATAAGAGGTGTTTACATGTTCTTTAATAACTGAGAGACAATTGGACGAACCATTATTGTAGGGGTTTTAGCTTACATTGGTTTGATTTTCTTTTTAAGAATTTCTGGCAAACGTACCCTTTCAAAGATGAATGCTTTTGATTTAGTAGTCACAGTTGCGCTTGGTTCAACCTTGGCCACCATTCTTTTAAGTAAAAAGGTAGCGCTGGCGGAGGGGTTCACGGCCTTTTTTCTGTTGATTGGAATGCAATATCTGATCGCCTGGCTTTCTGTCAGGTCAAGATTTGTGAGTGAAATAATCAAATCAAACCCGGAGCTTCTTTACTACAATGGAGAATATTTTACACATACCATGAAGAAAGAACGTGTATTAGAAGTGGAGATTCTGCAGGCAGCCCGGTCAAATGGAATCTATTCTATATCTCAAATAAAAGCCGTAGTACTAGAAACGGATGGAAGTATTTCAATCATTATAGCTACGATAACTCAAACGATAAATTTGGTGGGGAGAATACAAGTGTAGAGACTGATATCTGTACAAAAATCATTGAAGAAGAAAATATAAAAGGCGAAATTGACTATTTATTGAGCGAGTGTTCCAAAAATACTAGCAGCAGTTATTTTCTTGTTCGTATTGAAAAGTAAAATACATTCCAAATGCAACATAAATGCAAATATGTTGTGTTAGTGAGCACCCTCTTTCATGAATAGGGTGTTTTTTTAATTTTTGCAAAAATTTTCTTATCTTCATTTCTTTTTGGAGGATCTAATATTTAAAGAATTGATAGGACTTGCCCGCTATTGGAAGCTTCTCGGCTAGAGCTAAAATGCTTTGTGTTTAAAGTGTAAAGTGCAGGGTACTTAATAAATGAAACCGTATCAAAGGAGGAAACAACATGGCTTCTAATTGGAAAAAGAAATGGATGACAGGCAGCCTGGCTGCCGTCTTAACACTTGGAGGACTTGCTGGATGTGGAGATGGAGAAGATCAGGATAATGGAATTGATGATGGAGAAGTGGATGATCAGATAGATCCAGAAAACAATCCTGTCGATGAAGACAGTGGAATCAATGATGGAGTAGACCAGGACAACGGTATCGATGATGGAGAGCAAGATGATCAATTAGATGAAGACAGTGGAATCAATGACGGGGTTGATCAAGATAACGGCCTTGATGACGGGGAAGTAGATGATGAGATCGATCCAGAAAATGACCCTACGGAAGAAGAAACGCAACAGTAAAAAGGCGAAAACATCAAATGCTTTGCTGTAGCATTTGATGTTTTAATCCTTTCTATCCGGTCAATAGAATAGTAAGGAAGAATTTTCGGAAGGAGTGGTAACAATGGCAAAAGTACGAGAATACGAGACGATGGAAGAAGCCATTCAGGCAGCCAATACACTGTATACACGAGGTGTAGCAGAAGAGGAAGTATATGTTTTAGCTCCTGATGAAGGAGTCACAGATGAAGTAGCCGACCGGTCGGATGCAGAAAAAATCGGCATGGACGAAACCGGCCTGGGAACCGCTGTGAAAAATATGTTCCGGGACAAAGGCGATCAACTCCGGGCTAAAATGGAGGAAATCGGGTTAAGTTCAGCCGAAGCAGTCGCATATGAACAGCGGCTTGACGACGGCAAAATTCTGTTAATTTCCAAGGATGAAACCACCGTTATTTAATAGATTTCATACAAGCTAATGACTATTGCTTTGTATAAAAACGCCCTGGATCGTTTAAAGGGACTGACCCAATAAAGTGAGACAATCCAATCACTTGAATAATGGAGAAGCAAAGATAAACAGTTAAACAATAAGGTTAAGTTCCGTTCGTAAAAGTACACTTTTATGCACAGTTCTTTTTTATGTAAACAACAGCTATTTTAGCGTTCGCTTAAGTCCAAAATCATTTTACGAACGTCCGCCAATTTACCACCACTTTTACGAACAGCCACTCTAATGTATATACTAAATTATAGGTCAGTGATGCCCCCCCCACATTTACTGCATCCGTCAGGCCATGGGTATGATTTTTTCGCCTATCGCTCATTTCGTGTGAGAAGCAAAATGTTCATATTCAGTTATCCACGACTATCAGCATTTATTAAGCTTGTCCTGTTTAAGTATGCTTTAGGTATCCTATCTAATAATAGGGTAACACTTGGCTTAACATGGCCGTCCGGTTCTCAAATTGACATCAGTCGAAAAAAACTATATAATCTCTTTAATATTTGTACCTATAAATATTATATATGGTAATAAATTTGATAAGTTGGTATGAAATTGGAGGGTTTAAAATGAAGTTTCCACATGACTTTTTATTCGGAGCAGCTTCTGCTTCTTATCAAATAGAAGGAGCATGGAATGAAGATGGGAAAGGTATAACAAATTGGGATGTCTTTTCAAAGATTCCGGGGAAAACGTATAAGAGTACAAACGGAGAGGTAGCCATAGACCATTATCATCGATACAAAGAAGATATTAAATTAATGGCAGAGATGGGACTTGAATCGTACCGGTTCTCCATTTCATGGGCACGTATTTTGCCAACAGGAGACGGAGAAGTCAATGAAAAAGGCTTAGAATTTTATAATAATGTTATTAATGAATGTTTAAAATATGGTATTGTTCCATTTGTTACACTGTATCATTGGGATTTGCCTCTAACGCTTGAAAAAGATGGAGGATGGACGAATAAGCGAACAGCTGAGGCATTCGTCAAGTATGCAGAAATTTGTTTTCGGGCCTTCGGAGATCGCGTCAAACATTGGATTACGTTTAATGAAACGGTTATGTTTTGCGGATTAGGCTATTTAAAAGGAGCGCATCCGCCTGGTATCCAAAACGATGAGAATAAATACTTTCAAGCGACACATTACGTGTTTTATGCACATGCAAAAGCGGTAGAAATTTATAAGGAACTGAATCATTACGGCGAGATTGGTATTACACATGTATTCTTACCAGCTTACAGTGTAGATGATAAACAAGAGAATGTATTAGCTGCTCGACATGCCAATGAATATGAAACTTTTTGGTATTATGACCCCATTTTAAAAGGTGAATATCCGTCTTATGTGGTTGAGCAATTAAAAGAGAAAGGCTGGACGCCAAGTTGGACGGAAGAAGAACTAGATACGTTAAAAAGAAATGCAGGAAAAAATGATTTTATTGGCCTTAATTATTACCAGCCCATTCGAGTAGAAAAAAATCATGAAGCTGTTTCATCCATGGAACATTCAAGAGAAACATCAACTCTAGCTCCCGGCAACCCATCTTTTGATGGCTTTTATCGGACCGTAAAAATGGAAGATAAAACATATACGAAATGGGGATGGGAAATCTCGCCTCAAGGCTTTTTAGATGGGCTGCATATGTTAAAAGAGCGTTATGGTGATATTAAGATGTATGTAACAGAAAACGGTCTTGGCGATGAAGATCCGATTATTGATGGTGAGATTGTCGATGTTCCTCGTATTAAATATATTGAGGAACATTTAAAAGTGATTAAGCGTGCAATTAAAGAAGGCATTCATCTAAAAGGGTATTACGCATGGTCTGCCATCGATTTATTAAGCTGGTTAAACGGATATAAAAAGCAATACGGATTTATTTACGTAGATCATCGGGATCATTTAAATCGAAAGAAAAAGCTGTCGTTTCATTGGTATAAGCATATTATTGAGACGAGAGGAGAAGAGCTGTAAATAAAAAGAAAACCTCTTGATTAAAATCAAGAGGTTTTCTGTATAATAGAGGCAGTAAATAATTGAACGAATAATAGGGAGATTTTATGGCTGTAAAATACAAAGAAATAGCTGATTGTTTAGAACGGGAAATTCGGGAAGGGAAATTTGATGAAACAAAAAAATTGCCGACAGAAGAAGAACTGATAAAACATTTTGAAGTAAGCCGAAATACGATCCGAAAAGCAATTAGTCAGCTGGTCAATCGCGGCTATATCTATCAGGTGCAAGGCAGCGGAATGTTTTTACGGGAAGAATCTGTAACAGATTATATTAATTTAGGCAGTCTTAGAGGATTAACAAAAGATTTGACTTCAAAAGCAATTGAGACGAAAATTCTATCCTTACACGTGATAGAAGCTGATGAAGAAATAGCAAAAAAATTACGCTGTGAAGTGGGAACAAACCTTTATTATATTAAACGGCTAAGAATTGTAGATAAAGAACCCTTCTCAATTGAAATAAGTTATTTTAAAAAAGATATTGTGCCATACTTAAATGAAGATATTGCATCGAGTTCTATTTACAGTTACCTTATAGAGGACTTAAAATTAAACATTGGTTTTGCTGACAAAGTAATTAACTGCGAAAAAATCGATGAAGCAAGTGCAAGACTGCTGCATGTTAATGAGCTAGATCCAGCCTTGATTATTGAAAATACCGTATGCTTAACGAACGGAATCATCTTTGAATTATCTAAATCAATATTTCATTATCAAAAAGCAAAAATCTTAAATCAAATCACTTTTAAATAAAAAGAGTATTTAAAAATTCTCCTACAGTTTTTAAGCTATATGAACAGTTAGTTTTTATCAGTAATCTTTATCGTTGTCCATAAACTCATAATAAAGTTCGATAATTTCTAAAAAAGATTGATAAAACGGCTTGCTGATTATACAAAAATCACAAGTCTTTTTCCTTTGACACGCCATTTTTCTTCATTTCTGTAAGCTTGTTATAAATTGTGGTATTTCTTTCTCCAACGGGTGCGATGATCATGACACTCCTCTTTCACCTTAATATCCTCTAAATCGGATTCTTCAGAATAGAAAGCACAAATGATTATATCCTTTTACGAGAGGAAATATTTTCTTTTTTGACATGGGGTCCTTAGTTACGGCTCAAAGGGCTTTTTTGTACCCAAAAAAGCCCCCTCATATTCAGGGGGCCCGGCTTGTTAAGCTGATTCTTTTTTCAATTCCGCTACTGGATTATTCCATGTTTCAATCCAGTTTTTAATCGCTGTTACAATAATGATAAATCCTAATACCAGCATGATAATAGATAGCGTTGCATTTAAAACACTATAGCCCGCAGCTGCTCCGTTTAAATAAACGTTTTTGACCATCCAGTAACCTGCATAATTCACTGTTACATAAAGGTAAGCAAGTGGGATTAAGCAAGTTAGCATATAACGGCGCTTGTCAGCAACCCTTAAAATAACTGTAGCTCCAACAATTAAGCCAATGGAAGCCATCAACTGATTAGAAACTCCAAATAGGGCCCAGACAGAGCCAATGTCTCCTGAGAAGAGTAAGTATCCCCAGAGGAAGCAAGCTAAAGCACTGGCAAAAATATTGCCAGGCAGCCAATCCATCCGTTTTAGCGGCTTGTAGAATGCACCACCAAAATCTTGAATCAAATAGCGTGCGACACGAGTTCCGGAATCTATGGCGGTCAAGATAAATAATGCTTCAAACATAATGACAAATTGGAAGAAGAAAGAAGCCAGTTTATCAAACCAAGGAATCGAGGTGAAAATATAGGTCATACCTACAGCAAGCGTAACCGCTCCGCCAGTACGTCCTTCTAAGTCCAATCCGATTTCTTCACTTAAATCATCAAGATGAACCGTTTCCATTCCTAGTGTTCTAAATACTTCCGGTGTAGAGTTGATTGCGAAATAATCAGCAGGTTGAAGTGATGTAGCGGCAACTAATGCCATAATCGCAACAACACATTCCACGAGCATTGCACCGAAACCAACAACTTTAATATCTTCCCAACGATTTAACATTTTCGGAGTAGTTCCAGAACCTACGAAAGCATGGAATCCAGAGATTGCTCCACAAGCAATTGTAATGGAGATAAAAGGCCAAACTGGACCAGCCAGGATTGGGCCTCCACCATGAATGAATTCTGTTACTGCCGGGAATTGAATTGTTGGGTTAACCACAAATACTCCGGCAATCAATGCTACGAAAACACCGATCTTCATAAAGCTGCTTAGATAATCACGTGGTGCGAGCAATAACCATACAGGCAATGCCGCTGCAAAGAATGCATAAATAGGAAGAATAATAGATAATTGCGTAACATCAAGAGTCAATAAATCTCCTAAATATGTTCCTTGAATCTGTGGACCAAAGAATACGGCAAGCATGATCAAAGCGAAACCAACAATCGTTGCTGCTTTTAAGTTGCCTGTTTTTCTATGATACAATCCTACGCCCATCGCAATTGGAATCGTAATACCGACAGCGAATGTTCCCCAAGGATTATGCTCCAATGCATGAAGAACCACCATGGATAAGCCAGCCATTGTAATCGTAATGATGAACAACATAGCAAGGCCCGTACAGAATCCAGCAACTGGACCCAATTCCTTCTTAGCAATTTCTGCTAAGGATTCTCCTTTTTGACGCATAGAAGCAAATAAAACCACTGCATCATGAACGGCTCCACCAATAACGGCACCGATTAATAACCAAAGCATAGAGGGCAAATAACCGAATTGAGCAGCAAGGATCGGCCCAACAAGTGGACCTGCTGCAGCAATTGCGGCAAAGTGATGACCAAACGCTACCCATTTATTAGTCGGGACATAATCTTTCCCGTCATCCAAAGCATGGGCTGGTGTTTGCTTTGCTTCCTGCATTTGTTTTAATTTCAAGACCTTAACAGCCATAAACGTACCATATAAACGGTACGCAATCATTAGGATACAAATTGCTCCAATGACTAGTGTAATCGCATTCATTTTTAATCACCCTTTTTGAATTCTTGTTGTGTACTAAGATGCATATACATGTTAAGCGCTTTCATGAAAGAATTCAAGGGTTTTATAAAATTTAATTTAATAGAAAGAGAGAAAAGGCAAAGCAATCCCAAAGGACTGCCTCATCTTATTCAGATTCTCTAACTAAACAAACGTACGTTTCTTCTGCAATCGTCGGAATAATTTTCATTCCAGTAAAGGCCTCAGACTCGTATGCTTGGTAAATTTAGTCCGATGCTCCTTTATGGCCACCAACATGTCCTGCACGGTCCAGGGATGTTCCACCACGCATTAAGCTGGCGTCCTTACAGACCTTTCAAGCGAGAAATGTCTGTAATCTCGGAAATTGAGTATTGCCCACTCTCTATCAAAGAGCAGTCAATGGAGAAAGAGAGGTTTTTTAGCTTTATTTAAAATGTAAATTTATTCAATTTATATGCTATTATGTTAATGTGTTGAAGTGTTTGTAGCAGAACAACTGAAATCAGTGCTGCACAAGAAGATTTGGCCATACTTGGCGAAGGGCAGATACCTGCAGAGCAGATTAACTTAAGAAGCATAGGGCAAGGCAAAGTGTTCTTTATTTTGACAGCGGTTGCAGTGATCTCATTCTTTAGCTGGCTCTATTTCAAGAAAAGAGCCAAAAAGAGTAACAGGAAAGAAAAGAATACTGAAATACGCAAATGATGGAGGTGAAAAAATGAGCTGTTTTTAGCGTGAAGGCATAGATAACGGGCAGCCGGCTCTATTGCCCGATGATATAATTAAACAGGCAGAAGGAAAGCTCGATGTCCTATCACCGGAATCCTGTCTCATTCTTTTTAACTTATTCTATTTTGTAGAAAATGACTTGTTTTTATGAAAGAATACAATAAATCGGGTATATGAAAATAGACGGCAGCAACATGGCTAAAATTACCTTAGAATCAGCATACGTCTGGATAGGAGACCTTATTTAATGAACTACAAAAAAATATTAGCACTTGCCATTCCGTCGATTGCTTCTTTTGCGGCGATGACTGCGACAGGAACGATTAATTTGATAATGGTTGGAAGCCTGGGTGCTTTAGCTATTGCGATTGTCGGGGTCACTAACATTATCATGTACAATGTGTGGGCGCTGTTTTCAGGGATTGGCCATACAGTGAATTACCTTGTTGCCCAGCATTATGGTTCAAATAATATGAAACGAGGCATCAAGCAAACGGGGATTGCTCTTTATTTATGTGTGATCGCTAATGCATTCGTTATTCTGGTCGGGCTGTTTGCATCGGAAGCCATTTTATCTGTTATGGGTTCTTCAGCGGATTTGATCAGAGAAGGGACCAGCTATTTAATGATCCGTTTCCTGGCAATGACGGGCACGGTTTTTACATTTGTGCTACACGGATTTTTCCGGGGAATCGGTGATACAAAAACACCGATGGTCACGTCTATTATCGGAAACCTGGCAATGATTTTTTTTACGTATGCATTAACATACGGAAATGCCGGATTTCCTGAAATGGGTTTAGTCGGTGCTGCTTGGGCTGTTTTTATCGGTGAATTCACCATTTTTCTTCTTTCTGCATACGTTTATTTTATTGCGCTGCATAAGCGGTACGGCACACGGACCAAAGCGAAAATCGAACGCGCCGATTCAACCTTAATTGCATCAGAAAGCGCGAAATTGGGTGCAGAAGAATTTTCAAAAAGCATGGCGATGTTTGTGTTTACCGTTTTTGTAACACAGTTGGGCACAAATGCTTTAGCATCCAATGAAGTAGCCCTCAGTGTCATGAGCTTTGGTTTTATGCCCGCTTTTGCTTTCGGCACCACGGCGACTATTTTAGTCGGACAGGATATTGGCCGCGGAGACCCGCTGTCCGCGAGAAGGATGGGGACAGAAACGGCGATTCTCGGCAGTATTTTTATTCTTATTCTCGGCCTGCTTGAATTTGTGTTTGCCGAATCCATTATTGGGCTGTATACAAATGACCCAGAGGTGTACGAGCTGGCTGTTCAGTTAATTCAAATTTCTGCTTTCCTCCAGCTGTTTGATGCGCTGTTTAATTTTTACGCAGGCGGTCTTCGGGGTATTGGCGACACGTCATTTTTGCTGAAAATTTCACTTATCTTATCATGGCTGTTTTTTGTGCCGCTGGCGTATGTATCTGTGAATGTTTTCCATTTGGAAAGCATCGGGGCCTGGCTGTCCCTGTATGCGTTCATCACCGCGATCGGCATTGCTGTTATGATCCGTTTTTACAGGGTGGACTGGCTGGCGATTAAACTAAAGTCCGAAAGCACACACGAATCTCCGGTGAACAAAGCGAAAGAATACTGAGGAAAGAAAGGGAAATTTAATTAAACTGATTTATTCTTTTAGTTGATAGCTGGTTAAGGAAAGATATCTTTTTAAAAGGCCTGTAGGACCAGCTGTCGTCTTTTATATTCTTTTTCTATATAATAGTTTTAAGCTTACTAAAAAGGAATGAAAGAATGACACATATTTTATGGATTATTTATTTGTTCATTTTGGGAATCACATCTATTGGTTTTTTGTTAAAAGGCGGCTATCGAACGCCTGCTGCAAAAGTAGATTTTGTGATTTCCCTCATCACATGGATCGGGTTATTTGGATATGTAACAGATACCCACATTTTCACACCGATTGTTTGGAAAGTAATCTTTGTCGGAGCACTGCTTTGGGATGTAGTGTTCAGTTTGAATAGCAGGCATTACAATGGGGAAACAATGTTTAAAGAGTTGCCAAGACCGCTTAGAAACACCTTTATTCTCCTTACACTGATTATGACGATTGGTCCATTGTATTATGGCTTGTTCCGCTATGCGTTTAATGGCTCAGATCTGCTTTCAAGCATTGGATTCTTTATTGTTTTGCCTGTGCTCGCTGCTTTGATCATTGGGACGCGTTTAAAGGGAGGAGAAGAAGAAATGGAAACGAAACAAGTGGTATTGCCTTTTGACTGGACACTGATTGTACACGAATCGTACTCGCTATATACAAATCAAGATGATTCGCATAAATTTGTTGTTTTGGATCAGGAAAACAATTCAGTTGTCACATTCTCAGTTGATGAAGACGTATATGAAACACATAGCACTACGTTTGAGTTCAAACAAAAAATCAATGCGTCAAAACGAATCATCGAAATTATACATGAACCGGATGAAGAGTGGAATTAATAGTAATGAAAGGAGGCAGTTGAATGTCTTCTTTTTTTTATAAAAAAGGGGGAATATTAATGGGGAAAATTGACGTCTTTCATTATGATGCATTCACAACATCTCCAGGCAAAGGCAATCCGGCGGGGATTGTGTTAGGCGGACAGGATTTGACCGAAGAAAACATGCAGAAAATCGCTGCTGAAGTCGGCTTCAATGAGTGTGCATTTCCTATTCCGTCTGATGCTGCGGATATTCGAATTCGTTATTTCACACCGGGCCATGAAATGCCTTTGTGTGGTCATGCCACAATGGCCAGCATGGCTGCGTTGCTGAAACAGAAGAAGCTGCCTGAAAAAGAAATGTACACGATTGAAACAGCAGCAGGTATTTTATCTGTCCATGTAACGAAAGAGAAACAGCATTACCAAATTCGGATGGAGCATGCGAAGCCTGAATTTGTTTTATTTCATGGCTCAAAGGAAAAGTTAGCGGCTTCCATTGGGATCGAGACGGGCGACATCGACCCTGCGTATCCAATTGCTTACGGGAGCACGGGAACGTGGACGCTGTGTATTCCCATCTCAAATGTGGCTGCTTTTCATAAAATGAAGCCGGACAATAGCCAGTTCCCGGGGATTTTGCAGGAAATGCCGAAAGCGTCTGTTCATCCGTTCAGTTTAACTGCAGTAGCACCGGATGCTGACATGCATGCCCGCCATTTTTCTTCACCCTATTCCGGGACACTTGAAGATGCAGTCACAGGTACAGGCTCTGGTGTCATGGGCGCATACTATGCCACCTACGTCGAGCCAGGCAAAAAAGAAAACTATTCAGTAATAGTCGAGCAGGGTCAGGAAATGGGAAAAGATGGCCGCGTGTTAGTACAAATCCAAAATGAACTGGATTTACAAATTGCCATTAGCGGAACAGCGGTATTCGTTCAGTTATTAACGATTGAAGTATGATGGTAAGGAGTAGCATCTATTGCTGGAGTACATAAGAAAATAATGAACATCAAACATTCAAACTTAATGAGTTTTTGGAAAAGAAAAAAGGAAAGATGCTGACAAACGCAGCAATTCCTGTTTTGTGGAAAAAGGAGGTATCTTTCCGGAAGCTAAATAAAAG
Organism: Domibacillus sp. A3M-37; assembly: GCF_024213455.1. NCBI lineage: Bacteria > Bacillati > Bacillota > Bacilli > Caryophanales > Bacillaceae > Domibacillus > Domibacillus sp. A3M-37. The sequence goes on along the minus strand of NZ_JANAVL010000011.1, from coordinate 103,507 downwards.
AAAAGACAGCGATTTTATAAAAATGGCTGTCTTTTCTTTTCATGCGGCAAAGTTAAATAAATACTACTTTTTTTAGGTTCTGCAAATCCTTACTGTCAATATGTTCTTGCTTTTTAAAAGGGAACATTATTTTATTAACTTGTATTTTTGGATGAAAATAGCGCTATTTTTCTCCAGTTGCCGAATCGGTAATACAAGAAAGAAAAGGCGCTGCTAATAATAAAACCTATCCCCATTCCCCATGCAATTCCATTTTCCCCTACAAACGAGGAAACAAAATAAGTCAGCGGGTAACGCAAAATCCAAAAGGAGATGATGTTTAAAAGTAATACCTGATACATCGCTCCCGATGCTCTGACAATCCCATTTAAAATAAAATTCAACCCAATAAATGGGTAGAAAAAAGCGACAATTTTTAAGTATGCCGCCCCAAAGCTGACGGCATCATCTTGTTGAACAAACAGCTTCACAGCGAATTCCGCCAGCATGAAAACAATGACGGCAATCAGCAGCATAACGGCTAAATTATAAAGAACCCCGTATAAAGCAATTTGATGAACACGTCTCCAATGGTTTCCGGCAATATTTTGTCCAGCCATACTATTGACAGCCGTTCCAAGTGCCATGGCAGGAAGAATAATAAGGCTGTCCAGGCGCTGTGCTGCCCCAAATCCTGCAACAGCATGTCCGCCGAAAGAATTTACCACCGTCAAAATTGCCGTTACCCCAGCATAGATGACAGCCATTTGCAGCCCGGCTGGAATACCTAATTTTAGAATAAGAAGAACCTCTTCTTTTTTAGGTATTGCAGGAATAGAAAAGGGAACCGCTCTCGCGCGCAGTGTATAAAGCATTCCCAGAATAAAAGCAATTCCTTGTGAAGCAACCGTGGCATAAGCAGCACCCGCTATTCCCAAATCCAGGACGGAAATAAACAAAGGGTCCAATATAACGTTCAAGATAACGGCCGCAAATACAAATTTTAAAGGTGTTTTGCTGTCACCCAGTGCCCTTAAGATAGTACTGATAAAATTGTAGCCAAATAAAAAAAGAATGCCGATAAAATTAATGCGCAAATACACAACAGCTTCTGATATCATCTCTGCGGGTGTATCGAGCATTTTTAAAATGGCTTCCGAATATACGTATCCGGCAATGCCTAATGCCAACGACAAACATGTTAAAAGAACAGCGAAGGCATTTAAATAACTTTTCAGCCCTGAATCGTTATCCCTATTTCTTTGCTGGGACAAAATGGTTAATGCAGCATTGTTGACCCCGATAATAAAAGAAAGGACAGTAAGGATGACTGTACTCGAAATTGTGACCGCACCTAATGAATCGGCCCCTAACAAATTCCCGACCCACATGCTATCTACAAATTGAAATGATACCTGCAATAAGTTAGCTAACATAATAGGGGTGGAGAAGAAAAACAGCTGTTTAAGAATAGGTCCATCTGTAAAATCCATTTGCCGCAATTAAACTACCCCTTTTTCTCTTTTGTCCTTTCATAATTTATCATAAAAGCATCATTCATTCATGACCACTGCCTGTAATTCTTTCATAGCGCTTTACAGACCATTTATTTTGAGTAAGAACAGGCAGGTAAGAACTGCTTACTCTGAAAATGTCCTCCGGTTCTTGCCCGGCTTTTAATATTTAAGTTATTTTTTTTCAGAATGATTGTACAGTACATAGAACAGAACCGAATAAAAAGGGATAGCAAAAAATAAAAAATCGTAGAAGTTGACGAAATCCATGCATCGGTCTCCTTTCTCCTTTCAGGCTGATTGACAGAAACTTCTACTGCTCCATGGAAACCGCGTTTTGTCCCAATATGGATGAATAGACCATCTGCCTCGTAGGCAGACAGGAAAAAACATTTTCAAAAAAGAAAAGTCCATTGTTGACCGCTTTTTAGCAAGCATTGACCTTTTGCACTGCTCTTATTATTTTTGTTCTTGTACTCTCTGTAAATGTTCGTCAGTAACCGGCAGTCAGAAAATCTTCCATCGGGTTATGACGCTTCAACGTGACAGGGTGTAATAAAGCTGGAACGGCACTTTGTTGCAAGAAGCGGACATTATCCTCATGTTACAAACGCTATTTCTGCATCATAATTTTATCGAGCCTTATTTTTGACGCAGGGGCATACTTGTTCATAAAGAGTACACAGTTGGTACGGATCCAGAAAAAAGACTAAAGGAAGGAAACCTTGAAGAAGAGCATAAAGAGATTCTCCTAGAAACTCTGATGCTGTCGATTGTTTAGACAGCAGATTGAAAAAGCAAAAAGACCAGCTCCCCGAAGGAAACTGGTCTAGATTAAAGTTAATAGTATAAGCCGCTTTTGCCGTTGAATAGAAGAAAGTTTTAAACCACCACTCCTCAAAGTGGGTGTTCGCAGAAACCATCCTGCCTGTCCTCATTGGTCAAAAACGAACGAGGCGTGTCATTCCGGATTCAATTTAAAACTCCCTGTTACAGCTTAAAGGTTAAAACTTTATATCGTGACGTGCAATGCAGCTTGTATTTATATATTACATGGATTGATCGCTACATTCAATGGTAGTTGTTGCCCTAAATTCCTAAATAATCTGGAGCGTCTACACCTATCTGGACAGAAAAACTAAGGGGACTGACCCCATTAATTGAGACAAATAAAAACACCTTTAAGTTGAAAAATGGGTATGGATTACCTAAAACAACTTGGCGGTGTTTTTCTATGGGCACAAGAGTGAGTTATCCAGCTGATATAAAAAGGAAAGTGGTGGAAATGCTTTTTGCGGGAATCCCCGTTAAATAAGTAATTTGTATGAATAACAAGCATCATTAGGCTATTAAGAAAGGTGAGATCTTTTTTTGCTGTTTCGTTTAAAGGCTCTTAGGATTCTTCTTAAGCAAGATAAGATTGAAGCGCCAGTGTTTCTTTATATTGCTTAGGCGTCACATTCATTAATTTTTTGAAATCTTTAATAAAATGCGGCTGGTCATAGTAGCCGTTTTCATGTATTACATCAAGCACATCTACATGATCCATTTTTAAAATGCAGTTCAATGAATTTTGAAACTGAACCACTTTGCAAAACTGCTTCGGTGAAAAACCGATATACTCTTCGAATTTCCGGCGGATATACTGCTCCGAATAACCGATTTCCTTTGATAATTGCTTGATATTCAGCATTCCCCCGGCCAGGTAAATTTTCTTAATTGAATAATCGACGAGATCAAGCCCGCTTCCTGAGATCTCTGTACTTTCTTGAAGAAACTGTTTAAACAGCGTGATTCGTTCACCAAACGACGCCGCTAAACTGATTTGTTCAATAAGAGAGGGATCAAAAAACAAAACATCCGCTAACGGAATTTGCTGATTTAAAAGCTCTTTCATTGGATAATGCAGCTTCAGCAGGCTTTGCTCCGGAAAAAAACGAACACCGAAATAGTCGCAGCCATCTAAAAAGTCCGGTTGTTTCAGCCTGGATACAGGGCTTGTCCAAAGAAAAGCCGATGGCGTTTTTAAATCACAGCAAAAAATAATATCAAAGCATCCATCAGGGATAAGCGAAAGAGCCGTTTTTTGTCCTTTTTTTGTTTCAAATTGATAAAAAAGAGCAATGTCTTTACTCTTAGCATACTCAGCGGGTTTTAATTCTTTGTAACTGGTTGTTGTCATTTGAATTTCAGGCTGAAAAGGAAAGTAAAAGGTTTCTTTCATCGTGTTTGCCCCTTAATTTAAATTTATAGGAATAACCACATTATGATGATATTTTTAGAAAAAACCATTTTTGTGTAAGGAAATATAACATAATTTTACTTGCCGTTTATAGTATGACCGATTGTGAAAATAATAAGTGGCGGATTACCTTCTAAAAAGCATATACAAGCATGAGTCCAGAAAAGCAATTCAGCATTCATTAAGTGAAAATCATTTGCAAACAAAAGCTGTAAGCGGCTTTTTTGTGTGAATGGTTTAATAACCCTTCCTCTCCATTTTTTTCATTTCTCTTCTATTATCATTTTTCATATTTTTCAGACACTTTTTATCTTTACTTTTAATTTGGATGTTCAATTCGATTTTCGGGTCTATTTTCTTGTTAGGGAAATTAATAATTTCTCAATAAAACGTTTATTTAAACCGTTTTCTTTGTTAGAAAATCTGACAATTTTACTTGTAAGGGTCGTTTTGTTTCGTTTTTTACAATGAACCAAATGAAAACCAGCGTATTCTATGGATAAGCAAAGTGACAAACGAACAATTAGTCATTTTGGAAGAAAATTATTCGGAACGAATTAAAGGAGGATTTCTTTATGCAAACACCTGAATTGAAAACCCAAACAATTTTACATCCACTAGAGCCTCTCACAGCGGCTGAAATAACAGAAGCTGTAGCGCTTATTAAAAAAGACAAAGGCTTGTCCTATACTTATAAATTTGTTCAGGTCGTTTTATATGAACCGTTAAAAGAAGAAGTAGCCAGCTTTAAAGAAGGCGATCCGATCGACCGTAAAGCGTTTATTATACTGCTCGACAGTGCTGAAAACAAAACGTATGAAGCGATTATATCTATCACAAACGAGCAGGTTCTCTCTTATGTACATATTCCTGATGTACAGCCGAATTTCTTGCTGGATGATTTTGAAATCGAAGAAATGATTAAAAACGATCCTGAATACCAGAAAGCCCTTTTAAAAAGAGGCGTAACCGATCCGAGTCTTGTTATGATCGATCCTTGGTCAGCCGGTCATTTTAGTGAACTTGACAATCCGGACACACGGGTGGCACGAGCACTTGCCTGGGTGAGAAAGTCAGAAAAAGATAATGGCTATGCTTATCCGTTAACCGGCCTTTATGCAGTCGTTGATTTAAATAAAAAAGAAATTATTCGCATTGAAGATTATGGCGTAAAGCCGCTGCCGCCAACTGCTGGTAATTATGTCCCGGAATTAAATGGGGATATTCAGGTTCGCACGGACGTAAAGCCGCTTGACATCATTCAGCCGGAAGGGCCAAGCTTTGAAATTAATGGCCATCACATTAAGTGGCAGAAATGGGATTTCCGCATTAGCTTTACACCGCGTGAAGGGCTTGTTATTCATTCTGTCGGATTTGAAGACAAAGGGAAAAGAAGACCGATTCTATATAGAGCATCCTTGTCCGAAATGGTTGTTCCGTATGCGGATACATCGGAAATGCACGGCCGTCAAAATGCTTTTGATGCCGGAGAATACGGAATGGGCCAGCTGGCGAATTCACTAGAATTAGGCTGCGACTGCGTCGGACATATTCATTATTTTGATGCCGTTATGGCGGATCATAAAGGAGACGTTCGCACGATTCCAAATGCGATTTGTCTGCACGAAGAGGATTACGGCATTGCCTGGAAGCATACGGACTGGAGAACAAACGAAGTAGAAGTACGCCGATCACGCCGTTTGGTTGTCTCGTTCTTCTCTACAGTGGCCAACTACGATTACGGTTTCTTCTGGTCATTCTACCAGGACGGCACGATCGAGCAAGAAGTTAAGCTGACAGGTATGTTGAATACGGGAGCCGTTGACGCTGATGAAAAACCAAAATACGGTAATTTAGTGGCTCCGCAGCTAAATGCTACTTTCCATCAGCATTTCTTTAACTTCCGCTTGGATATGGAACTTGATGGACCGAAAAATTCAATGGTGGAAATTGAAACAGTACCGGAAGAAAGAGGAGAAAACAATCCGTACAACAACGGCTGGTATCCTGTATCCAAAACATTTAAAACAGAAAAAGAAGCGGTGCGCAAAATGAAGCTGGAAACCGTGCGTACATGGAAAGTGGTAAACCCAGAATCAAAAAACGTTGTCGGTCAGCCAGTAGGCTACAAAATTGTAACGGGTGAAAACTGCCTGCCATTTGCAAACGATGATTCAAGCCTGATTAAACGGGCCGGCTTCTTGAAAAATCATCTTCATGTTACGAAATTTGACCGCAGCGAGCAGTTTGCATCTGGGGCTTATCCGAACCAGCATCGCGGCGGAGACGGCCTGACAAAATATCTTGAAGCGGACCGCAACATTGAAAATGAAGATATTGTGGTGTGGTACACAATGGGTCACCACCATATTACTCGTCCGGAAGACTGGCCGGTTATGCCAACGGCTTATACAAACTTCCAGCTGAAGCCGATTGGATTCTTTGATCATAATCCGGCGCTTGACTCGCCGCGTCCGAAATCGAAAAACAAGTGCCAATCAAGCACAAGTGCTTCGTCCTCTTGCGAGCATTAAAAAGGGATGTGAATTGTTTTACAAAGGCGGGCCTTTGAGCCCGTTTTTTTGATAACAAAAACTGGAGGTGCAACATAATGATCCTAATCAGCGGCTTTATTGTCCTTATATATACCATTTTTTTTGCCCTCAGTCTTTATCCGGTAAAGCAGCAAGTAAGTGCAGTGTCCGGGAAATGTATTGTCATGGCATTTAGCATGGCGACCGCTACCCTTATTGGGCTGCTTCTTGCCTTTTCCATGCAGGGGCAGCTGGCCGTTTCTACCATCTTATCGATTGTAATCAGCGGCATTTTCGGACATGTGATTGGGCGTCCATTCGGTTTGATGGGGATCGTGGAAGCGCTGATGGCAGGGTTTATGGGCGGCATGATGGGGGCAATGCTTGGTGAAATGATTCCGATCAATCAAATGACGATCATGATAGCCGCTATGGACCTTTTTTATTTTTTTATAGCAGCCGTCATTATCACGATGATTCGTCGGGAAGTTCCTGCGCAGAAAGAAGGGCTGTTCAGTACACGCCGGCTGCCTTTTGCTTTACTGACGACTTTATCAATCTGCATTATTGGCGGCGCTGCTTTATTTGACAATGTTAAAGCAGCCAGCAATAAAGCAGAAAAAACCGTGCAGACCCATAATCATGATAACCATTCCATGGATTAACAGGAAGGGCAGCAAAGAATAAGATAAGTTGTTGGTAAAGGTTAATGTTGCTATTTTATTTAAAGAATAGGACTCCCTGTTGGAAGTCCTATTTTACTTCATTTATAAGGCAGTCAATAAAAGAAAGAAGTTCCTTATTGCCCATTTCTTCCTTCTGCGATATTGAATAACAAGAGTTTTCAGTTTTATACTGTTTGGATTCTTTTCTTCATCTTCAAGAAAGAATCTACTAAATTGATTTAATCTCCATGGCAACGGGTAATTCACCGCTTATTACTTTACTCAAATGCCACCACCATTCTTCAAGAGAACGATTGGTATTTTTAAAGTCAGATACTTCTTGAAGATGATGGACCAGAGAAGCAGCGTTTTCAACTATTTTACAGTCGCATTTTTCAAGCTCTTTCTTTTCTTCTTGAGTTAGAAGGTAATACACCTCATTCATTTCACTCCTGATATGAAAAATCTCAACGGTTTCGAACGGACTAACCTCAAAGTCATCAATGGCTTCATACAAATTTTTAATTTCATACAGGTACAACATATTATCACCTCATCTTGAGAATAAATGTTCAGCCGAGTTATAATAATAGTATTAATATTCTGATAATTTGTAAAGAATAAATGGTAAAAATGGAAAAGAAAGTTTTTGGTTTTGTGTTAAGGATAGAAGAGAGATTTTTTGTGACGGGATTTTATATTCCTCTTGCGAATGAGGCAATCATGGAAGTGGTTTTTTAATAATTGCCTGGTTTGAATTTAAAAGAGCCTTTGTTTTACGAAGAAAGAAAAAAAGCCGATTTGAAGCGGATTTTCATTTGCCGTGACTGGCACATCAATAATTTGGCTTCGCAAAGAAGGAAGGCTTAATAAATCATTCAGTGCCTTTTTCTGATAGCTGCCAGCTTTAATCAGCTGGACACCCGGTTTTTTGCTTAAATAAGAAAATGAATCGACCACATTTACACTGCTCATTTCTTCACCTCATTTATAAATTCACCTGCACGTTTATCATGTCACGATTCGTAGAAAGAAAGACAGGCACTTTTCTTAATTATTGAGAAGAAAGAAACTTTCATGTGAGAAAAACCATCATTTGAAAGAAAAGAAGAAAAAAAGTTGTTAGATAACTTCCCACTTTTATTTAAAAAGGGGCGTTTAGTTTCGTTTTTTACAATTGATAAAGCAGAAAAAGAATTATTATGGAGGAAATATAACAAGAGAGGAGAGATGGGATTGTCTGAAGTGATCCGCAAGTCGATGCTTTTGTTTGAAGCCATTCGGCCGAAAGAAGAAAAAGAAGAGTGGAGTGCAACTGAAATCAGCAGGAAACTCGATATTCCTGTGCAAACGGTTCACCGTCTGCTTTCGTCTCTTGAAGAGTATAGATTTGTTTACAAAAGCAATGAAACGAAAAAATTCCGGCTTAGTTTAGCGCTGCTGAAAATGGGCTTAGCGGTCCGGGATAGTTTATCAATTCGGAAAAGCGCCATTCCAATTATGGAAGAGCTAACAAAGAAAACGAAAAAAAGTGTTTATTTAACGGTTCCGGAAGGACATGAAGGCATTTTTGTGGACTGCTTGCATGCAAGCCCGGTGCCCCTGTTAAAGCGAAATGAACCAATCGGCAAGAGGGTGCCTCTTTATGCCGGTGCTTCTCAAAAAGCGATTCTGGCTTATATGAGCCCGGCTGCAAAAAACAGATCATTGAGCATTTTGTTGAAGCAGGTGAAATTAACAACAGCAAAAAGTTCCGTGAACATCTTCAAGTGATTCAGCAATGCGGCATCGCTCTTTCCTTTGGCGAAATTACAGAAGGTACGATCGGAATCGCCGCACCTATTTTCTCCTGGGAAGAAAAAGTTGTCGGGTCGATTACAATCGTTTGCCTGCAGGAACATTTTACAGATGAGCAATTGGATGACTTGATTGAATCAATCAAAAAAGCAGCCTTAAAAGTTTCAGAAGAACTTGGCTGGATGGGGGTCACTTAAAAGTTTGCTAGAAAATATGACAAACAAAATCAGGTTCTCTCGAATATTGAGAAAACAGACAACGCTTTTAATGGTAACTATGCCATGATAAAAGTAACAAGCTGCTGAAAGATTAGAAGTCACAGCGGCTTTAATATCTGAAAATTCAGTTAAATAGAAAGGGGTTTTATTTATGAAAGTTATTGGAAAACGATCAAAATGTACTTATTTATTTTTTCTCTTGCTGCTGCTAATTCCGGGTAATGCACTTGCGGCAACCGAGCCTCCCGCCATTGATACCGGAGACACCACTTGGATTTTAATTGCAACGGCTCTTGTCCTGTTTATGCACGTACCAGGACTTGCTCTTTTTTATGGCGGGCTTGTTAGTGAACGAAACGTTGTTTCGACCATGATGCATAGCTTTGTCAGCCTGCTGATTGTCAGCATCGTTTGGGTACTGTGGGGCTATACGTTAAGCTATGGTACAGATCTTGGCGGCGGTTTAATTGGCGGATTGGATTATTTAGGGTTAAGGGGAGTAGGGGGAGAAGCAGCGCTTGGAAGCTTGACGATCCCGCATTATTTGTTTGCGATGCTGCAAATTGTGTATGCGGCGATTACAGTCGCCATTATCTCCGGTGGCATTGCCGGCAGAATTTCCTTTAAAGCCTGGGTTGTTTTTGCGGCGGTCTGGCCAACTCTTATTTATGCGCCGATGGCTCACTGGGTATGGGGCGGCGGCTGGCTGTTCCAAATGGGCGAACTTGACTTTGCCGGCGGTACAGTTGTTCACATTTTATCGGGTGTTGCTGCCCTTGTCGCTGCACTAATGATTGGACCGAGACGAGGCTACTTGGAAGAAAAGCATCGTCCGCATAATATCGTGCTGTTTTTATTTGGAGCAGCCACTCTTTGGTTTGGCTGGTTTGGTTTTAACGGTGGCAGTGCGCTTGCTTCAGGAAGCATTACGTCACTTGCGGTTATCAATACGCACACAGCTGGAGCAGCAGCTGGAATCGGATGGCTGATTATGGAATGGACGCTGCGCAAACGGCCGACGTTAATTGGAACGGCAACAGGAGCGATTGCCGGGCTGGTTGCAATCACGCCGGGAGCTGGATTTGTGACAGTGCCGTCTGCTTTAATCATAGGACTGCTTGCAGCACCGGTTTGTTATTTTAGCATTCACTTTTTAAAAGCCCGCTTAAAATATGACGATACACTTGATGCGTTTGGTGTGCACGGCATGGCCGGCATTTGGGGAGCGCTTGCAACCGGGCTTTTTGCAACCAAATCGGTTAACCCAGCTGGCAACGATGGCTTGTTTTACGGAAATCCGGAACAGCTTCTTCATCAATTTGCAGGCGTTGGCACAGCCGTTCTTTTATCCGGTGTCGGCACATTTATTATTTTAAAAGTAATGGGCATGTTCATGCAGCTGCGGGTAAGCGAAGAAGAAGAAATGATGGGCCTTGATTTAAGCTTTCACGAAGAACCTGCGTACAACACTGAGAATCAAGAAAAAGTGGAAGAGCATAAAAATATTTCGGGTATGTAAACAGAAAATCATATGCTGCCGCGTACGGTTTCAGCTTGTAGACAAATTCTTCAGTTTGAAGAGGATGTCTGCAGGCTTTTTTTTATATAATAAAACCATCAAAACCTTGTGCTCGCGAAGAACATGAAAAAAGCTATTTCCCTCACAAAAATCGGGCACAATCTCCACTTTTCTTAATTGAACGAAGCAGGTTATCTAAATTAAAAAAATAGAGGGATTTAGTTTACAAATAGTAAACAAACCAGTGTTAAAAGTGCGACGATCGAAAACAGCGCCAGCTATATTCAATCCTGGCTGCGGGTACTAAAAGAAGCGTCCAAATTGATTGTCCAGGTTGCAGCGCAGGCTCAAAAAAGAAGGGGAGTACATTTGTTTGTCGAACCAAAAATAGCTTTATTACCAACCGATATTTTTTAATACATTATGTGCAAAATTCAAAAAATAATATGGAAAAAAGTTACCAAAATGAAAAAATCAAAAGTGGAAGATAAAGTTCAGCTATAAATAGCTTTACCAGCAATAAAACAAATAAACCGTTCTTGAGCTAGAAATCAGCTGGTTTAACAGTTTCGTTCGTATTATAAGGATAACCGGTATTGATTTAGCAAAAGTAGAAGGGGTTGCCGTTAAGGGTCAGCTCAACCAGTCCAGGCTGGGTGATTTATAAAAAATACGGATCATTTATATCAAAGTTTGATAAAAAACAGCTTGCCAATTATGTGATAAATTCAATCTGTTTTTATTACCAAATAATGTACAATAGAACAGAATAGAGCTATTCAACAAACGGACCTGAATCTGCTTGCTGAAAAAAATGAAAGCGATATCAATAGTAGTGTTGCTAATTTAGGAGGTGTTTCAGATAAAAAAGACAGATGCTTTTTCAGTCGTTTGGACAAAAAAAGAATATCGAAATTTAATGTTTATCATGTTCCTTGCAGGAATGGCGGTTTCATCATCAGGGCCTTTAATTACTTTGTTTTTAACAAAGGAACTGGGAGCGGATACCTCGGTCGTCGGGCTTTTTTATTTAACATCTATAGCTGGACTTTTCATCAATTTATATACAGGACAGCTGTCCGATCGCTTGTCATCCCGAATACCTTTAATAAAAGGAAGTGCTATTTGGCTGTCGATCGGCTGGGCGTTCATCAGCCTATCCCAAAATTCCATTACAGTTTTTATTGTTGGCGTTGTGTTCTTTAGTTTGATGGGGACGCTTAATGCGCAGACGTTCGGCGTGGTTCGCGATGTCATGAATGTTGAGAAGGAAGCTCATGAAGCTACTTTGACAAGTATCATTCGCACTGCGTATTCATTTGGATGGATGCTGGGACCGGCGATTGGTCCTTTAATTGCGAGTATAGCAGGGTACCGTATTGCATTTTTAATTGCTGTTGCCTTATTTTTAGCGATTTTAATTCCGCTTCGCAACATACATGTACCTGAAAAGAAGGAAATGGCCTTTAAAAAAGAGAAAAAGCCATTAAAATTAAAAACAAATCGGCCCTTAATCTTTTTTGGAGTCATCTGTATGCTCGTATTAAGCGGAGAAGCAGCCCGCATTGCCTATTTGCCTTTATTGGCTGTTGACCACCTGCAAATAAGCCTGTTTCAATTCGGTCTGCTTATGTCGATTGCGCCTTTTACAGAACTTTTTATCATGCCTTTATCTGGAATACTTGCTGATAAATTTGGTGTCCATAAAGTTTTATTTACTGGTTTTTTACTCGGGGCAATCGGTTTTTTTCTATTCGCGAATAGTACTCATCTTTGGCAGGTAGTGCTGGGTCAAATAATGAATGCCTGCTTTATTTCCACTATCTTCGGATTAGCTGTTACATATGCTCACCAGTTAAGCCCAAATAATATTGGATTGGCAAGTTCCGTGTTTTTTAGTGCCGAGTCTGCCGCCTTTGTTTTGGGAAGTTTAATGGGAAGTTACGGGGTACACTTAATAGGTTTGCCGTTCATGTTTTTTATTCCATCAGTTTTATGTGTAGTATCCAGTATTTTATTTATCATAAATGACTTCACAAAAGCAAGGAAAGAACGGAAGCTTGGTTTAAGTCCTAACACGTGAGCTTGGGCAATTTTTTAACACTTTTTAGGTTACATGAAACTTAAAAATAACAAGCTGAAATTAACTAAAGCATAAAGAGATGAAGAGCAGCAAGATGAAGAGAATACTGTTGAAGTATATGACTGAATTTACCTCTCTTAGTGAAGAACAACAACAGGCAATCTCTGAAAGTGTACTAATTGAGGATTATCACAAAGGAACATATCTTCTTAGACAAGGAGAGGTTCCCACAACTAAATGCTATTTCGTATTACAGGGATGTGTTAGGCAGTATTCTGTAGATGAATCAGGCAAGGAGATTACATCGAATTTCTACACGGAAGAACAAGCAATTTCGAGTTTCAATTATCATAAACAAGATATGGCATCTAAGTACTCTTTAACGTGTGTAGAAGACTCCATATTGGTTGTTGGCGATCTTGATACCGAAAAGGAAATGTATAACAAATACTCACAATTGGAAACAATGACACGAAAAATGATGGAGATAAGCCTTGGCAAAGTACAAGATGAATTTGTTGCATTTATCAATTCTTCTCCTGAAGAACGCTACAAATCAATATTAATGAAACGACCGCATCTAGTTGACCGTGTACCCCAACATCAATTGGCAAGCTATCTTGGCATCACTCCTGAGTCATTAAGCAGGATCAAGAAGCGAAACAAAGAAGCTTAGGCAGTTGTCCCACACTTTTAGGAACTTTACCTCCTTTGAACAGTAGCCATATACCAAAGCCCAATTCACCTAGACTCATTGGCACACTAAGTATAGATTCAAGCATTGTCGTTATTCCATCGTAATGGGGAAGAAATGTGTAACAAAGGTGAATAATAATATAACTTATTGAAGCCATCAACAATAAGATGCTAACGACTTTAGGTATGATGTCTGATTTGAAAGCCAAATAGCCCACAATCATTAAATGTCCACCAAAAATGATCAATCCCATAGACCAGATCATATTAAATGCTTCCAGTAATAGCTCCACATACGCTTGCAGTTGATTCATTTTAATTAAAGAAAAATAGTCCATACTGTTCGTGGGAATCAACACAAATATCAAATTCAGGATGGCAATTCCCAATATACTCGCATAAGCGAGACGAAGCCATGCAGCTAATAATGACAGGTTTTTATTAAATGGTTTCAAGAAGATATAGAAACTCCAGGCGACCACAATGTCACATATTAGGACGATTAGCCAGCCCAAGATTCCAGCATGAACAAGCGTATTGGACGACATGAGGTTGTTAAAAGTGGCGCTGGGATCACCTTGAACCACAAGTCTTCCAAGAACAAGGCCATAGGAAAAAAATGCAGCGAGGGTCATAATGATAAGTGATATGCCGGCAGTCAGAGCGGATTTTCGTTGATACGATTGTTCTTCAACGACATTAGCCATAAAATAACCTCCTTATTTTTTCATTGTAATAAGCAGGCCAGGGCTTGTCATTGACTTAAGTTAAGATTCACAAAATTAGTTGCAGAACCTTTTCGAAGGGGAAGTAAATTGAGCTAAAAAAGCACTGCCAACAGCTTTCGAAATTCTAACTGTTTGCAGTGCTTCCTTTGTACGATAAACTAATATTTTAATGAGATCGTTAATATCTCATCCCCCAATTTCACTTCAATTTCCTTCAGAATTTCTGAAAAGGATTCCTTGTTTTTGGAAGAAAACACGACTCATAATATCCTCCACTGTACGAATTCGCATCTCAAGAACTTCTCTTTCGTCCAATGGTTTTTCATAATATTTATTTACGGCGTTTCGATGGGAATAGAAGAAGTAACAAGCACCCAAAAGGGATACTAAGTAATCGACTGGTTCTTCAACACAATTATTGAAAAAGCAGCTAACAAAACAGACTAAATATTGCCATCCGGATAACTAGAGGTCCTTTATGTGCAGCACATAAAGGGCCTCTTTTATAGTGGCTGTTTCAATAAAAAAGCTCTTATTTTTCATTTTTCCTGTCCTACGACTGAAAGCAGGAAAAGATGAGAGCTTTTTATATAAAAAAAGTATCGTGGGGGATAATAGGGGATAGGAGATGATAATATGTATTTTTTGTTAAATGCACTGGGAGTATTAGTTGTCATAGGCCTCGTTTACCTATGCTCGCCAAATAAAAGAAACGTTAAATACAAATCTATTTTGATCTTGTTGATTGTTGAACTGCTTATCACATGGCTTATGTTATCGACTAAAATCGGGACATGGGTCATTAATCAAATAGCCTCTTTCTTTACATGGCTAATTTCTTGTGCAAACGAAGGGATCTCTTTTGTCTTCCCATCCGCCATGGCTAACGAGCAGGTTGATTTCTTTTTTAGTGCATTAATGCCCATTATTTTCATCGTCACCTTCTTTGATATCTTAACTTATTTCGGAATATTAACATGGCTTATGGATAAAGTAGGCTGGATCATTTCTAAAGTATCAGGCTTGCCAAAGCTTGAGAGCTTCTTTTCGATCCAGATGATGTTTCTTGGCAATACAGAAGCATTGGCCGTCATCCGCCATCAATTAGTGGCTTTAAGAGAACAGCGCCTGCTAACATTCGGAATTATGAGCATGAGCAGCATCAGCGGTTCGATTATTGGAGCCTACTTATCCATGGTGCCTGCAACCTACGTATTTGTCGCAATCCCATTAAACTGCTTAAATGCTTTGTTGATTGCAAACATGCTCAATCCTGTCGATGTGAGCAAAGAAGATGACATCGTTTATGTTCCTGCTGAACATGAGCGAAAAGATTTCTTTTCCACTATTTCAAACAGTATGCTTGTTGGAATCAGAATGGTCATTGTAATCGCGGCCATGGTTATTGGATATGTTGCATTGACAGCAAGCATAAATGGAATTTTAGGATTCGTCGTCGAGGGTTTAACCATTCAGAAAATATTCTCTGTTGTTTTTAGCCCATTCGCGTACCTGCTTGGTTTGTCTGGAAAGGATGCCATGTATGTTGCTCAATTAATGGGAATAAAGCTTGCTACCAATGAATTCGTGGCCATGCTCGATTTAAAGGATAAGATTAGCGGACTGGCTCCGCATACCGTTGCGGTTGCAGTCACCTTCTTAACATCATTTGCCAACTTTAGTACAGTGGGGATGATTTACGGAACGTTTAATTCTATCCTCAGTGAAGAAAAATCACATATTATCGGACAAAATGTTTGGAAGTTACTGGTGAGTGGAATGGCTGTCTCACTTTTGAGTGCGATGGTTGTCGGATTATTCGTATGGTAACCTATAGAAAATTTCTATGCTCTTGAATCGTCTCCATTTATCTGGACAGGAAAATCAGGGTTATATCCACTTGATCAAAAACAGGTGAGGAGCCCAAAGTGAGAACATCATACATTCATGTTGGAATTCACACAGCAGATGGTAAGGCTTGATCAAAATGGAAAGTCGAAATGAGCGATTATAATCTGCCCCCGTTTTTCCTTGATCGGTGAATAAATAGGAAGAAAAATCTGATTTCTTAATACCTAATCCATAATAGAGGGGTATTAAAACGGTTTGTTTATTTAATTATGAAGAAGGATATAAAG
Source organism: Domibacillus sp. A3M-37 (assembly GCF_024213455.1). NCBI lineage: Bacteria > Bacillati > Bacillota > Bacilli > Caryophanales > Bacillaceae > Domibacillus > Domibacillus sp. A3M-37. The sequence continues at coordinate 87,394 of NZ_JANAVL010000011.1, read as the reverse complement.
TATGGTAAATGAAGTCATTTTAAATAAGAGTTAGTTGAGGCTAAGTAGGATATGAAGGGAATAGTGGCATGAAATTAAGTATTTTAGATCAATCACCGCTGTCTTCTGGAAAAACGGCAGGACAGGCATTACAGGCGTCAATGAAACTTGCACAGAGTGGGGAGAAGTTAGGATACACTCGCTACTGGATTGCTGAGCACCATGATTTTTCCGGGCTTTCTTGTTCAGCGCCTGAAGTTATGCTAGGGTACATTGGGGCAAATACAGAAAACATCCGCATTGGATCTGGAGCAGTTTTACTACCGCATTATAAGCCATATAAAGTTGCCGAAGTTTATAATTTGCTGGCAACTTTGTTTCCAGGTCGTATTGATTTGGGAATTGGCAGAGCTCCCGGAGGTTCTGCTGAAGTTACGATGGCTCTTTCAGACAACTTTTTGCAACAAGTATGGAAAATGCCAGAATCCTTTAAAGAACTTCTTCACTTTATAAATGACGATTTTCCCAGTGAACATATGTACTCGAAAATTTCTGCGGCTCCTCTTCCTTCCATCTCTCCGCAACCCTGGATTCTTGGAACGAGTGAGAAAAGTGCAAAACTTGCAGCGGAAAATGGAACTGCCTATGCATTTGGACATTTCATGAGTGATAAAGATGGGGCTGATATCATGAAAAGGTATATCGAGAATTTCACACCAAATGCCAAGTTAAAAAAATCGGAATCCATTATTGCTGTTTCGGTTATTTGTGCCGAAACAACAGAAAGAGCTGAACAACTAGCTTTAAGTGGATTTATTTGGAAATTGAAACTTGCAAAAGGTGAAGGAAAGAATGGCGTTCCTTCAATAGAAGAAGCTGAACAATATTCATATACTAACGCTGAAAAAGAAATGATTGAAGATATGCGGGCTAAAACGGTGATTGGTAATCCACAAGAAGTGAAGCAGCAATTAACAGATTTACAAACCATGTATCAAGCAGATGAACTCATGGTCGTCACCATTACTCATTCTTATGAAGACCGGGTTACTTCTTATGAGTTACTTGCAAATGAAGTATTTAAATGAAGGATGATAAAAGCAACTTCGAATTTCCGAGTTGCTTTTTTGTTTGTCTGAGGATAAGGTCAAAGCCACAAGGTTCAGAGATGACACGATGATTCACCAAGGACAATGGAGCATTTATAAAAGAGGAACAAATGGATGCTCCTCATTAGGTTGTCCTAAGAAATTTGGGACCGTCAACAATTTTGTGTGAATAACGAATCCCTTTTCTTGTGGCTCACCATTAATCGGCGGTTTTAAACAGGGCTGCGTTCTTCCAACCGCCCCTCCCCTGGTCGAAACCAGTATGGCAACGCAAAGCGAAACGCTGGTTGCAGCCCTCAAACTATGGGTAATCATGCGGAAAAAGGTCCAATTGCGGAATTGCCCGAGTTAAAGTCCATTCGGTCGTATTTCTTGTAATCATAGAAAAGACTTTTTTTTAATACTTACATTCGGTCGTTTTCATCCAAACCTTGTTTTGAAAATCTCATTTGGCGATAATTAATTTGCTTCAAGGGGTAAGAAATTCAATCCCTAATAACTTGCTTAATGAAATAAAGGATAATGAAGTAATGCGAAACACCTAAGTAGTTAAAGATCATGCACTAGCTATCTCATATTCTCAAGCCTTAAGTAAAAGATAAAAGTCTTTTATTAAGACTTGAGATTGTCGACAAAGTCAACGTTCGTTTTTTTAAACAAAAATTTCTATTGCCGAAAAAGGCAGATATCTTTCAGAGAAGCAGGCTCTTTTTTACCTGGAGCCGATAGGTGAAACAGTGTTGGTCATACAGAATCTTCGTATTTTACCTATGATGGAGAATAAATAAGGGGTGCTGATCGTGAAGGTGTTAATTGCCATTGATTCATTTAAAGGAAGTATTACTTCAATAGACGGAAGCGAAGCCATTGCTTTGGGAATTAAAGACATCTATCAGGATGCAGAGATTGTCACCATTCCTTTGGCAGATGGCGGTGAAGGTACAGTAGAAGCCTTGGTTCATGCGACTGCTGGACAATTGGTTGAAACAAAAGTGACAGGCCCTTTACAAGAAAAAGTAGTGGCTGTATATGGCATTTTAGGAGATGAAAAAACAGCTGTGATTGAAGTAGCGGCGGCATGTGGTCTTCCGCTTGTTCCTCAAGAACAGCGTAATCCAGCTGTAACAACTACATATGGCGTTGGTGAACTTATTACGGATGCCATTGAAAAAGGGTGCCGAGAATTTGTCATTGGCCTTGGCGGAAGTGCTACGAATGATGCAGGTGTCGGGATGCTGCAGGCTTTAGGCTTTCGTTTTTTAAATCAGCAAAATGAAGAAGCAGGACTGGGTGGACAGGCCTTGAAAAACATACACAAAATCGATGTAACTCAAGTAAATCCAAAACTGAAAGACTGTACGTTCAAAGTAGCTTGCGATGTGAATAACTTTCTTTATGGACCAAAAGGAGCCACTCATGTTTTTGGTCCCCAAAAAGGAGCAACGCCAGACATGGTGAAAGAGCTGGATGAGGGGTTAAAGCACTTTGCACAGGTCGTACGGGATGAGCGGGGAACGGACATACACCATATTACAGGCGCAGGAGCGGCCGGCGGATTAGGGGCTGCGTTTACGGGGTTTTTAGATGCCAAGCTTCAGTCCGGAATCGAACTTGTATTAGAAGTCACCGGAATGGAAGCCAGCATGGATGGGGCAGATTTTGTCATTACGGGCGAAGGGAAATTAGACGGGCAGACATCTATGGGGAAGGCACCGTTGGGTGTGGCAAAGCTTGCTCATCATGACCGCATACCCGTCATTGCCTTAGCGGGTGGTGTAGCAGAAGAGGCAGCTGCCTTAAATGAACTTGGCATCACTTCTTATTTCTCGATTATGAATGCACCCATGTCTTTGGAAGAAGCAATGGATTCAAAAATGACTTATCAGAACTTGCGCTTGACGACAAATCAGTTGTTTCGGCTGATCAAATCAGTACGATAAATGAATTGAATAAACACATGAATCAGGAAGAAAGAAAAATGATCAGTTTTACAGCAGCCAGTCGGCTGCTCTTCTTGCTTGACCATAAAACTGTAGGATTAAATTAAAAAGTTTTCGGAAAGTATTGCAAATTCGGAATTCGGATTGTAATATGATACGGAAGTTGTATCGATTATCTATAATTAAAAATAAGTGACACGATGATTCACCAAGGACAATGGAGCATTTATAAAAGAGGAACAAAATGGATGCCGCTCATAAGGAAAACCAAAAAGAAAATCGTGTATTTATTAGCGTACAGCTGCTTCCAGCAAAGTAATCGTATTGTTGAAGGTATTTACATTCACTCTGGCGCCAATCGGAATGGCAGCTTTGTAGAATCCATGCCCTGAAGCAAGATTTGTCATTAGCGGTTTGCCGAATGGCACGATAAATTCGTTGATCAAATCGTCATAGGACTTGCCGTAGGCCTCTGGACAATTCGTGCATTCACCCATAATGATGCCGAGGCAATCCTCAAATTTTCCAGCAATCCTCATATGCTCGATATAACGGTAAACCGTATTAATAGGTTCATGAGTGTCTTCGAGGAAAAGAATTTTCCCGGCAGTGTTGATTTCATATGGTGTACCCAGAGTCCCGACAATTGATGTCAAATTCCCTCCAACAACTGGCCCGCTGACATCCCCCTGCACTCTGCCAGTAAGCGGCACTCCTGGAGGGTTCAGTATCGGACGGGGTGAAACAGTGGAGGATGTTATAGTAAAAAACTGCTCAAAGTTGTAAGCCGGTGTCAGTGCTCTAAAGTCAATAAGGAGCAAGCTGTGAAATGTAATGATGTCGGAAAACTGATATAAAACGTTCAATAAGACGGTAATATCGCTGTATCCGCTAACGATTTTTGGGTTTTGGGCGATCAGTTTGTAATCAAGGTACGGTAATATACTTTCCACACCGACGCCGCCCCTTACAGGCAAAATCATCTTCACCTCGGTGTTAGTGAACATGGACATCAAGTCTTCAGCACGTTGTTCAGCTGTTCCGGCTAGAAATCCGTTTTGTACGTATACATACTTTCCTACGGCAACCCGAAGTCCCATTCCTTGTAAAAAAGCAATGCCAGCATTGATAATACTCGCAGCAATGGGACTGCCCAGCGTAACGATGCCTACCGTATCTCCCCGCTGCAGAACTCTCGGTTTAATTGGCATCCGGTCACCTCCTTTTCTTTTGCCATCTCTTTAGGTTATGAAAGGGGGGGGAGAATATTTGATAATTCAGGATGATTGCCGAGGAAAGACAGACCAGTCAATCCACTTATGCAAGTCTGTCTCTTGCCGGCTTTCATCGAATGCTTCTTTGGGGGCACTGCCATTGGAAGGGCAGGCAGAAGTGGTCTTGTTCCTGCATCAATATTTTGAGCATCTGCAAGTGAAAAATATCTAACTTTGTCTAATCAGCAAAATTGTTATTAAATAATTAAAAATAGTTTGACAAAAATAAAAAAAGGATATTATAATCAACTTAAGTTCTTTCATATAAAACGCGGTTTTATATTATAGAACATATTTAGAACTAGATTTCCTGTACCAAAACAAAAATATGGATAATCAACATTAATATAAAATATTATAATTAGAGAAAAATAGTACTAGAAATAATTATTTTTCTTTCCTGTTCAACAAGAACAGAGTTTTATATTATAAAACTATTGATGTTGTTTTTGATAAAAGATAAAGGAGGAAGAAAACTTTTTTATTTTCATTTGTTGTGATAACGCTTACAAATAAAAGGGGGAATTTATATGAAAAAAAGAAAGTTTTTTGGAGTTGCTTCAAGCGTAACGCTTGCCGGGGCATTGCTTCTAGCAGGCTGTGGAAGTCAGGGAGAAGAAACTAGCGGCGGCGGATCTGAAGTTGAAAAGAAAACCATTAAAGTGGCACATTATTTTGCTGAAGAGCATCCTCAAAATATTGCTTTGAATGAAAAATTCAAAAAAATGGTTGAGGAAGAAAGCAATGGGGAATTGGAAGTTCAAATTTATGCCAATAGCACATTAGGGGCAGAAAAAGAATTTTATGATGGTGTCAGAAACGGAACAATTGAAATGGGTATTCCAGGATTAATTATGCAGTCGGATATTCCGAAAATGGGGGTTCCTGAATGGCCATTTTTATTTAGAGATTTTGATCATGTGAAAAAAGTATTGAATGGTCCGATCGGAGAAGAACTAACAGCTGACTTAGATCCGAAGCATGGTGTAACACCGCTTGCATGGAGTGCGAACGGATTTAGAATGTTTTCGAGTAACCGTCCGATCGAAAGTATGAAAGACTTTGACGGTCTCCGACTTAGAATGCCGAATATTCCGAACTATATCAAGTTAGGTGAATCCCTTGGAGCAAATGTGAGTCCGTTACCTATTTCTGAAGTATTTACAGCACTTGAACAAAATGTTGTCGACGCTCAAGATAATCCAATTGCAACGTTAAGATCTTCAGCCTATTACGAAGTTCAAAGTGATGTACTAGAATCAAAACATATGTTTAGTCCTAATATTTACATTATTAATAGCAAATTCTTTAACGGTTTGACAAAAGAACAACAGGAGATTATCCAAAAAGCAGCCAAGGAAGCAGCAGCATATGAGTTTGATTTATTGGAAAAAAGTTATGAAGATGACAAAAAATTCCTCCAAGATAATGAAATCAAATTTACTACACCTGACGAAAGTTTTGCAAAAGAAATGTTAGATGCGTCTCAGCCTGTATACGATGATGTTTTCAAAGAAAATGAATGGGCGGAAGAGCTGGTTGAAAAAATTAAAGCAGAATAAGTAAGCGCTTTAATAAAGGGAGTGAAGAAGTAGAATGAATAAAATATCGAGATCCTTAGAAAACACATTAAATATTGTTATGGCTGTTGCACTAGCGGTCATGGTCGTTCTCGTTTTTGGCAATGTCGTTCTTCGTTATGCCTTTAACTCAGGCATTACGTGGTCCGAAGAAATGTCGCGGTATCTCTTTATCTGGCTGACGTTCCTCGGTGCGATCGGCGCTTTTAAAAACAAAGAACACTTAGGTGTGGACATGCTGGTTAAGCGGCTGCCTAATAAGATGAAAAGATTAGTCATTGTGATTAGTGATTTAATGATATTATTTGTTCTTATTCTTGTCCTGGATGGCAGCTGGAAGATGACGATGATTAACATTGATAGTACGGCACCCGCTACGGGCATGCCGCTAGCACTTGTATATGGAACGGGGATTTTGGTGAGTGCTTCCATGGGCCTTATGACCATTTACAATTTGTATCAGGTGATCTTCAACAAAATCAAGGATGAAGATTTAGTCAAAATTAGTGAGTCGGAAGAGTTAATTTCTCTTCACGGTGATGAGTTTATCACAGATGACAGGGTAGGGAAGGAGGAGAAGAAGGCATGATAGGTATATTTGTCGGGTCTTTACTTGGAGCAATGGCATTAGGAATGCCGATTGCCTTTGCCTTACTCGTAAGCAGCGTAGTGTTAATGTACTTCCTTGGTATTTTTGATAGTCAAATTATCGCGCAAAACCTAATCAGCGGCGCGGATAACTTTCCTCTTATGGCCATTCCGTTCTTTATGCTGGCGGGGGAGGCGATGAATCAGGGTGGATTGTCGCGGCGGATCGTTGAAATGGCAATGACGCTGGTCGGCCATATCAGGGGAGGCCTTGGCTATGTAGCCATTTTCGCGGCTTTATTATTTGCCAGTATTTCCGGTTCTGCTGTAGCTGATACAGCGGCCCTGGGTGCCGTCTTAATTCCGATCATGGCCAAAGCCGGTTATGACGTGAATCGTGCGAGCGGACTGATTGCCACGGGCGGGATTATTGCCCCGGTTCTTCCGCCGAGCATCGGTTTTATCATTTTTGGTGTAGCGAGTGGCGTATCCATTACCAAGCTTTTTATGGCGGGAATTGTGCCCGGCATACTCATGGCCCTCGGCCTGGTGATTACATGGGCCATTGTGGCCCGCAAGGATAAAGTCGTCGTGCTGCCCCGTGCATCTGCGAAGGAAATGTTTTTGGCTCTTCGCAATGGGATCTGGGCGCTTTTCCTTCCAGTGATTATTATTGCCGGGTTAAAATTTGGGATCTTTACCCCGACGGAAGCGGCGGTTGTAGCAGCAGTATACGCATTATTTGTCGGCATGGTCGTCTATCGCGAACTGAAAGTGAAAGATTTATTCAATGTGTTTGTTCATGCAGGCAAGATGACGAGTGTCGTTATGTTCCTCGTTGCTGCAGCACTCGTTTCATCCTGGCTGATTACGGTGGCTAATTTACCTGGTGAGGTCATTGGCATGCTGGAACCATTTTTGGATAAACCGGTCCTTCTATTAATTATGATTAACCTGCTGGTGATCGTGGTTGGAACAGCAATGGATATGACACCAACAATCCTAATCCTGACACCTGTATTAATGCCGATTGTTGAAGCAGCGGGTATTGATCCTGTTTATTTCGGTGTCCTGTTTATTCTTAATAACGCGATTGGTTTGCTTACACCGCCGGTTGGGACCGTCTTAAATGTCATGTGCGGGATAAGTAAAATCAGTATGGAAGACCTGATGAAGGGAATCTGGCCTTTCTTGCTCGTTGAAGTAATTATATTGATTTTGTTAATCATATTCCCTTCATTAGTATTAGTCCCTCTTGAATGGTTTACATCCTAAAGCAATGAAACTAGTAATTGGGTTTGGATAATAAGATTTATAACATTTTAGGAGGAATTATGATGAATACTTTGTTGAAACGTTTAGCAGCTGGAGTGATTTTGCCGGGAGTTTTACTCTTGGGCGCTTGCAGCAATGAGGATAGCAGTGCAACAAAAAATGAAAGCGCTGCAACTGAGGGTATTCAAGAGAGAACGATTAGAACAGGGATCGGAAACGGTGAAGCACATCCACAAGGGCAGGGGATGGAGAAATTTAAAGAGCTCCTTGAAGAAAAAAGTGACGGAAAAATGAAAGTCCAAAACTTCTACGATGCCACTCTTGGAGATGACCAGAAGATGACAGAAGCTCTTCAAGCCGGTACGCAGGAAGTAACAACCCCTTCAACTTCCCCACTCGTGGGAATGATTAAGGAGTTTGGAATTTATGACTTCCCGTTTGTCTTTAATACTGAAGAAGAAGCTTACGCAGTACTTGATGGTGCAGTCGGCCAAAAGCTTTTGGATAAATTACCGGAGCATGGTTTAGTAGGTCTTGGATACTGGGAAAACGGCTTCCGAAACTTAACAAACAGCAAACATCCAGTAGAAACAGCTGCTGATTTCAAAGGCCTTAAAATTCGTACAATGCAAAATGAAGTACACTTAGATGCATTTTCGAAATTAGGGGCTAATCCATCCCCGATGGCTTTTTCTGAAGTATTTACCGCGTTAGAAACAGGTACTGTTGATGGGCAGGAAAATCCGCTCGCAACCATTCAAACGCAAAAATACAATGAAGTACAAGACTACTTAAGCATTACAAGACATGTTTATACACCATTTGTATTCCTTGTCAGCAAAAAGTTCTGGGATGACTTATCAGAAGAAGAACAAAAAATCATGAGTGAAGCTGCAAAAGAAGCTGGAGAATACCAACGGAAACTTAATCAGGAAGAAAATGAGAAAGCACTTAAATTCCTAGAAGAAGAAGGAATGAAAATCAACGAAGTAACACCAGAAGAAATGGCGAAAATGAAAGAAGTTATTCAGCCTGTGACAGACGAATATGCACAAAAATTCGGTGTCGATCTTGTAGAAGAAATGATGACTGAAGTTGAAAAAGTGCGCGGCAATTAATCCAGCCCTTCAGTAAGGAGAAATGACAATGGATATTATTTCGGAGCTTTTACGGGACATCCAGTTACCCAAAATGATCAAAGTACGGCAGAAATTTCATGCACCTCAACTCGCTGATGTAGCGGGTGAGGTGCAAAAAGCAATAAACGAAGCAGGTGTCTTATCAAGAATATCTGAAAAAGACAATGTAGCTATTGCTGTAGGAAGCAGAGGAGTAGCCGATCTGCCTATCCTAGTAAGAGAAACAGCCGCTGCGGTAAAAAAAGCAGGCGGCAATCCATTTATCGTACCTGCAATGGGCAGCCACGGCGGTGCAACAGCAGAAGGGCAAATCGACGTGCTGCTTCAGCTGGGTGTAACAGAAGAAGCTGTTGGAGCACCAATAAGGTCTTCAATGGAAGTAGTGAAACTGGATGAATTACCTAATGGGCTGCCTGTATATATCGATAAGCTTGCCTATGAATCAGACAAAATTATTGTCATCAATCGGATAAAGCCGCACACTGCATTCCGCGGACCGGTTGAAAGCGGACTCATGAAAATGATCACAATCGGTTTAGGTAAGCAAAAGGGAGCTGAAGCGGCTCATGCATACAGCTTTAAGTATATGGCTGAACACGTACCTGAGATGGCGAAAATTTCCTTAGCAAAAGCTCCGATCATATTTGGCCTTGCGACTATTGAGAATGCTTACGATAAACCCGCGAAAATCGTCGCTGTACCGGTAGAGGATTTGGAGAAGGTAGAACCGGAACTATTGATAGAAGCGAAATCATTAATGCCAAAGATACATTTCGATACGATGGACGTACTCATTGTAAATGAAATAGGAAAAGACATTTCCGGAGATGGAATGGATCCAAACATAACAGGCAACTTCGCGACCCCTTATGCCACTGGGGGTCCAGACGTTAAACGGACCGTTGTCCTTGGACTGACTGAGAAAACTCATGGGAATGCAAACGGCATCGGTATGGCGGATATGACGACGAAAGCGGTTATGAATGAAATCGAATGGGAAAAAGGATATGCCAATGCACTCACCAGCACAGTGACAGAGGTTGTAAAGCTTCCGATGTGTTTAGATACACAGGAATTGGCGGTTAAAGCTGCGATCAAAACGTGCAATGCCTTTGATTTAAATAAAGTAAGGGTCGTAAGAATAAAAAACACACTTGAAATCGGTGAAATTTGGATTTCTGAAAGCATGATTGAAGAGGCTGAAAAAAATAACAGTTTAGAGATTTTATCAGAGCCAGAAGACTTGGTATTAAACTAGTAGACTGTGGCCGTTCGTTATTTCTTTTAGTAGCATTCATTGGAATATTGTGAAAAGGAGTGCTGAAATGACTCATTTATACCCCCACATTGATAATGATGTAAACCCTTACCGCGATAACGTACAGGGAAAAGCAAATGAACCGATCACGGTTGCCGGGCTGCTGGACCGCTCAAAGCTGACGCTTGGCTCCACATATGAAGGCGGCAAGCCAGACTGGACGCTGGAAGAAATTTATATGAGGCTAGAGCGAAATGCGCCGCGTATTGCGATTATCGGCGGTTCATCCGATCATCCAGCGCACATTATGGATTACCAAACATCGGCACGGGCAGCAATCCGCATCTGGCAAAACGGCGGCGTGCCATTTTACTTTTCGACACCGGTTATGTGTGACGGGACAGCCCAAAGCAATCAAGGGATGAGTTACTCACTACAAAGCCGAAACGCGGTTGCACAAATGGTTGTCAATCAGCTTGAAGCACACAGTTATCATGGCGCATTCGTTATTCAAGGGTGTGATAAGCAGCCGCTTGGTGTTGTAAGCGCGCTCGCACATGTCGACCGTGTACGCCGCAGCCGTGGTGAAGCGCCCTTTTTCGCGACATTCGCACCGGCTCACGTATTAGAAGGCGGCTCAATTCCAGATGACGTGATTGAAGAATTGGAAGCGCTGGCGAAAAAAGCGGAAAGTGAAGGCGCAGAGGATGTAGCCGTTGATTTACGCGATACGATGGCGTACATCTTGCAATGTTCATCGAATACCGCATTCCAGGGCGTATTCGAACGGGCATATGAGCGAGGCATTTTGACGAAAGAACAGCACAAATATTTTGAAATGCGGCTCGCTGTCGCAACATGTGACGGACAGGGAGGCGTGTGTGCCTTTAATGGAACGGGCAATAGTTCACGCCATTTAGTCGCGGGAATGGGGCTCGTTCATCCAGCAGTCGAGCTCCTGACAGATCCACCATCACAGCGCCAGATTAACGCGGTGCTTGACAGCTTTGCGGGAATGATAAACGATGAGCGATATGGCGTGGCCAACATTGTCGCGGCGAACATTAAAAATGCAATTCGCATTCACAGCGCGTCCGGTGGATCGACGAACTTAATGATGCATATCGTCGCGGGCATGCTCTATGCAGGATACAAATTCAGCTTATGGGATCTTGACCGCATTCACCATTCGCATCCGATTCCTGATTTATTTGACTACAGCCTTACAGAAGGCAGGGACATTTATTCGCTCGCAATGCAATGCTGCAGCGGTACAAGTCGTGGAATGGAAACGCTCTTTTATGAACTCATTGAAAATGGCGTGCCAATGGACCAGGATGCGCCGACTGTGGCCGCAAAAACGTGGAAAGAACGTCTGGCGATTACACGCAGCCTGCAGGCGGTGAATGTAAAAGAAGATAAGGTCATTTTATCCACTCCACGTCGTGGATTCAGTGGTGTGGATGTCTTAAAAGGAAACTTCTTTGAAAGTGCTGTTGTGAAAATTAGCGGCATGCCGACACCACAGCTTGATCAATTCGATGATAAGCTGGCATTCGCTCTTTATTACGAAAATGAAGATGATGCGAATAGAAACCTGCTTGATCCACGTCTGCTTGCCAAAATAAAAGAGCAAAAGCTGTTCGCGCATGACCGTTTGCTTTCAACATTGAAATACAATAACGAACAGGAATGGCTGCGTCTTCAAAATAAATCATATGATGAATTGTTTGATGAGATGGCAGAAGAAGGCATTTTAAAAATTGCTGTCATTATCGCAGGTCAGGGACCGGTAGCATTTGGTATGCCGGAAATGTTTACACCGATGCAGCATATTAATGCGAGTCGTGTCATGAAAAAACTGGCGACAATCATCAGTGACGGCCGATATTCTGGCGTGACATATGGAGCAGCAATTGGTCATATGACACCGGAAGCGTATGAAGATGGTGGCATCGGCTTCTTGAAAACAGGAGATATCCTGCACCTGCAGCTTCGTGGACGCCGTATTGATTTTGTTGATCCAATCCAGCTTTTAGAAGGGGAAGTCGTACACGATTTTAAAGAAGCATGGAAAGAAGAGAGACAATCACTAGTAACAGAGCGAAAGCAGCGAATGAAGGTTCGCCAAAAAATGGTGGCGGCGAGCAACCGGATGTATGGACATACAGATGCAGCGAATGGGGTTGTCCCAATCGCTGTCGTTGAAGATGCGGTCCTTGATTATGAGCAGGATATATTGCTTTTGGAAACAAACCAAGTTATAAAATAAGACATGCTCGTCAAAAATCCGGTAAAATAAAGGCCAGCAGAAGATAGAGGAGTGAAGAACAATGCCTATTATCCAATCGGTGGAGCGTGCATTGAAAATATTGGATTTATTTGACGAGCGTGAGCGGGAATTAACAATTACAGAGATTAGCAAACGAATGAATTTGCATAAAAGTACCGTTCATTCGCTTTTAAAAACATTACAGGTGCATCACTATATTTCACAAAATGAAGAGAACGGAAAGTACTTGCTCGGTTTAAAGTTATTTGAGCGGGGGAGCATGGTAGTGAGCCATCTTGATCTGCGCCGTGTCGCCAGAAAACATCTTGAAAGGCTTTCAGCGATCACAAACTTAACGATTCACCTCGTTGTGTTAGACGGCCAGGAAGGTGTATATGTAGATAAAGTGGAAGGCAGCGGAGTAACAGTGGTCTATTCCCGTATCGGCCGGCGCGTTCCAATTCATACGAGTGGAGTTGGCAAATCACTTGTCGCAACCAAAACGGACAGTGAACTCGATTTGCTTTTAGACGGCTATAATTTTACGAGACCAACTGAAAAATCAATTGGCTCTAAAGAGGAATTTTTAGCGGTAATCGAACAAGCACGTAATGCCGGATATTCAATGGATAATGAAGAAAATGAACCGGGTATTGTCTGTTTAGCTGTCCCAATTAAAGACTATTCAGGCAAAGTAATCGCAGCTATGAGTGTATCGATGCCTGCGTCGAAAATAAACGAAGAAACCCGTGAGTATTATGTCCGTATTCTAAAAGAATGCAGTAGTAACATTTCGCAAGGGCTCGGATATGAATATGAAAAAATATAAAACATGATGACTTGTCATTTAGGAGGAAAATAGAAAATGAGAATTATTCGCTATGTAAAAGAAAACGAAAAACAACTTGCTGTCGTCACAAATGAAAATAATGTAGTGGACCTGCCATTTACAGATTTTATGTCGTTGATTGAAAAAGCACGCGAGAAAAACAAAACAGCATTTGACATTGTAAAACAGATAGCAACAGATGGAGAAAAACAGCCATTGGACGGCCTTCATTTAACAACGCCAATTGACGCACCGGAAGTATGGGCATCTGGTGTGACATATAAAAAAAGCAAGGAAGCGCGCAACTATGAAGCGACTGAAGGAAAGCTTGACCGCGAGACGTTCTATGACAAAGTGTATGATGCAGTGCGCCCCGAGATTTTCTTTAAATCGACTGCAGCAAGAACCGTGGGCCCGAATGATCCGGTTTACTTACGCTCAGATTCCAACTGGCAAATTCCTGAGCCGGAGCTTGGTCTTGTCATCGACAAGGAAGGCACCGTACTCGGCTATATCGCAGGAAATGATATGAGCTGCCGGGACATTGAAGGTGAAAATCCGCTTTATCTTCCACAGGCAAAAGTATGGAAAAACTCGTGCTCTATCGGACCAGCTATTTTATTAAAAGAAGCAGTTTCAGATCCGTATGAGTTTAAAATTATGTGCCGTATATATCGAAATGAAGAAAAAGTATTTGACGGCGAAGCACAAGTCAATCAGCTAAAACGCACATTGGATGAACTTGTCCACTACTTAGTGCTCGACAATGACATTTTTGACGGTACCGTACTTTTGACAGGCACATGCGTTGTTCCGCCAAATGAATTCACATTAAACGATAATGATCGCATTGAAATTGAAATCCCTGGCATCGGCGTTTTGAATAATCCAGTTGTCCAAATTAAAAAAGCAGCACAAGCCATTTAAGGGGTAGCAAAATGAGCGAATACAAAACACTGTATCTAAGCGAAAAAGATAGTGTAGCTGTCGCTTTATCGGACATACCTGAACACGTTTCTGTTATCGTAAAAGGAAAAAAACAAGACATTCCGGTGACAATCCTTGAACCGATTCGCTTTGGCCATAAGTTCGCGGTCAAAGCGATCGAGCAGGGGGCTGACATTATTAAATACGGAGAAGTAATTGGTGCGGCAGTCGTCGCAATTCCAGCAGGTGCACACGTTCACGTACACAATTTAGAAGGCAAAAGAGGAAGAGGTGACAAAATTGCTAAATGAAAAAATGCAGTTTTGGGGTTATCGACGTCCGGATGGGCGCGTTGGTGTCCGAAATCATGTACTGATTTTGCCGACGATTACATGCGCGACGCAAACAGCCCAGCGCGTAACAGAGCTAGTCAGCGGAACGGTTACATTTATTCACCAGCATGGCTGTGCACAAGTTGGCAATGATTATGATCAAACGGCCCGAACGTATGCGGGAATGGGCATGAATCCAAATGTATACGGTGTCATTGTTCTCGGTCTTGGCTGTGAGACGCATCAGGCGCACCGTATTGGAGATGAGATTGCCAAATGCGGCAAACCGGTCGAAACGGTATCGATTCAAGATCATGGCGGTACGCTTCAAACCATAGCGGAAGTAGCGAAAATTGCAGTCAAAATGGTACAGGATGCCTCGATGGTGCAGCGCGAATTATGTGACTTTAGTGAGCTGATCGTCGGCACAGAATGTGGTGGATCGGATGCGTGTTCCGGCTTATCAGCGAACCCGGCAGTCGGACGAACGAGCGATATGATTGTCCAGCAGGGCGGAACCGCTATTTTAGCAGAAACGACTGAACTTATCGGTGCGGAACACTTGCTCGCCAATCGTGCAGCAAACGACCAGGTTGCGAAAAAAGCTTATGCGGTTATTAAAGCGATGGAAAACCGCTCGATTCAAATGGGTGTCGATATCCGCACCGGCAATCCGAGTCCCGGAAACATTGAAGGCGGGCTCAGCTCGCTCGAAGAAAAATCACTCGGAGCCTCGACAAAATCAGGTACAACCCGATTGGAAGAAGTCATTGATTATGCACAGGTGCCGACGAAAAAAGGGCTCGTGTGGATGGATACGCCGGGACACGACATTGAGCAATTGACGGGCATGGTCGCAGGCGGTGCTCAAGTTGTTCTCTTTACAAGTGGACGCGGCACGCCGACGGGGTCACCGATTGTCCCTGTCATTAAAATTTCAACGAATACGCCAATGTTTGAGCGGATGAGTGAAAACATGGATTTAGATGCAGGTACGATTGTCGATGGAATAGAAACCGTTAATGACGTCGGCTGGCGTATCATGAATGAAATCCAACACGTTTCAAACGGCAAACTCACAAAAGCAGAAATTTTAAAGCAGCATGATTTTGGAATCTGGAGAATTGGGCCAACATTTTAATTAAAAAGGAGCTACAACTAATTATGACAACTACATTTGCAACGAAAACATATAAAAACTTTATTAACAATGAATGGATAGATGCTTCATCTGATAAAACGATTACAAGTATTAGTCCGGCGGATAGAGAACCGGTTGGCTACGTGCAAAGCTCAACCGAAGACGATTTGAACAAAGCAGTGGAAGCGGCGCACAATGTAAAAAAAGAATGGCGCAGACTCGGTCAGTCAGCACGTGGTCAAATCCTTTTCAAGGCGGCAAATATTTTAGAAGAAAACCTTAATGAAATTGCGGAAACAATGACGCGCGAAATGGGGAAAACGCTTCCAGAGGCTAAAGGTGAAACGGCGCGTGGTATCGCCATTCTTCGTTACTATGCAGGCGAAGGCATGCGGAAAGAGGGCGATGTTATTCCGTCATCAGATAAAGATGCCCTAATGCTTACGAAACGGACGCCCCTTGGTGTTGTCGGTGTGATCACACCGTGGAACTTCCCGGTCGCGATTCCAATTTGGAAAATGGCTCCGGCACTCGTATACGGCAATACAATTGTTTGGAAACCTGCTACTGAAGGCGCTGTTACAGCGGCGAAGGTAATGGAATGTCTTGCAAAAGCCGGTTTCCCGGCAGGTGTTGTGAACTTCATCACGGGTTCCGGCTCCGTAATTGGCCAAGGACTTATTGACCATCCACTTTTGAATGCCATTACCTTTACCGGCTCTGAAAATGTCGGTCAGGGCGTAGCGAAATCGGCTTCGGCACGCGGCATTAAATATCAGCTTGAAATGGGCGGGAAGAATCCGGTTATCGTCACGAAAGATGCGAATATTGACCAAGCGGTAGAAGCCGTTATCAGCGGCGGATTCCGTTCTTCCGGTCAAAAGTGTACCGCATCAAGCCGCGTTGTCGTTGAATCAGCGGTCTATGAAGAATTTAAACAAAAGCTTGTTGAAGAAGCTGGAAAAATTACAGTAGGAAACGGGCTGGAAGAAGGCATTTGGATGGGGCCTTGTGCAAGCGAAAGCCAGTTCAATACCGTAACAGAATACATTGAAAAAGGAAAGCAGGAAGGCGCAAAACTCGCACACGGCGGTGAGGTGTTAACAGGCGGCGTGTACGATAAAGGCTTTTTCGTCACACCAGCGATTTTCGAAGACGTGACGGCGGACATGGCCATTGCACAGGAAGAAATTTTTGGCCCGGTCATCGCACTTATTAAAGCAGCGGATCTCGAAGAAGCAATTGATGTGGCGAACAATACAAAATACGGATTGAGCGCATCAATTTTTACGTCCAACATTAATTCGATTCTTGAATTTATCGATGAAATCGAAGTAGGGCTTGTCCGGATCAATGCAGAGAGCGCCGGCGTTGAACTGCAGGCACCGTTTGGCGGCATGAAAGCATCCAGCTCCGGTTCACGCGAGCAGGGAGAAGCAGCGAAAGAGTTTTTCACAGCCATCAAAACGGTCTTCATTAAAGGTTCATAATCACAAAATGAAGAAGAGGTTTCCTGGTTCGGAAACCTCCTTCCACTAAAAAAATTGCGGGGTGCTGTATGAAAATTACAAAAGTTTCGCTGTTTAAAGTTCCGCCGCGCTGGCTGTTTTTAAAAATCGATACAGATGAAGGCATTTCTGGCTGGGGAGAGCCTGTCGTTGAAGGCCGTGCTGAAACGGTGAAAGCAGCAGTAAACGAATTGGCTGATTACTTAATCGGCCGTGATCCGAACGACATTGAAGACATCTGGCAAACGCTGTACCGGGGTGGTTTTTACCGGGGCGGTCCAATTTTAATGAGTGCCATTTCAGGAATTGAGCAGGCATTATGGGACATTAAAGGAAAATATTATAATATTCCTGTATACCAAATGCTTGGCGGCAAGGCACGCCAAAAAATTAAAGTGTATTCCTGGATAGGCGGCGATCGTCCGGTTGATGTCGCCGTTGCAGCAAAAGAAAAGCAAGACCAAGGCTTCCTTGCTGTCAAAATGAACGCATCTGAGGAAATGAACTACATAGACAGCTTTTCGAAAGTAGAAGCGGTCATTGAACGTGTCGCGTCAATTCGTGAAGCGGTTGGCAAAGACTTTGGCATTGGCGTTGATTTTCACGGGCGCATTCATAAAACGATGGCGAAAGCGATTGTGAAAGAACTCGAACCATACCGCCCAATGTTCATTGAAGAGCCGGTTCTGCCGGAAAACAATGAAGCACTTCGTGAGATTGCCTGGCACACGACTTGTCCGATTGCGACGGGTGAAAGAATGTATACACGCTGGGGCTTTAAGCAGCTCCTTCAAGACGGCTATGTCGATATTATTCAGCCGGATCTGTCTCATGCAGGCGGTATTTTAGAAGGGAAAAAAATTGCCGCGATGGCAGAAGCATATGATGTAGCCATTGCGCCGCACTGCCCGCTCGGTCCGATGACTCTTGCTTCATCGATTCACCTGGACGCAACAACGCCAAACTTCATTATTCAAGAGCAAAGCTTGGGTATTCATTACAACGAAGGCATGGATATTCTCGACTATATGAAAAACCCAGAACTATTTAACTATGAAAATGGTTATGTGAAAATTCCGGATAAACCGGGTCTTGGGGTAGAAATTGATGAAGAAAAAGTGAAGCAGGCAGCAGAAATCGGACATGACTGGAAAAACCCGATTTGGCGGCATGAAGATGGCGGTATCGCCGAATGGTAATAAGAGGGGGAGAGAACAATGAACTTTCATGGTATTATTCCACCGGTTGTCACATTGTTTGATGAAGCTGGAAATTTAGATTTAGCACTGAACAGACGCTATATTGATCAATTAATTTCACGGAATATTAACGGTATTCTATTAATGGGAAGTTCAGGGGAGTTCTCGTCACTCACAATAGAAGAACACAAGCTGTACGTGAGGGAAATGATCAAGCATATTAACCGTCGTATACCGGTCATGGTCGGTGTCGGGCATACCGCGTTAAAAGAAGTACTTGAACTGACGTCTTATGCAGAAGAGCATGGAGCAGACGGTGTTCTTGTCGTCAGCCCGTATTACTGGAAGCTATCAGACGAGCAGCTATACCGTTTTTATTCGATCGTCGCGAATCAAACAAAGCTGCATGTGTTCATTTATAACATTCCGCTCTTAACAGGACAAAATTTGCCGGTCGAGCTGATCAAAAAATTAGTCGAAGCGCATCCAAACATTGCCGGTATTAAAGAAACAGTCAGTGATTTTGGCCATCTTCGTCAAGTTCTGACGGAAGTGACAAAAGTGCGCAGTGACTTCCGCGTCTTCTCTGCGTTTGATGAACATCTGCTTCCAGCTCAAATGATCGGCGCAGCGGGAAGCATTAACGGAAGCGCTGTCTTCGCGCCGGAAATATCGGTTAATTTATATGAATCGTATCAAAAAGGGGATCTGGCTGAAGCACAGAAAAATCATCAAGTGATTTCAAAGCTAATGGATGTGTACACATTCGGACCAACATTTTTCACAGCAATGAAAGAAGCCGTTCACCAGCGCTGGTTTAACGTGCCAGCTGGGCACCGTGCTCCGTGCGATGTATATCCGGCTGATTTGCGTGACAATGTAGCAGCACTTTTAAAAAATATTGAAATGAAAGAAGGTATCCAACTATGAAAGAATCGCGCGACTTGCTCGAACAATTAGGCTACCCATCTACCGATTTTCAAGAATTGCCAACATCAACAAAAACATTTCCTGACGGCGCACAGTACCGTATTGAACTTCCCAGTGTAGAAGGTCCGGTTGCACTAAAAGAAACATTGAAAGAAATTGACCGCCTCGGCTTGACGATTCACCGTATATCTCAAGGAAGCGGCATCATGCTTCAAACGGATGAAGAAATTAAAGAAATGTGCGAAATGACAGCAGCACGTGGCATGGAGCTTAGCTTGTTTGTTGGCCCGCGCGGTACATGGGATGTCAGTGCAGGACCGCTTACACCTGGTGGTAAATCACAGGGGATTCGCCATGAAGGTGCCGACCAGCTTGTGTACGCAATGGAAGACTTAAAAAGAGGAGCAGCACTTGGTCTTCGCGGTGCGTTAGTTGGCGATGAAGGACTTCTTCTTCTAACGAAAGAAATGAAAAAACACGGACAGCTGCCGGAAGACTTTGTTGTGAAAGTATCGGTTCAAATGGGTTCAGCTAATCCAGTATCTGTTAAATTGATGGAAGACATTGGTGCGGATACATACAACGTGCCACCTGCACTAACGCTGTCTAAACTGGCGGCGATCCGTCAGGCAATCGATATTCCGATTGATTTGTACGTAGAAGTGCCGGACACATTCGGCGGCTTTCTCCGCTATTATGAAATACCAGAAATTATCCGCGTATTGGCGCCAGTTTACATCAAATTCGGGCTTCGTAATCACCCTGATGTATACCCTTCCGGGAAACAGTGGGAAAGCACAAACATTTCACTCGCTCAAGAACGTGTACGCCGTGCTTCGATTGGCATTCAAATGATTGAACGCTACTATCCAGAAGCAAAAACATCGAAACTCGGTGCAGAAGGACTCGGTATTGCGAAAGTCCAAAAAGAAGCAAAGAAATAAATGATTTCCACCTGAAACGCGAGGGGGTCCCCTGTTCGTTTCAGGAATTTATTACAACATTTAAGGAGTGGAGCCAAATGGCCTTTAAAGTATTATTAACTGATTATGAATTTGAGCATTTGCAATATGAAGAAGAGGTTTTTCAAGAAAGCGGGCTGGACATTGAATTCATTAAAGCACAATGCAAAACAGAAGAAGAAGTGATTGAACAGGCAAAACATGTTGATGCGATCTTAAACCAGTATGCGCCGGTGTCACGCCGTGTAATTGAATCACTGGAAAACACAAAAATCATTTCCCGTTACGGGGTCGGCGTTAACACGATTGACTTAGATGCAGCAAAAGAAAAAGGCATCACCGTTGCAAACGTACCAGACTATGGCATGGAAGAAGTATCGAATCATGCATTGGCTCTTTTGCTTTCATGGGCACGTAAAGTAACACTGTTAAACAATGAAGTAAAAAAAGGCAACTGGGACTTTAAAGCGTGTGTACCGATTCATCGCTTTAACGAGCAAACAGTCGGTGTTCTTGGCTTTGGACGCATTCCGCGCCGTTTTATTGAAAAAGTGAAACCGCTTGGCTTTAAAACTGCTGCCTACGATCCATTTGTATCGGCAGAAGACATGGCTGCCGTTGGTGTTCAGAAAATGGAACTGGACGAAATAATTCGCGAATCCGACTTTTTGTCAGTACACGTACCGCTTATTGATGACACATTCCATTTGATTAACGAAGAGCGCCTTAATCAAATGAAGAGAAACGCAGTCATCATTAACACGGCGCGTGGACCGATTATCGATGAAAAAGCACTTGCTGATGCACTTGAAAAAGGAATCATTGCCGGTGCCGCACTTGATGTGACAGAAGATGAGCCGGTCAGCATCGATAGCCCGCTTCTTAAAATGGATAACGTGATCATTACACCGCACAGCGCATGGTATTCAGAGGAAGCAATGATTGAGCTTCGCCAAAAAGCAGCGAAAAATATCGTTCACGTCCTAAGCGGTGAAAAAACACCGTACGCGTTGACATAAGAAAGGAACAAAACCTTTATGAAAATAGCGGCATTTTCTGTTCAAAACGACCAACATATTGGCGTTGTGCAGGACGATCAAATCATTAGCTTAACGGCACTAAGTGCAGATGAATTTCCTGCCTGTATCAAAACATTTATCGAACGAAGCGATGAACTGCGGCCACGCGCAGAGCAATTGATGGAGCAGCGTGACAAAGTAAATGCTGTATTTTCTCTTTCAAATGTGAAGATCCAAGCGCCGATTCCCCAGCCGGAAAAAATTATTTGTGTTGGACTGAATTACATTGACCATTGCAAAGAAACCGGAATGGAGCCGCCGGCTTCACCGGTCATTTTTTCAAAATATGCGAATGCGATTGTCGGCCATAATGAGGCTGTTGAGATTCCGGCCAATTCAAACGAAGTTGACTTTGAAGCAGAGCTTGCGATTGTCATTGGAAAAGAAGCGAAACGTGTGACAGAAGAAGAGGCAAATAACTATGTGTTTGGCTATACAATTTTAAATGACATTAGTGCACGTGATTTGCAATTTAAAGATGGACAATGGTCACGCGGCAAGACGGCTGACACATTTGCGCCGACAGGGCCTTTTGTTGTTACACATGATGAAGTGGGTGATCCGCATGAGCTCGCGATTTCACTAGAATTAAACGGAGAAATGATGCAAGACTCCAATACGAATAACTTAATTTTCACCGTCCCAAAAATTATTTCTTTTTTATCACAATCTATGACACTAAAGCCAGGTGATTTGATTGCAACAGGTACACCGCCTGGCGTTGGAATGGGACGAAATCCGAAAGTATGGCTGAAAAACGGTGACCGGATGAACGTCACGATTGAAAAGATCGGCACGCTTTCCAATCATGTTAAAAGCTGACGAAAAGAGAAAGAAGATGATGGACATGGATGTTGTAACAATCGGAGAAACGATGACATTATTTACGCCGAATGAAGAAGGTCCGCTTCGCCACGCCAACTCTTTTTCTATGAAATTCGGCGGTGCGGAATCCAATGTCGCGATCGGGTTAAGCCGTCTCGGTCACAGGTCGCGCTGGATCAGCCGTCTCGGCGAGGATGAATTTGGCGATGCGATGCAATCGTTTATTCGCGGTGAAGGTGTTGATGTATCATACGTGACACGCGACGCTGATGCGCCGACCGGAGTCTTTTTCAAAGAATTCAGGCGGCTGAATGATACGCGTGTCTATTATTACCGGAAAGATTCGGCGGCCAGCAAAATGACAGCTGAATTACTGCCGGAAGCGGCAATTCAAGACGCCAAGTACCTTCACATTACCGGTATTACGCCAGCACTCGGCGAATCGTGCCGTTTAATTTTGGAAAAAGCGATCCGCATCGCAAAAGAAAACGGGACAAAAATCGTTTTCGATCCAAATATTCGCTTGAAAATATGGACCGATGAAGCTGAAGCACGCCACTTCATTACAAAGTACGCATCGGAAAGTGATATTGTCCTGCCTGGAGTGGCTGAAGCCGAATTTTTATTCGGTTCACACACACCGGAGCAGTTTGTCGATCATTTTCATGAACTCGGTGTTGAAACGGTCATAATGAAATTGGGTAAAGAAGGATCACTCATTTCCGCTCCGTCTGTGCCGAAAACACGCGTACCTGGCTTTTTTGTGGAGCGTGTCGTTGATCCAATCGGTGCCGGTGATGCTTTTGCAGCCGGTGTGCTTTCCGGTCTTCTTGATGGACTGCCGCTAGAAGAAGCAGCAAGGCGCGGAAATGCCATGGGAGCCATGGTAACGATGGTGAATGGCGATGCAGAGGGTTTGCCGGTCCGCGCCGACCTCGCTTTGTTTATGAGCGGCGGCGCGGATGATGTGACGAGATAGATAGATAGATAGATAGAAAGGTGGAAAAAAGAGTGAATAAACTAGAAGAGCTAAAACAAGGAAAGCTGGTCGCCGTTATTCGCGGTGCACGCCCTGATCAAATTGTACCGATCGCTCGAGCCCTGAAAGAAGGCGGCATCCGTACACTTGAGATTACAGTAGAAACACCAAAAGTGTGCGATTTAATTGAAAAAGTAAAAGAAGAGTTCGGCGATGATATCATTGCGGGTGCCGGTACAGTATTAGATCCGGAAACGGCCCGTGCGACCATTATGGCTGGAGCGGAATTTATCTTTTCGCCAACGGTCAATGTCGAAACCATTAAAATGACGAAGCGGTATGGCACTATCAGCATCCCCGGTGCGCTTACACCAACGGAAATTTTGACTGCTTACGAGCATGGAGCAGACATTATTAAAGTATTCCCGGCAGATGTACTTGGGGTTGGCTACTTTAAAAATCTTAAAGGCCCGCTGCCGCACATCCCTCTTATGCCGACAGGCGGTGTCAATCTTGGCAACCTCGCTTCCTTTTTAAAGGCAGGTGCCGTTGCGGCAGGACTCGGCGGTTCTTTAATCAATCCAGCGAAATTAATTTCAGATGAAGACTACGCCGAGTTGACAGAAACTGCAAAAAAATTCTCGGCCATCGTGCAAAATAGTTAATAAAAGCCGCCGCTAATGTGCGCGGCTTTTTTTTAAAAAGAAATAAAAGCAACTACCATGGATGAATCGAAGAAACAGGTCATTTCCACTTTAGCGTTCACCTAATACTGTATGCAAAAACGATTTCGGAGTAATAAATATCATTTCTCACTGTATTGCCCATTGAAACCATAAACAAATGTGGCACAGCCTGCTGTTCAAATCTTCAACCGGCCCTTAAAGGTATTCCTGTTTTTGGTACCGTATGATAAAATCGAGAAAGCGCTTTAAAGAGAAAGGAGAATAAGCATGATACAAGAAAAATATAAAAAACTTCAGGATATTCTTCAGGAGATGGAGACGGTTGTTGTCGCATTTTCAGGAGGGGTAGACAGCACATTTTTGCTTAAAGCAGCTATTGATACATTGGGATACGATAATGTGTTAGCCATTACAGCGGATTCGGAAACCTATCCTACAAGTGAGCTGGAAGAAGCCCTTATGCTCGCAAAATGGATCGGTGCCAGCCATCGAGTCATTGAAACGTCAGAGTTAGCCATTCCGGGCTATACAGAAAATGATCAAAATCGCTGTTACTTTTGTAAAAGCAGTTTATTCGACCACTTGCTTCCTATTCTTGATGATTATAAATTTAATAATATTATTTATGGGGTTATTGCTGATGATGCGAATGAATTTCGTCCTGGAATGAAAGCAGCAAAAGAAAAAGGTATCCGGGGTCCTCTTCAAGAAGCCGATTTATTTAAAGAAGAAATACGTGTTTTGTCTAAAGAAGCTGGTTTGCCAACCTGGGATAAACCTTCATTTGCCTGTCTGTCATCACGCATCGCATATGGCGAAATCATTACAAAGGAAAAATTGACGAAAGTAGATAAGTCAGAAGCTTATTTAAAATCATTAGATATTCGCCAGGTCCGTGTTCGGACACATGAGGATACTGCCCGCATTGAAGTAGAACCTGCTGATATGCCGCGCGTTCTTGAATATCATGTGGCGATTACGAAAAGGCTGAAGCAATTTGGTTATAAATATGTGTCTTTAGATCTCGCAGGCTATACAAGCGGGAGTATGAATAAAGCGCTTAAAAAGGAAGAATTGGTATGATTGACGATATTCTAGAGCAGGTACAAAATGGTACATTGACAGCAGCAGAAGCAAAAGAAAAACTTGCATCCTATGAAAATTTAGGATTCGCAAAAATTGACCATCACCGTAAAAATAGACAAGGCTTTCCCGAGATTGTGTTTGGAGAAGGGAAAACAGCTGACCAAATTTTAGCGATTGTTCAATCGCTGCGGGCAAGGAATGATTCTGTACTCGTTACGCGTATTTCTCGGGAAAAAGCGGTATTTGTACAAGAAGAATGTCCGGATTTTGATTATAACGAGATCGCCCGGACACTCGCATGGGTGAAAGAAAAGCCGAAGACGGATGGCTCATACATCGCGATTGTCTGCGCCGGGACATCGGACTTGCCGGTTGCTGAAGAAGCAGCTGTGACGGCTGAAACTTTAGGGATTCCAGTCCGGCGTATTTACGATGTTGGTGTGGCTGGGCTGCACCGCCTCCTTGATAATATAGACGAAATACGAAGTGCAACGGTTTCGGTTTGCGTCGCGGGAATGGAAGGAGCACTTCCGAGTGTGCTCGGGGGACTTGTCATGAATCCAATTATTGCTGTGCCGACAAGTGTCGGGTATGGCGCAAATTTTAATGGATTATCGGCACTTTTATCGATGCTCAATTCATGTGCATCAGGTGTAAGCGTCGTTAACATCGATAATGGATTTGGTGCTGCTTACAACGCAGCGCTCATATACAAACTTGTACATAAAGAGGAGATCATTAATGAGGACATTATATTTTGACTGCTTTTCCGGCATAAGCGGTGACATGGTAATCGGTGCGCTTATTGATGCAGGTGCCGATCCTGTTCAGATGGAAGAAGAGTTAAGAAGGCTGAACATA
Source organism: Domibacillus sp. A3M-37 (assembly GCF_024213455.1). Taxonomy (NCBI): domain Bacteria; kingdom Bacillati; phylum Bacillota; class Bacilli; order Caryophanales; family Bacillaceae; genus Domibacillus; species Domibacillus sp. A3M-37. Next base: position 61,636 of record NZ_JANAVL010000011.1, on the reverse strand, counting down.
GAAGAAGAATATACTCTTTCCTGGGAGAAAGTCGTCAAAAACGGCATTACCGGAACAAAATTTGATGTCATTCTTTCCGGAAAATCAGAGCATCTTCATGAACACGGCCACAGTCATGAACATCAACATGAACATAGTCATGAATACAATCACAGCCATGAACATCAACATGAACATAGTCATGAACACAGCCACAGCCATGAACATCAACATGAACATAGTCATGAACACAATCACAGCCATGAACATCAACACGAACATAGCCATGATCATCATCATCATCACCGTGCATATAAGCAAATTGTCGAGATGATCAACGCGGCAAACTTTAATGAATCGGTTAAGAACATGTCGCTCGCTATTTTTAAAAAGATCGGTGAAGCAGAAGGGCACATTCACGGTCTTCCCCTTGAAAAAGTTCACTTTCACGAAGTTGGCGCGGTAGATTCAATTATAGATATTATTGGTGCAGCGATTTTAATCGATCAACTCGGTGTCAAATCGATTCAGTCATCAGCCATTACAACGGGGTCCGGACGTATTCGTATTGATCATGGCATTTATCCGGTTCCGGCACCTGCCACACTGGAAATCTTAAAAGGGGTGCCAATTGCCGCAAGCGATATTCGTTCGGAACTGGCAACGCCGACTGGTGCGGCTATCGCTACAGTTTTAGCAGAAACATTTTGTCCGCTCCCAGCTATGACTGTCGAATCAATTGGATATGGTGCAGGAACGAAAACATTTAAAGATCACCCGAACGTCCTTCGCATTATCATAGGAGAGACGCAATGAATCGTCCACCGGATCACGAGCATCTTGATGACCAGATGGTCAAAATGGAAGTGAACCTTGATGATATTTCCGGTGAATGGCTTGGCTATGTAATGGATCTGCTGTTTGAATCAGGAGCAAATGATGTATATTACACGCCGATCTTTATGAAAAAAAATCGTCCGGGTGTACTGTTGCAGCTTCTCTGTTCACATCAGAGGATTCCCCACATGAAAAAGATTTTGTTTGCTGAAACAACGACGCTCGGTATCCGTTACTATCCGCTTACAGTGCACCGGCTTGAACGTTCTTTTTCCAAAGTGCTTACACCATGGGGAGAGGTAACAGTAAAGAACGGGATACATGGCGGCGAACACGTGCAGCAGGCACCTGAATTTGAGGACTGCCGGAACATTGCCGTGCAGAATAATATCCCTCTTAAACGGGTCTATGAAGAGGTATGGAAGTGTCTCGGGGAGGGGAAAGAAAAATGAGTGTTATGTCGATACTCACATTTGGGTTCATACTAGGGATAAAACATTCCTTGGAGCCGGAACATGTGATTGCAGTAGCAACAACAGCAGGAAAAACGAAAAAATTGTGGCGTTCCAAACTCATAGGTGTGTATTGGGGAAACAAGTACGCTGCTCCTTAAAAGAAAGCTCAGATTGTTGGGAATGTTCAGGCAGTCTCTTTTATCTGTATTTATCAAGCTTCGCGATGAATATACAACATTATATTGAGGGGGCTTACACAAATGACAATGATGAAAGCAGGTTTATTTCTATCAGAAAAAAATGCAGCAATAGGTGAGCTGAAAAAGCCTGTAACAAAGAACGGGGAAGCACTCGTCAAAGTAAGTTTTGCGGGCATATGCGGCACAGACATGATGATTTATTTTGGAAAGCACCCAAGAGCAAAAGCTCCTCTGGCAATGGGCCATGAATTCAGTGGGGTGATTGAAGACATTAATGGGGAATCGGAATTTTCTGCGGGGGACCGGGTTGTGATAGAACCAACACTGAGCTGTGGGAAATGTGAAGCATGTCTTGCGGGTCAATCCCATGTTTGTAAGAATTTGAAGTTGATTGGGATTGATAAGCATGGCGGGTTTGCAGAATATACGACAGTGCCGATAGACCGTCTTCACCGAATCCCAGAGGGGTTGTCGGACGCCCATGCGGCACTTGCAGAACCGGTTGCGGTTGCCGTTCATGCTGTGCGCCGTTCTACTTTGAAAGTAGGCGATAACGTAGCCATTTTAGGGGGAGGGCCTATTGGCTTATTGATTGGATTAATGGCGAAGCGAGCTGGAGCAGATCAAATTATGGTGTCAGACATTAGTTCTTACCGATTGAATAAAGCAAAAGAGCTTGGGCTTATCGCGATTAATGCAAAGGAAGCGAATGTGACTGAAGAAATAAGACAACGGACAAATGGAATCGGAGCTGATGTTGTTTTTGAAGTAGCGGGAACACAGATAACAGCAAATCAGATGATTGAAATAAGCAAAATACAAGGACAGATTGTTGTTGTAAGCGTATACAAGCAGACACCGACGGTTAATCTGGCAGCCATGCACTTCCGGGAAATATCATTAACGACGACGAGATGCTACAGTCGGGGGGATTTTGAAAAAGCAGTCCGCTTAATGGCAACAGGAATGGTTGATGTTGCACCATTTATTTCTCATGAATTGCCGCTTGAAGAAATTGAGAAGGGGTTTGAATTAATGGAAAACCCAGATGTGTCTTTAAAGATTTTATTTCAGCCTAACTAATCGAAAGAGGTGCAGGTATGGTCGTTAACTTATTTGGATTAGAGGGGAAAGTGGCAGCAGTGACAGGGGCTACCAGGGGAATTGGACGTTCTATGGCTTTGGCTTTAGCAGAAGCGGGTGCAGACATTGCCCTTCTTCAGCGTTCGGTTGAACAAGAGGATGTAAAGAACGAAATTGAAAAATTAGGAAGGAAATGTGTGGTTATTCCCTGTGATTTAGAAAATGTGAATCAAGTAAAAGAAGCCGTTCCCAGGGTCGTGGCTCACTTTGGAAAGATTGATATTTTAGTGAACAATGCTGGTATTCAGCGCCGCTCCCCTTCAGTCGATTTTGAAGAGTCAGACTGGGATGATGTCATCAATGTAAATTTAAAGACCGTTTGGCTTTTATGTCAGCAGGCAGGGCGCTATATGGTTCCACAAGGAAAAGGGAAAATCATTAATATGGCTTCTCTTCTGTCTTTTCAAGGGGGATTAACCGTCCCTGCTTATGCGGCAGCCAAAGGTGGGGTAGCACAGCTGACAAAAGCCTTGTCTAATGAATGGGCACAATACAATGTGAATGTAAATGCTATTGTTCCAGGTTATATAGCAACGGATATGAATGAAGCTCTTATCAACGATGATGCAAGAAACCGGCAGATACTCGAACGAATTCCCGCGGGGCGCTGGGGAAGCTCGGATGATTTTAAGGGAGCTGTAGTATTTTTAGCTTCAGATGCAGCCAATTATGTTCATGGTCATTTATTAACTATAGACGGTGGCTGGTTAGGTCGATAATCTTGGAGGAACTGCAATATTATCAGTGCTATCTAGAGAAAAAGTTACATTTATTTTATTTGAAGAAAATCAGCGAAGGCAAAGAAAAAGCAGCTATGTTTTATTGGCTGCTTTTTAAAGGGTCACTTTAGATGTACTATCATGCCTGGGGAATCGACTACAGTGTGCTTTCTGATAAAGCCGGGCCTCGTGAAAAGACCTATTCCAAAGGGCAGATCTTAATGAGGGATTACTACCTGGCACATGAGATGAAATAATGCACCGTCTATTTTATCCGTTAATAGAATTCCCTGATACGGATTGTCAGAAGCCTGATCTCAGACCTGTGCGGCTTCTTTCCAACAGATATTCAAACAGGTTTAGATCCTGTGTGCAAAGCATATTTTGAACGCGAACTGTGTCGCGGGAAATTTTACGGCTTATCGCTCCCAAGCCAGTGAAAAAACCGTTTCTTCTTAATTTCAGCTTTCCCGGCTTCCTGCGATGCTTTCAGCGATTCAAGCAATAACTGATCCCGCTTATTGAGTGATTCTTTGATGTAATGCTGCTGCTCATCTAGTTTCTGTTATTTCCTCAACGGATGCAGCTGTCTGCTGTGAGATATAGGACGCATTTTGAACAGCATCCGTAATCACTTCGTTTTGCTCAGTGATATGCATCATTTCTTTATTCAAAATCGAGATGGCTTTTGTCGTTTCCGTAATCGCCTCAGATATATTCATAAACTCTTTTTCTGTTTCATTCCCAGCATTGTTTAATTGCTAGGAATGGTTAATAGTACCAGATACCGCGGTTACGGTTTTTTCTGTTTCGATTTCAATATCCGATATCATCCTCTGTATTTGTTTGGTTGCCTCGTTGGATTGTTCAGCAAGTTTCCTCACTTCACTGGCTACTACAGCAAATCCTCCCCTGCGCGTGCTGCTTCAATACTTGCATTCAGCACAAGCACCATTTTTTTGCCCTCAGTCTTTATCCGGTAAAGCAGCAAGTAAGTGCAGTGTCCGGGAAATGTATTGTCATGGCGTTTAGCATGGCGACCGCTACCCTTTTATTGGGCTGCTTCTTGCCTTTTCCATGCAGGGGCAGCTGGCCGTTTCTACCATCTTATCGATTGTAATCAGCGGCATTTTCGGATATGTGATTGGGCGTCCATTCGGTTTGATGGCGATCATGGAAGCGCTGATGGCAGGGTTGATGGGGGCAATGCTTGGTGAAATGATTCCAATCACTCAAATGATGATCATGATAGCCGCTATGGACCTTTTTATTTTTTTATAGCAACCGTCATTATCACGATGATTCGCCGGGAAGTTCCTGCGCAAAAAGAAGGGCTGTTCAGTGCACGCCGGCTGCCTTTTGCTTTGCTGACGACTTTATCAATCTGCATTATTGGCGGCGCCGCTTTATTTGACAATGTTAAAGCAGCCAGTAATAAAACAGAAAAAACCGTGCAGATCCATAATCATAATAACCATTCCATAGAGTAACAGGACGGGCAAGGATGTAAAAGACAAAAACCAGCTTCAATAAAAGAAAAACAGTATCGATCAAAAAAAGCATGAAGAAGAAAGATAAAAACGACTTCTTATCCTGCTACTGAATCTTCCCTGTATAAAACGCTTAGTTAGGAATAAGATTGACATGGAAGTTAATCTCTGAACTGCCGCCAACAGTTCAGAAGAAGAAAAAACCAGCTGTTCTACAAATCGGAACCTCATTAAAGCTTTGTTTTTTCTTCAATATTGTAGGCTGTGTAGTCAGTTGACTTAGAAAAATTCCCCTCTCCTTATTCGCATGTCTAATAACCAGAGGGGATTCGACCCGAGTGATTATCGTACGTCAAAGCAGGAGAAGGGGGCTCTTAATGATTTTTAATGATGGCACTTCTCAAAACGTTGAGGTCTTCTCCAAACCCTGTCCAAACCCGTACTGCCATAGTCCAAATTGTAAATGTGGAGAGCAATGTAAATGTACCCCTGAAAAACAATGTGGGGACAGCAAGACAAATCCATCCAGCATGAATCTCTCGAAATTCGTAGATGAACTTCCCATTCTCCCTGTTTTAAAAGCTCGATGGAAAGATCAGTTCCAGACTTATTACGAAGTGAAGATGACGGAATGTAAGCAGTCCCTCCATAGTGAGTTAAATGACACAACGCTATGGGGCTATGAGGGCAGTTATCCAGGACCTACAATTGAAGTAGAGAGCGGAGAAAAAGTGTTTACTAAATGGATCAACAACCTTCCAGATAAGCATCTGTTGCCGGTAGATTATACGGTCCATGGTGCCCATATGGATGTACCGGAAGTACGAACGGTGGTACATGTACATGGCGCTAGTGTTGAATCCGAAAGCGATGGCTACCCGGAGGCTTGGTTTACAAAGGGATTCAAACAAGTGGGGCCTTATTTTAGAAAAAAAGTGTATCAATATGATAATAACATGCAAGCTTGTACCCTCTGGTATCATGACCACGCCCTTGGTATCACGAGGCTCAATGTGTATGCAGGATTAGCAGGATTCTATCTTATCAGAGATCATCAGGAACATTTATTGAATTTACCAAGTGGGAAGTACGAGGTCCCTCTTATTATACAAGACAGGACGTTTAATAAAGATGGCTCTCTTTATTACCCAAAGCAGCCAGAAAAACCAGTCCCGGAATTAGAAACGTCGATAATTCCTGAATTTATTGGGGATACCATCCTGGTGAATGGCAAAGTATGGCCCTATTTAAACGTGGAACCACGTAAATATCGATTTAGGCTGCTAAACGGATCCAACACTCGTTTCTATAGGATCAGACTTGATTCGGGCCAGCTTATGTATCAAATCGCGACGGATGGAGGATTAATGCAGCATCCGATAGGAGTCAAAGAAATGATGCTGGCACCTGCAGAACGAGCGGATGTCATCATTGATTTTACCAATCTTGAGGGAAAGAATATCATTATGACAAACGATGCTCCCGCTCCTTTTCCAACTGGAGATCCGGTAGATGAAAATACAGGTACTGTGATGCAGTTTAGAGTGGCTCTTCCACTGTCAAGTGTTGATACGAGTGTGATTCCAGCCTCTATGATGCCTCTTCCAATACTAAAAGAACAGTCAGCTTCAAAGATACGATACCTCACATTGAATGACAATATGGATAAGTACGGCCGTGAATTCATGCTATTGGATAATAAACAGTGGGATGCCCCCATAACAGAAAATCCAAAATTGGGATCAACCGAAATATGGTATCTTATTAACTTAACGACGAATACACACCCGATTCATCTTCATTTAATTGATTTTCAAGTAATAGACCGGAGAGATTTCGATGTAGAAAAGTATAACAAGGAGAGAATTATCCAGTATATGGGTCCGGCGACGCCTCCCGAACCACAAGAACGAGGAAGGAAGGATACAGTAAGAGCTAATCCAAACCAGGTGACTCGAATTATCATGAAGTTTGGTCCCTACACTGGGTTGTATGTATGGCACTGTCATATCTTGGAGCACGAGGATTATGAAATGATGAGACCGTATATAGTTATCCGATAACACCCTGTATTTAATGACTAAAATGAGAGTTTCGGTCCCTCAAAGCAAGGGTTTCTTCAATAAGGGATACCCTTTTTTTATCGATAGGCACACATTCGAAGCCCAATTCATAATACTACGATAAAGGTTTTTTCCTTTATAATCCCATAAACGAGGTGCTTTTGGATGGAAAACCGAACTATTAATCAGGTGGACGGAAATGTGCTACAACCTATCCGAAGTGATGGAGCTGGCGCAATTGATTCTGGCCCGCGTAATTTTATTCGGGATCTTCAAAATCCAAATATACTCGTCCCGCCTATTACAGATGCAGGCTTGCTTCCTAACTTGAAATTCTCATTCTCAGACACTTCCAGGACATTTGGCATCCCAATAACGACGAGTGGCAGTATTACCTTACCGGACAAGGGCGAATGTCGGTATTTACCGGAAACGGTACAGCTCGTACATTTGATTATAGAGCAGGCGATGTCGGATATGTACCCTTTGCTACTGGACACTATATTCAGAACACCGGTACCAAAACGTTATGGTATTTAGAGATGTTCAAAAGCAGCCGCTTTGCAGATGTGTCGCTGAACCAGTGGATGGCACTGACTCCTAAAGAGCTGGTTCAAGGCAACTTGAATGTTGGACCAGAATTGCTCGATTCTCTACGCAAGGAAAAATGGCCTGTTGTGAAATATCCCGGGTTTTCCTACAACCCAAATAACAGGTAGATCCGTGTAGATTTTATTGACGTATTTTATGCTAATCCTTCGGGTTAAACTGCGAGGGGTTTTTATTACTTATAAAAAGTTTTATTTATTTTTGCTTTGTTATTTTTCTTATTCTCTCATGTAAGAACGAGTTGCCTTACATAATCTGTGGTGCAATGCTTGCGCTGCATGGATGGCTAACGGGCATTAAACACCTTCCAATTCGGCCGACAGCGCATAAGACGCTGCCTATAATTTTTCAAAAAGAGTGCGCACCATTTCTAAGTTTATGATGGATGAATTAGGAGACTTCTGTAATTGCCACGGTATATCCTGATTTTTCTAGTCTTTGAAGGGAGTACCGTACAATAGATTCTTATTTCTTAACTTAACCAGAGTTGCTGCTTATTTTGCTTCATGTGTTCCAAAACTCGTTCTTTTCTGAACAAAAATTTTAGGAAGTGGGAATATTTCTTGCAAATTAACAGCAAGAATACTTTTTAAACCAGTTCGTAAAAGAACACTTTTACGAACTGGTTTTTTACACAAAAATTATCCACAGAATAAGCTCTCTTTAACAACATGCACCTTCAGAATCGCGAAAGCAAAAGTTGTACGTGCGTTAGCTTCCTGGGCGGATCACACCGGTTCTTCAAGGTTCCAGACTTTACGGCTCTTCACCGATGGCTCATGAAAAATCGAACATGACCCCCGTCAATTTTTCGGATACATCCCATAGCTTCTTCATCGTCTTTTCATCGTAGACTCCTTTTGCAGGCACTTCGATAGTAGGATTCCCTTTACGGTTTCCTCTCCCGTCCGGCCCAATGTATTCCCCGCCTTTCAAAGTCCCTTCGGTCGCAGCGTAAAGCGTGGGCAAGACTCCCATCTCTGGCGCCTGGAAAAACTTGTGGAGCAGGGGCTTCAAGAACGGCTGCATGCGTTCTCCTCCGACCTTGAAGAGGTTCGTCGCAGCAATCCCGGGATGGCAGGCCACACTAGTTGCGTTAATTCCAGCTCTTTTCAGCCTGTTGTCGAGTTCCTTTGCGAACAAGAGGTTCGCAAGCTTGCTTTGCCCATAGAACTTCATCGCTTTGTAGCCTTTCGAGCCGTCAAGGTTGTCAAAGTCGATGGAAGCTCCCCTGTGCGCAATGCTGCTCAGCGTAACTAGGCGAGCGGAAGGCGTCGCTTTCAGCATCGGCAGCAAATGGCCGGTTAAGGCAAAGTGGCCCAAATGGTTTCCACCAAATTGTAATTCGAACCCGTCCTTCGTCTTTTGGTAGGGAGGAATCATCACGCCCGCATTGTTAATCAGGATGTGGAGCTGGTCGAAACCCTCTTTGTATGCATCGGCGAATTCTTTCACGCTGGCAAGATCCGACAAATCCAATTTCATAACCGAAATGTTTGCCCCCTCATGTTCTTTCACAATATTTTGTGCTGCTTCGTTTCCTCTTTCCTCATTCCGAACCGCAAGCACGACATGGGCACCCTGTTCTGCCAGAACTTTAGCAGCCTCATAGCCTATTCCGCTATTTGCCCCAGTAATGATGACTTTCTTGTCTTTTACCTCTTGTTTTGCCAAATTTATTCCTCCATTAAAGTATTGTACGTATCTATTAATCCAAAAGAACACGCCATTTCTTTCTATGACCAATTCAAAAAATAAAGAGCGTTTTTGCCCATTCAAGAAATCCGCGCTATACAACATTACAGCAATTAAAATCAGACACTATATGGGAAGAATAATACGTATGAACGCAAAAGAAAGCAAAGAAAATACACTATTCAGGAAAATCGCAGAGGAACTCTTGCCCGACCCAGCAGTTTTGTAACACAATCGAATACAACTAAGATAAGTTCAGTAAGTCTAGAAAAAATTTTTTTCATTGACAAACAATATATACATCGCATAAGATTAATCCCGTACGATACATCTAACGCGATATATCGTACAGGAAGTATGTTCGAAGGAGGATTAGAAATGACAGAAAGAACTGATTTTATTCGTGAATCCATTGATTTTTTACATCGTTATACAATGAAAAGCCTTCAGAAACAAGCTGAGGAGCATGGTGTTACTGTACCCCAGGCAAGGGTAATAGCTGAAGTGTTATCTAATAAAACAATCAGTATTAAACAACTCTCTCAGAACTTAAAAATGACCCAAAGTACCGTTTCGGATATTGTTGAACGGCTTACTGCAAAAGGAATCCTGTTGAAAACTCCTAGCGCTAAAGATAGACGTTCAGTGGAGATTACCCTGACTGACGAAACCGTTAAAGAAATAAACGAGAGTATACCGGATATTTTAAACAAGTCAATAAGAGGTGTATTAGATATGTTAAAACCAAACGAACAGGAGATTGTAGAGGAAGGAATGGGATTGTTGGTTTCGGCTGTTAAAGAAAGAATGGATGCAGAAGGCATGGATAATTTGGGCGCTTTTGATGTTCTGTTTTTCCCTGAAGATAAGTCACAGGGAAAGTAGAGATTATACACAAAAATAGGAGGAGATTAAAATAGCAAAGTATCTTTATCAATTAGGACAATGGGCAGCAAAACACAACAAAAAAGTGGTTTTCAGTACACTGGGAATTCTGATCGCATTGGCAGTTCTTGCAATGAATATGGGTTCCTCTTTTAATGAAGACTTGACCATTCCTAATACAGAAGCAGATAAGGCAGGCAAAGTCATCAGTGAAGAGTTTGAGGGAGCAGGGAACACAGGTGCAAAAGCACAAATAGTGTTTAAAGCGCCCGAAAATGAAACGTTGGAATCAGCAGAAGTACAACAAGCGATTTCAGATACTTTAAATGAAATTAGCAAAGACCCGGATGTCGCTGCCGTAGCGACACCGATGCAGCTTATGAATATAAGTGAAGATAAGAAGGTAGGATATGCAGAAGTTACCTTCAAAGTCAAAGCAGAAGAGGTTACGGAAGATTCCACGAACGCTATTATGGATAAAATAGAAACAACAAGAGATGCAGGCATCCAAACAGAGGTAAGAGGGGATAATTTAATATTTTCAGAACCAGGAACAGCCCATATTGCTGAGGCTGCAGGGATCGTTATCGCCTTCTTTGTACTGGCCATGACTTTTGCATCTTTTACAGCAGCGGGACTGCCTATTATTATGGCCGTAATTGGATTAGGCGTCGGGATGATCGCAATCTTCATCGGAACAAATTTTATTGACATACAATCCGTCTCGCTTTCTTTGGCTGCTATGCTGGGATTGGCAGTGGGCATCGACTACGCTTTATTTATTATGACGCGATTTAAACAACAGCTTTCCAAAGGGTATACGGTTCAGGAATCTGTTGCGATCGCAAATGGAACAGCCGGCGGCGCCGTTGTTTTTGCAGGAATAACGGTCGTCATCGGGCTTTTAGGATTGGCTGTTGCGCAAATTCCATTTTTAACAATGATGGGTGTATCATCAGCCATCAGCATCCTGACAGCAGTTTTAGTATCCATCATCGTTTTGCCAGCGATACTAGGAATGATCGGCCATAAAATTGGGCCATCAAAGGAAAATAAATTCCTGCAAAAGATGACTGGAATGGGTAAGAAGCAAGAAGGCTCTAATAAGTGGGGGCAATTTGTTACAAAACGTCCTTTAGTTGTTTCCATCGTTGCGATTGCCCTGCTGGCAGTCATTGCAATTCCTATGTTCCATATGAATCTTGGATTGCCTTCTGATGGAACAACAAAATCAACCGAAACAACGGAAAGAAAAGCGTATGATTTACTGACTGAAGCATATGGCGAAGGATCTAATGCCTCTTTGGTTGTGGCAGCAAAAGTTGAAGAAGCAGCCAATGAAAAAACGCCGCAAGCAATAAATGAGATCTATGAAGAGCTAAGCCAGCTATCCGGCGTGAAAGCTGTAACTCCTGCCTTCCCTGGACCTTCTGGAGAATTGTATGTGATGACAGTCATACCAGAAACAGGACCTGACGATACGAAGACCAAGGACCTTGTAAAGACCATTAGAGAAAAATCTGGCCAGACTGAAAAAGAAAACCAGATAGAACTAATGGTAACAGGCACAACAGCGATGAATATTGACATTTCCCAAAAGTTAAATGATGCCCTGCCAATCTTCGCTTCTCTTGTAGTGGGGCTTGCCTACGTGCTTTTAGTTCTGGTATTCAGATCTTTATTGATTCCATTAAAAGCGGTATTAGGCTTCCTGCTTTCCCTGGGTGCTACGCTTGGATTTGTCGTATTTGTTGTACAGGATGGAAACCTGCTTGACCTCTTTGGTTTTCCAGCTTCAGGCCCTATCCTTGCATTCCTGCCGGTCATCCTGATCGGAATATTATTTGGACTGGCAATGGATTACGAGATCTTCCTGGTCAGCAAGATGCGTGAAGTGTATGTTCATACAGGAGATCCCCGCAAAGCGATTTTAGATGGAATGCGGGACAGCGGCAGGGTGGTCACAGCAGCAGGATTAATTATGATGGCTGTATTTGTAGGCTTTATGATGACACCTGATGCCATGATTAAAGTAATGGGAATGGCCCTGGCGTTTGGTGTTCTCTTCGATGCATTTGTCGTGAGAATGACCATTGTACCTGCCGTCATGACGTTAATGGGGAAATCAGCTTGGTATCTGCCAAAATGGCTGGATAAAATCCTGCCTAATATAGACATTGAGGGAGAAACCATTATGAAGGAAATTGAAAATAAAAGTGACACAAAAGCTGTCTAAACAAAAAAACTGAAGTGACCCCGTACTTTTATAAAGTTGAAAATCCGCTGTTTCGTAAAGAAAAGCGGATTTTTTATTCAAGGGATATTTATTAATGTAATTGTTGAGTAAAATTTATGAGCAGGAATCGTATCAAGAAATTTTTGATCAAGATAGATTGGATGATGGAGAACAGCCGACATTGATTTTGAGGCCACAACAGCAATAAAGTATAAATAATATACATGGAGCGGCTGATTAAACACTGTCAGCCGCTCCTTTTTATTTGCATAGCATTGGGGCAATTTTAAAAAACAACAAAATAAAATTTTAAAGAATGTTACTAAAAAAAATAGTCCAGCAAGTCCCCGCTATAGAGAAGGCCTGACTCTGGTTGTATTCCTTGAATTGAGAAACGAGAAACCGCTCGCTAATGAATTATTAAAACAATAATTCCATCTATGCACTGTTATTAAAATAATAATTCCATCTATGCACTGTTATTAAAATAATAACAAAACATAGGCCATATCAGAATAAAAGCTGATGTGGCTTAAGGTTTTTGGATATATTCTTTTGCGGTTAAAATAATGCATAAACAACCGGTCGTTAGTCCGATTATATTCTTCTAATATTTACATCATCTTATCGCTGCTTCATTTTCTTTCTTCAGCCATTCCTTGATCTCCCGTGGCAGGTACATGGACAGCGATTCTTCATCGGATTCTACGCTCAATGCTTCATGCTCGGGGCTGTATCTTGCCCGGTCTTGTACAAGATGCTGCTTTAAAAAATACCCTAATTCAACCGAAACTCCGTGAAGGATTGTATCTTTCATATGAAGCATAAGACGGTTCCCAATCATTTCAATATACAGGTTAGCCGCCTTAACGTGCTAGTAAATAAGATCCATTGCTTGATACGTAAGGGAATACTCTTTCGGCAATTTTAAAATAGCGTATTCAGATGTGCCGCTTCATTTGCCAAACTCAATGGGGTAGTCCGGTGTCAGCCTATAGGTGTAAATTCCTTTGTAATACGAAAATGACGAGTTACAAGAAACCGGGTTCGTCATTTACGCAAAATTCATAAAGTCCCAAGAAAAATCTTAAAAATTTACTTTACTTCATTATATTGTAATATTAATATAAAAATTTTCTTTTCGCATCCCTAGAAGAACCACTTTTATTCAGTCAAGAGAAAATAGATAACAATTGATTATAAAAAATACTTGTATATACAGCAAAACTTTTGTATCATAATCAAAGTGTCCTTATAGTTCTTTTTTCATATGAATATACACACATTTATTACGACAATGGCAAACTTATTGAAAGATAAGGACGCAAAGTTATTGGGTCTAACGTTTTCCTTGAAAACTATGATTGCCAGGCTGCCGAATAGCCCCCATAAAAAATGGCTATTTTCTTATATTGAAATAGCCATTTTTTTATTGTGCCCAAAAGGAGAGCTTAGTATGAAATACTGCTCATAAATACTGTTATAAGATTTAGTGTTATCCGTAATTTAACAATAGGTAACCGAGCAGAAAGTAAATACAGTCACGAAAAGGAGAAAGAAATATGCATCTGAAAAAATGGCTTGTGATGATTACAGCAGTGCTGTCAATCGTATCAATTGGCGGTTACTATTGGACTGAGAAAAGTAACCAGGCACAAGCAAAGGAAACAGAAAAAATTTCTGCAAGTTTTACCGCAGCATCGATTCAGTTTAATCCAGTCTTAAATGAAAGAGATAAAAACATTGAAGAATTGTTGAAAGTAACAGAAAGTGCTTTAAAGAAGGGAGTTAAACTGGTTGTAGCTCCTGAAATGGCGACAACCGGTTATTATTATGAAAATCGAGAAGCAATTAAACCATTCGTTGATACAATTCCAGGAAAAACGACGAATGCTTTTGAAAAGCTGGCTAAAAAATACGATGCATATATCGTATTCGGTATGGCTGAAGTCGAGGAAGAAACCAATGTTTATTATAATTCTGCTGCTTTGGTCGGTCCTGAAGGATTCGTAGGGAAATACCGGAAAACGCAGATGTGGGAAACGGAAACACACTGGGCTGCCTGGGGAGATTTAGGTGTTCCAGTCTTTGATACTAAAATTGGTAAGATCGCTATTAATATTTGTATGGACTCAGCGTATGCTGAGACGGCCAGATTAGCTGGTATTCAAGGTGCTGAAATTCTAGCATTCCCAACGAATTCTTCTGCCCAGGCTATCTCCGCACTGCCGGCAAGAGCACAGCAAAATGGAATGTATGTGGTGAGTGCTAACCGTTCAAATACTGAAAATGGTTTTCATATGATCGGTGGAAGTGCAATTTGGTCACCAGAAGGAAAGAAACTTGCAGAAGCACCCGTTGTAATGACACCTAATGAAGATGTTAATGAATCAACCATCACGTATGCCAAAATTGATCCGAAACTGTATGATAATGAAAATAAAGAAGCGCTAGAAAGAAGAAGATCTGAATTATACAAAGAACTTATGCATACCGTTGCGCCATGGGATTATACAAAAAATACAACCTCTCATAAAGTGACGGCAGCAGCTCTTCAATATGAACCTGTATTAGGCAATAAAGAGAAAAACAAGCAAAAAATTGTGCAGTTGATTCAGCAGGCAAAGGATAAAAATCCTCATTTAAATTTAGTTGTTCTTCCTGAATTATCTTTAACAGGCCCTGTAGAGGGATTAAAGAAGAAAAACGTTAAACGAATGGCAGAAACGCCAGAGGGAGAAACGGCTCAATTTTTTACAGACCTTGCAAAACAGCATCAAGTTTCAATCGTATACGGTTTTATTGAAATAAACGGAAAAAATCTATATAACTCAGCTATCCTTCTTTCTTCGGACGGAGCAAACGCTGGAAAGTATCAAAAAACACATTTAAGCAAAAAAGAAAAAAAATGGGCAACGCCGGGTCAAGCACTGCCAGTATTTGAAACAGAAGAGTTAGGCCAGATTGGAATCTTGATTGGCGAAGACGCTGAATATCCGGAAGCTTCCGGTGTTATGGCTGTTAAACGTGCAGACATTATTGCTATTCCCTCTGCCTGGAATGGACAATACGGCGGGGAAATGGAAATTAATAAAGTGATCTCTGCTAACCCTTATCCGAAAGGTTCAATGGTTACATGGGATTCAGTAGCGATTGGGGCGCAAGCTTACACCATTGTTTCTAATTATATTGGAACAGAAAAAAATTTCTTAGGCGGAAGCAGCTTATATACACTAGATCCTCTCTATGCTCTTGATCAGCCTGCAGTTGCTTCAAGCAATAAAGAAGAGGCGTTCATTGTTGAATTTGAAACCTTGCAGCCTGCTGCGTGGTTTAACCAGGAAATGCTGATTCTTTCCAGACAGCCCGCTTATTTTAAACCAATTATAGAAGAATAAAAAAACAAACAAGAAAAAGGCATTGGATATGCCTTTTTCTGTTTAGAGGAAAGGATTAAATTATATGAAGAAAATGAAGTCTTCTTTTAAAGCAAAATTATTAATTTATTCACTGCTGCTCTCACTTATCCCAATGGTAGTTCTCGGTTTATTCGTTAATAATAAAGTCAGTGATATTACTGAAAAAGATTACATTCGTTCCAGTGAAAGAGAAATTAAGCAAGTTGACAACGCTATTTCTATGTATTTTGAATCTATTAGAGAAAACGCGATGTTATTGGCATCTAACACGGCAGTGAAAAATGCAGATAGCAGTATTACTTCTTATGTAGAACAAACGGAAGGAGAGTCAATTGATATGATCCCTTCTCAAAATGGAAAAGCAGAGAAAGCCATCTTTAATGTATTTTCTCAATTTGGCGATACTCATCCAAATGCAGCGTATGTTTATATGGGAACATCTGCTGGAGGATACGTGCAATATCCTGAAGGACCTACGACACCCGGATTTGATCCGAGGGAAAGACCCTGGTATACAGCAGCGCTGGAAGAACCAGGAGAAGTGAAATTAACAAGCGCCTATGCAGCTACAGGACAAGAAGGAATTATCGTCAGTAATGTAGTGACAATCGAACAAGCTGGACAGTCAAAAGGTGTGTTGGGTCTGGATATAAGTTTGGATGGTTTGACCAATGTCATTAAAGACATTAAAATCGGCCAAAATGGCTACGTTATTTTAACACAAAGTGATGGAACCATTCTTGCAAATCCGAAAAACCCCGAATTGAATTTTCAGCCGATTACAAAGTTAAATGTTCCCCAATTAAAAGATTTAAGCAAAGATGGAACCTTTGAAGCTTCCATGGATGGAAAAGACTATGTAATAAATACAGTTAGTTCTCAAAATGAAGGCTGGAAGTACATTACGGTAATGGAACAAAGCGAATTGTCTGCAACGGCAGACGATATTCGGGAAGCTCTTCTGCTAATTGGGGCAATTGCGGTTATCGCAGCTGTTTTGGTTTCTCTTCTTATGAGTACACAGATTACACGTAACATTAAAAAGATTAGCGACCTTTCATTAGCCATGGCGAAAGGGGATTTAACTCAACAGGTTAATATAACTTCTAATGATGAAATTGGAGAAATGGGCCAAAACTACAACAACATGGCTCATAGCTTAAAAGGAGTAATGACTAAGATATCTGACGGAGCGCAACAGCTATCGGCTACGTCGGAAGAGCTTGCCGCAGGTTCTATACAAAACCAGGAAGCAGCTAACCAAATATCTGAATCCATACAGAATGCAGCTGAAGGTACAGACGATCAAAAGGCGGCAATGGAAAATACGGCAGCGATTATTGACGAAGTATCTAATCATATGGATGATGTATCAAATAGCATGCTGAATGTGAAAAAGTCAATTACTTTATCTGCAGAGACGGCGAAAAAAGGCAGTGATGTGGTTAATCAAACCGTAAAGCAAATGAGTGAAATTGATGAACATGTCACCTCTTCCGCCGAAAAAATAAGCGACTTGAGCGAAAAATCCAACGAAATAAGTCAAATCAGCTTTATCATTCAATCGATTTCAGAGCAGACCAATTTATTGGCGTTAAATGCCGCGATCGAAGCTGCAAGAGCAGGAGAACATGGTAAGGGCTTTGCAGTAGTAGCAGATGAAGTCCGGAAGCTTGCTGAGCAATCCAGCCAATCCGCATTGCAAATAAACGATATAGTCATTGATATTAAGAACGGTATAAATGAATCAATGAATCTTGTGGATAAAGGGTCCAATTCTGCAAAAGAAGGATTATTATTTGTAAATGAAAGCGGACAAGCATTTGAAGAGATCAAAGGTTCAGTTCTAGGCGTATCTGCCAATGTTTCAGAAGTAGGATTAGCTATGGATAAAATGAAGGATAGTATTATGGAAGTTGTGAATCATATTGAAAATGTAACAAGGACATCTTTAAATGTAAATGAACATTCACAAAATGTAGCAGCATCTTCTCAAGAGATGAGTGCTTCAATGGAAGATGTATCGTTTGCAGCACAAGAGTTAGCAAAAATGGCCGTTGAACTAGAGGAAGTGATTGGTCAATTCAAACTGTAAATGAACACGCGGGAAAAAACTTCGCCCTTCCATCAAGATTTTCTTCCCGTGAATTGTACCCCGAATAGTCCTTATTCGGGGCTTTTTTTGTAAATTTGAAGAAAGTTGAATATTCACAAAATATTCAACTTTTATTAAACAAATTAATATTAGAAAATCCAAAACTAATTATTTTGAATAAGAAACTATCTGCAAAATTCAATTATTTAAAAAATGGTAATATGCTATAAATAAAAGGAAACCTCCGAGTTGTTGAAAAAAAGCTGATTCTACGGAATCAGCTTAGACTGGCCCAGTATAGTAATAGTACAAAACCGACTGTATCTTTTCAATGCACATACTTGGTTTTTATTCGAATTTTGTGTCATGGTTGTAAACTTTCTCAATTATATCCCCGGCGACTTCCTGCATACTTGTTCCTTTTTCTTCGGCTTCTTTTTTTAGCCATTCCTTGATTTCCCGCGGCAAGTACACGGACAGCAATTCTTCATCGGATTCTATGCTTAACGCTTCATGCTCCGGGCTATACCTGATTCGCCCGTGTACGAGCTGCCGCTTTAAGAAGTAGCCTAATTCGTCCGGCACATCATGAAACAACATATCCTTCATATGCAACAAAATGCGGTCTTCAATCATCTCAATATATAAATTAGCCGCGTTCACATGCTGGTAAATTAGATCCATCGCTTGATAGGTGAGGGAATACGCTGCCGGCAAATTTAAGATGGCATAACCAGGTGTACCGCTTCTTTTTCCAAACTCAACTGAATAGTTGGATGTTAACCGATGTGTATAAATTCCTTCATTATAAGAAAACGTCTTTTTCGTTGCTGGATCAATAAAGTACCATTCGCCTAATCCTTCACGCATCAGCCGTGCTTCCGGCAGGGAAGGAGAGGAAAAGCGCTGATAAACCGCTTCTTTTGTCTTTTTGTTGTAATACTGCCGCTGCGTGAGGCGGTCTTCCTGAATCCGCTTTTGATAACGCTCACTAAATTCCTTTACGTCGCTTTCTTCAACTAATGTAGCTGTTCGTCCTAATACTTTCCCCTGTGCAGCAGGGAGAAGCCCTTCATTAATATAAGCGGTGATAGATGCCCGGTTTGTATGTAATCGTGCAGCTGCCTGGTTTAAGGATAAGCCAGTTGGTTCATCGGGCATCGTTTCAATAAACCGCTCGACTTCTTCTTTTGAAAATAACCGCCCATGATGACCATTCCATGGATCTTCCACGGGCGTGAGTTTTCCTTCCTGTACATAGACATGCACCGTTGGAATAGAGCGGTTAATGAGTTCAGCGACTTCTTTTGTTGAATAATAATTTGGATGCTTCATTTTGCATCGCTCCTTTCTCTCTCATCATTCATCTTAACGATTGCATTTCGAAGAAAAATGTGGATAATTAGTTAAGTTGACCCGAAATTGGACCCTCGTTGCCGCTTGTTCATTACCTAAAAGTATTTGCTTTCAGGCTTTTCCTGTCATGCCAGCATCCGAGGAGGAGAATTAAACTTGTCTTTAGAAAGCTTGCAGGATTTATTAGAAACACTGTGTTCTTACAACACAATCGATATTACCCATACTTTCGAAAAAGACGAACAGCCTATCGCTTCGGTTTGTTGCTTAAGAGCTACTTCTATTATTCAGGTAACCATGTGCGAAGTCCAGTCGGTTAAACAGTATGAAAATATAGAAGAAGCTGCAATAGCTATAAACAAATTAATGAACTAATTTTTCAGTCCCTAGCCTTTAGGGACTTATTTGTTATGCAATTTCGGTCAACTGTTGCTCAAATATGATAAGTCCTGCTCATTCACTCTAATAGACATACTGTTTAGTAAGATCGGTTTTCTGGTTGTAAAAAGCTTTCCGATTTTCTCTTTTTTTTGATTAATCACTGTGAAACCGGGTATAGAGTTATGAAAGGGAGGGGCTTTATATGAACTCAGCAAACAGCTATCTAGAGTTGCATAAAGAATACCTACTCAGCATAAGCGGACAAAACAGACCAGGGGAAATCAATCAGTTTGAAGTAATCCATCTTGACCTGCAAGGTTGGCTGCAAAAGGGACATGGGCTATCTCCAGCACAGGCAAAAGCCGTGATTGAAGATTCTAAGATGACAGAAGAAGTCGCATAAGCCTTTAGGCTCTTTTTTTTGCCTTCTTATTAACATGAAACCTAAACCATTTCACTGCCAGACCTCTCATCTGGATGTTTTTGCTTTGTGCTTCTCCATGCAAACTAAACCTTTGTTCCATAAAAAGCATGCAATAATCCGTTTGGCTAAGAATATCATTACGGACATTGGCGACTCGCAAGCCATTTTTCTCCCTAAACTAATAAGAATGCAGCCCTAACTCAAAAAATCAGAAAAATGACTAAGTCTATCTCCAAAAGTGGCAATCATTACGGGATGATGCTCCATCTTCAAAACCTCCACCATTCATCAAACTATGATTCTGCTGAATGCTTCTTACAACACATCCTATCAACCGCTTTTTAAAAAATGCAATTAACAAAATGAGATGATCGTCCATTTCTATTCATTGCTATATATTATGAATAAGTAAAAAATAAATTCAATTTTTATTTATCATTAACAATTTAACATATTTCATATTCATTAACAATTTTATTTATTAACATTATTATTATTTATCATTTTTAATTATAATTAATTATAATAAATAAAACAAAGGGACCATTTTTTTCACTGGAATTTATTAATTTTAAAATTAAATATTTATTTTTTTATGATAAAATAACAATTAAGTATTCTTATCGTTAAAATAGTATAAGAACAATAATTTTATTACCTTTTAAAAATCAATTTTTAAATTAATTTTATAATAAAGTAAACTATAGCATTTAAAACAAATAATTATTTTAATTGCTATAGTAGCAAATCAGTTTAAAGGCGCAACAGCTTATTTAAGCAGAAGTATAATATGATGTATGTAAATATCAATTGTTTTGTAAAAAATACTGAAAGAGGGACATTAGAGTGAGCCGATTACTTTCGCAAGTAGAATACAAGCAAATGATCAGTTACAAAATATACGCAAAAAATCACAAGCAGCTACAGACCTCGATGAAGTTGAAATTATTGAACAGTGTAGCGGAAGCGTTTGGCGAGCGCTATTGGCGTTTAAAGGAAGGAACGCGCAAAGCAATAGAATTCATGTGCCAATCTGGTGCTAAACGTGGTTTTTTAAATGCAAAAGACCAACATTTAGCGAAACGGTACAAGATATCCGATAAGACCATCCGGAATGTGCTTAAAATATTGCGGGAAGCAGGGATTATATTGACCGTCTATCGCCGGGCCAAAACACAAAATGGACGGAGTACACCGATCCATCTGTTTATTCACCATCCTTATTTTTTACATTGGGAAGAACTTCTGGGGCTAAGCCGTTTCCGACTTGAGGGCGAGGTGAGTAACGACACGATCTGCAAAAAGAATGAAGGGAGGGAAGAAGTTGTTTGAACTTATATCAATGAGTAAGTCTCTATTTCCAGAAAACAGAGCAGACGTTACCGGCCATCTCCTAGAACGGCTGGAACAGGCTGAAAAAGAAAAAGAAGATCCTTTTTATTATTTCGACGACCTGGATGTGATTCATTATTTCCTGTATCGAAGCATGAATCTCAATAAGAAAGCCGAGCGGTCCGGCCGGACATTGAAGGAATACGAAAGGGAACTTGCGCAGCTAATCCGGAATTTGCTGCAGTACCCGGATGAAATCGGGCTGGATATTGAGAGTGTAGAGGAAGGATCGCTATTCAAAAGCCTGTCACCGCGCCACTTGCGCCGCTATCAGGCATGGCTGGCAGAAGAAAGCCCGCATGTTAAAAAGAAAGGGCCTTATTCGCCGGCCACTCTCGCGCGGAAAACGACCATTATGAAGAGCTTCTTTGCTTTTTTGCACGAGAATCGCTATCTCAAGCAGCCGATTCATCAAGGACTGCTGCCGGCAACCGTGCGGAAAGATGACCGCCCGAACCGCGACTTGGGACCAAGTGAAGTCATTCAGCTACTGGATTACTACCAGGACCGTAATCCGATTATGTTCAGTCTTATTCATGTGCTTGTTGGAACCGGGATGCGGAATGATGAACTTTGCCGGCTGAAAGTATCCGATGTCCGGTTTGATCCAATACTCGGCGGCTTTTACCTGCATGTGATCGGGAAGGGCAACAAAGCGCGGGATATTCCGCTTCTGAACAAGATCATGGAAAGCATTGTGCGATACCGAAAAACACGGCTTCTGCCAGCAGACTTCCCAAGTAACAGCGATGAACCGCTGTTTCCCAACAGCCGGTGGAAGGCGTTCCGTCCGTCTTATTTCGCCACGATGCTGGGGGACGAGATCGAACAAGTGCCGATTTTGTCTATTCAAGCACGCAAAAAGAGAATTACACCGCATGAATTTCGCCATAGCTTTGCGATTATCAGCTACATAAATAATAGTGATATTTATGCAATCATGAGAGCTTTAGGGCATGAGAAAATCGAGACAACGATGATTTATTTGCAGAAGGTCATGGAGCGGGAACAGCATGTGGTCCACCAGTGGAAAGACAATGCCCTAGGAAACTATATATAATAGAAGAAACTCGGTTAAATAGACAGGAAAGTTTTGAATACACATAAAGAAAGGACGTATAAATATGGCCATTATCTATCCCCATATCGAAGATTCGAACTTAACACACTATATTCCTCCAGAAGGAGAATACACTCTTTTTGAAAGTGAAGAGGATTATGCAAAGAGGGTAAGGGAATGGGGGCTTTCCTCCGCTAGAGAAGTGAAAAAAGAGTTTTGGTACAAAGGCAAAACCTATCAGCGGCTTGTCACCATCAAAGGGTATCAAACATACGGTAGTAACAATACAATCAATATCCTGGTGATTGAATTTCAAGATGGCCATTTAAGCTGTATTTATCCGGACTATTTGAAGGATATGCAGTCAGGGAACTTTGGGAAAGAAAGCAGAATAAATAGTACGGAAGCAGAAGATCTTTCCGCTGCATCGGTGCCCTTAACCGAAAAACCAAGAGTAGAAAGTATAGAAAAAACTGTATCTCAGCCTGCACCAAAGTCTTCAGCTCCAAAAATTCAGAAGACAAAAGAGCCAGAAATCCAGCTGCCTACAGATAAGGTTCATTTTACGGCAACTGTTAAACAATTTGCCCTTAGCTGGAATCATTTCAACGAAGAAAACGATGAAGTGGTGGTGCTGGAGCAGGTTCAGATTGTTCAAGAGGAGCCAATTAATATTGATTTTGCTTGGTGCAGTCACAGCAAAACGTTAAAAAAACTGGAGCTGCAGCCAGGAGAGCAGCTTGAATTTGATGGGAAAATCGTGAAAAAGAAGCTTCCAGCAGGCAAGGAAGTAGAAGAAGAATACTTGCTGAATGTACCTGTGCCATTCAAAGTCAACAATCCATCCAAAATTGTGAAAAAGTAAAGGAGAAACTCGCATCACTACAAAAAAAACAGCCAAACGACTGCTTGGCTGTAAGAGACTATTTTCTGTTTTAACAAAAAAGCGACAATCGTTTTTTAAAGGATTGTCGCTTTTTAAGCATTTTTCGGAAGATCATTCATGCAAATGAAGCCTGTATAGACTGCAAAATTATTTTGTTCTTTAGAGAGAATGTGATGCTAACAGTCAGTTGTTACAAGAATGGGCGCCACTCAGGTCCAAGCTTATTTAGATAAGTTTCATCCCGCTAATTAAAAGGATCGAAGCCAATACAGCTTGAAGAGGTTTAGAAGGAACTTTAGTCGATAGTTTACTCCCTGCTATTACTCCTGGAATGGATCCTATTAGCAAATTAGCAACCAGCATATAATCAACACTTCCAAAGCTGGCGCTTAAGATGCCGGCAACGGTTACTAACAAAAAGGCATGCGCAATATCCGTTCCCACTAATTCAGAAGTTTTCATTCTATACAAATACAACATGGCAATAGCAAATAAAGAGCCAGAACCAATCGACGTTAATCCAACGATAAAACCGAAGAAAACGCCGATAAGAATCGTTAGAGTCCGTTTTTGTTCAAGAGGCTGCAGCTGCCAACGATTAGGGCGGAACTTCTTATCGAAAAAGACTCGAACAATAATCGAAATAGCTACAAAGGTCAACACATACCCCAGTGCATGTTTGATAATCTGCTCCTGATGTTGATGAAAAGCAGGAAAAAGGTGAAGGGTTCCAATGGCAATGACTGCACTAGGGACACTGCCTAATGCCAGATATTTTACCATTTTAAAATTAATAGTGTTTTGTTTCCAGTGCTGAGATACCCCGAATAGCTTTGTAATGGAGTTGTACACAAGATCCGTTCCTACTGCAATAGAAGGATTAATGCCCATTACTATTAATAGTGGAGTCAAAAGGGCCGCTCCACCTACTCCTGTCAGGCCTACTAAACATCCTACTACTAAGCCCATAATGGCAATGCTGACACTCATAGTGCTGCCCCCTAATTTAATCCGAGTATTTTTATATGATTATATACCAATACTAGCCACTAGTAAACAACGTTCAAAATTTTCCCCAGACATTATTTGTTTATAATTGATTTGAGTTTCAAGATTTATACGAAACAATCGTTTTAAAAAATCATCAAATGTGTCCGCCATTTTTCTATACTTCCAAGCCGTTTCCTTCTCTATCCGGCAGCACAAAATACGGATAGGTTAATTCTCGGCTATTCTGTTCTTTCATTAAACATTTGAATGACTGGAGAAATTGAATGCCTAAAGCATCTTCTGTTTTTTATAGTTTCATCATTTACTGGGTATTGAATACGCTCTTTTTTTCTTTGTCTCAAAAGTTTTTACCTTTATAATAATCTCTCATTTTAACTGCTCCTCTGTTTCAAAAGATACTTCATTCTCCTTATTCAACTGCTCTGTTCTATTTTTTCAATAAAAAAATTAATAATATTCGTATCAAGGTCTACTATTTTGAGGTTATCCAGAATATGAATTAAATACATCGTTTTTTAGCATTTTTGTATAAAAAAGAGAGGAAGCGGCTATCTTATTGAAAAGATAGATATAAATAAAAGGAGTGATAAACGCATGAAAGTAAGACAGGATGCCTGGTCAGAAGAAAATGACTTATTACTGGCGGAAACGGTATTGCGGCACGTTCGAGAGGGAAGTACACAGCTAAAAGCATTTGAAGAGGTGGGTGATACGCTTAATCGAACGTCTGCAGCATGCGGCTTCCGCTGGAATGCAGTCGTGCGAAAACAATATGAGAAGGCACTTGGCCTAGCCCGGAAACAAAGGAAGCAATCTTATCGCCTTATTCATAAGGACGAAGAGTCAAGAGAGCTGCATATTGTATTAGAAAGCACCCAAACATCACAAAACATGAATGACAGGGCTGGCTCTGCTGCTCTCACGATGAGTAGTGTGATTGACTTCTTACAAAATTTCAATTCGTCCGGGCAAGATTATGAAAGTCTTCGAAAAGAATTGGAAGCTGTAAAACAAGCAAAAGCCGCATTGGAAACAAAATATGAGGAACTTGAAAAAAGAACGCTTACCATACAAGAAGACTATGAGGCAATAGTGAAAATCATGGACCGGGCAAGAAAAATGGTTGTATTCGGAAATGAAGAAGATAAAGGGACTTCCTTTAAGATGGAGAGCAACGGAAATTTAGAGAAAGTAGCAGATTGAAAAAGCGCAGCCGAGCAGCTGCGCTTTTACCATGCGTTTCACCATACAGACGCGGCTAAATTGAACCAGTCCCCCTCAGAGTTTAGAGGACAACATCGAGAATGAGCCCGTTACTAGCTGCATAAGCAGCGGGCTTTTTTAAAGCTGCCCATTTGATAGGGCACAGGTCAGATTATGTATGAGATTTTTATGTGAAGCTGAGCTCAGCGCTGCTTTTCTATCGCCCATGCGATGGCTGCTCCACATACTAATGCCCAAACTGGTC
The DNA here is from genome assembly GCF_024213455.1 of Domibacillus sp. A3M-37. NCBI lineage: Bacteria > Bacillati > Bacillota > Bacilli > Caryophanales > Bacillaceae > Domibacillus > Domibacillus sp. A3M-37. Next base: position 35,833 of record NZ_JANAVL010000011.1, on the reverse strand, counting down.
CGCTGATATGGAAGACAGACACATTCGATAAAGCAATAACAAAAGCCGCAAGTGCACTTAATCGATACTGATTACGGGAAAAAGCCGCCTGCAAGCTGGACTGAAGCGCACCAATTAAAGCCAGTCCAGCGAGCAGTGAAACAAATGCTGTAGGAAGGGACTGAATAAAAGGGGCGATCTTCCAAGCAAATATGCCAAACAGCATAATAATTATGCCGGATACGACAGATGCCAAGTAGCGCTTTGACTTTGAACCCGACTCAGAATCCGCGCAAATAGCCGTCATCATTCCGGCAATATTTGCACTTTGTCCACCAAATAAAGCAGCGAAGCTGGAAAAAATCCCACTAATAGAAATAATTTTGCGAATGGGCGGATCAAAATGAGCGCTTTCCAGTGCGCCTATTCCAGGTGCCGCATCATTGCTTAAAATCAGCAAAGCAAGCGGGACAGCCAATGTAAAAAATCCGATCCAAGTGAATTCCGGCATTTGCAGTGAAGGGAAAGCAAAAGGGATCGGTTCTGAAATCCCGTTCAGCTCATGTGTCCACAGCAGAACAAGAAAAGCCGCAAGTACCGCTGCCATAACAGGTGGAAACCGCCGGCCGTATTTGGTAAAAATAAAAAAGGCAATTAAAGCAACTCCTCCAACCAGCGGCATCTCCTCCACAGCTGGAATGAGCCGGACAACATATCCTGTCACAAGCCCTGCCAGCATTGAAGCGATCACTTCTTTGGGAACCCATTTAATAATTTTTGTGAAAAAGCCGGATACGCCGACAAGATAAATGATTAATCCGGACATAACATATCCGCCAATTAACTGCGAATAGCTGAACTGATGTGTGACCGTTGCCAAAAAAGCAACGCCTGTAATAGAGTGGCCGCCTGTAATGGGCATTTTATATAGTAATGGCATAATAATTCCAAAAAGTCCGCCAAAAAAGTAAACAGCGAACATCCAGTTGATGGTTTGTGAAGCGGTGAAACCACCGTTGCTTGCTGCTTCTAGAATGATCGCTGCTGGACCTGTCATCACAAGCGTGCTGGAGATCATCCCGGCAGATACGTTTTGATTCGTCAGGTCTCGAAAAAGATGATTTTTTCCAGATGCAGGGACCAAAGTAACCTCTCTTTGTTTTTGATCTAGCCATTTCATGTGAATCACACCCCTCTTTTTCCTCTATAGTTCTTATCATAACGCTTTTAAACTAGAGAATGTAAGCCAATGTTTTAGGCTATGGACAAATAGAAGGATATTATAAGCAAAAAGCCTATAATCTATTGCAGATTAGTTATATCCCCTCTTGATTAAAGAAATCTGTGATCGGTTATTCCTGTATAATTCAGAAAAATTATTTTTTTGCAAAAACGGGTAGACATCATTTCAGCAATGCGCTATAATCCAATTATTCAAATAAAACAAACCGAAATACTCAGGTTTAAAAACTACATACAAAAAGATGCCGATCAGACAACTGAAGGCTCCTTGTAATCTTAATGCAGATGAAAAGGAGCCTTTTTTGTTCAAAAGTCGACTGAAATAGTGGAGATTAAAATGGAAGCTGGGGGGATGGAACATGCCAGAAAAACAAATTGATGAACAATGGATTGAGCGAATTGTCAAATCGCTAAAAGGAATAGAATATGGGTCAGTGGAAATTGTGATCCATGATTCGCAGATTACACAGATTGACCGGCTGGAAAAGCAGCGGTTTCCATTAAAAAAAAACCAAGTATTCGAAAAACCAAATCAGGTGAAAATTCAATAAAGGCCGATCAGACCAACTGAAGGCAGACTCTTTTAACGACACAGTGTTAAAAGCAGTCTGCCTTTTTATATGAATTTATCTTAATAAGAGAGAGGTTTTGGAGATGAAAAACAAGACATTTGCATGGAAATTTCTAGCGGGCATTACAGCAACAGCCGCCATTTTAGCAGGCTGCGGGGACAGCACAGAAGAAGAAAGCGGCGGCGAGGCCTCATCGGCTTCAAAAGAGCCGGTTGAGCTGCTGAATGTCTCTTATGACCCTACACGAGAGTTATATGAAGAATTTAATAAAGAATTTGCGGCCCACTGGAAAGATGAAACGGGCCAGGAGGTGAGGGTTCAGCAGTCCCATGGCGGCTCAGGCAAACAAGCCCGTGCCGTTATGGACGGCCTCGAAGCGGACGTTGTGACGCTGGCGCTTGCCGGTGATATTGATGAAGTAGCGAAAGCAGGGTTAACCGAGGAAGGCTGGCAGACACGCCTTGAGGATAATTCAACGCCTTACACATCCACCATTGTGTTTCTTGTCCGCAAAGACAATCCCAAACAGATTAAGGACTGGGATGATTTAGCGGATAATGGTGTATCCGTGATTACGCCCAATCCGAAAACATCGGGCGGAGCGCGCTGGAACTACCTGGCGGCCTGGGCGTTTGCAGACAAACAATTTAACGGGGATGAAGAGAAAATTAAGCAGTTCGTCGGCGATATTTATAAAAACGTGGAGGTGCTTGATTCCGGTGCCCGTGGTTCAACCACCACTTTTGTGGAGCGCGGCATTGGTGACGTGTTAATCGCCTGGGAAAATGAAGCATTCCTCTCATTGAATGAACTGGGCGAGGATGAGTTTGAAATGGTCGTGCCATCGATCAGTATTTTGGCCGAACCGCCGGTAGCGGTCGTTGATAAAGTCGCGGAGAAAAAAGGGACAGAAGAAGTGGCACAGGCGTATTTAGAGTATTTATATACGGAAAAAGGCCAGGAAATCGCAGCGGAAAATTATTACCGGCCGCGCAATGAAGAGGTGCTGGCGAAATACGCGGATCAGTTTCCTGATATCAACCTCGTGACCATCGATAAAGATTTCGGAGGCTGGAAAGAAGCGCAGGCAAAACATTTTAATGACGGCGGAACGTTTGATGAAATTTATCAGCCTCAGTAACAAAAGAGCGGTGGGTAAGTCTCACCGCTTTTATCAATCAATAGAAATGCAGGTGACCAAATGGCCAAAATAAGATGGAAAAAACATAGTATTTTGCCGGGCTTCGGCTTATCGCTCGGTTTTACGACGTTATACGTAAGCCTGCTCGTTCTTTTGCCGCTGGCGATGATTTTTGTCAATACGGCCTCGATGAGCTGGTCGGACTTTTGGGCAACCGTGACCGAACCACGTGTTGTAGCTTCTTATCAATTAAGCTTTGGGGCAGCGTTTGCGGCGGCCTGTATCAATGTGGTATTCGGCGTGCTGATCGCCTGGGTTCTCGTTCGGTATTCGTTCCCGGGCAAGCGCGTAATTGACGGGTTGGTGGATTTGCCATTTGCACTGCCAACCGCCGTTGCGGGTATCGCATTAACGACGCTGTATGCAGAAACAGGCTGGGTGGGCCAGTTTTTATCGTTTAAAGTCGCATTTACCCCAATCGGCATCACGATTGCGCTCACATTTATTGGTCTTCCATTCGTAGTCCGGATGGTACAGCCGGTTTTGCAAAATTTCGATCAGGAAATGGAAGAAGCTTCGGCGATTTTGGGAGCAAACAGGCTCCAAACGTTTGTGAAAGTCATTGTCCCGGAGATTTTGCCCGCTGCTCTAACCGGATTTGCGCTGGCGTTTGCGCGGGCACTCGGTGAATACGGATCGGTTGTATTTATCGCCGGCAACATGCCGATGAAAACGGAAATTACACCGCTTCTCATTATGACGAAGCTTGAACAGTATGATTATGCGGGCGCAACGGCGATTGCGGCAGTCATGCTTGTGATTTCATTTGTTTTGCTGCTGTTCATTAACGGACTGCAATGGTGGACAAATCGTAAATTCGCCCATTCTTAAGGAGTTGACAACATGGCTGGACATATCCCGCTTCAATATAGCGACAAAAAGGCTGGAAAACGCTCAGCACAGGAGCCATTTATCTTGCGTATCATTTTAATTGCTGCCGCGCTTGCATTTTTATTCTTATTTCTTCTTTTGCCGCTTGCTGCCATTTTTATTAAAGCATTTGAACAAGGCTTCGGGTTATATATTGCATCCATTACAGATCCAGATGCGCTGTCGGCAATTAAACTGACCCTGCTGGTTCTTGTATTGACAGTACCTCTGAATGCCTTGTTTGGCATCGCGGCGGCCTGGGCGATCACGAAGTTTGATTTTAAAGGAAAAAGCATATTAATCACTATTATTGATTTGCCATTTGCGATTTCACCGGTGATCGCCGGGCTTGTATTCGTTCTATTATTCAGCACACATGGCTTATTCGGTGATTTTTTATTCGAGCATGACATTAAAATTTTGTTTGCGGTGCCGGGCATTGTACTCGCTACTCTTTTCGTCACCTTTCCTTTTGTAGCGCGGGAATTAATTCCGCTTATGCAGTCCCAAGGGTCAGCGGAAGAAGAAGCTTCTTTAACGCTTGGAGCGAATGGCTGGAAAACATTCTGGCTTGTCACGCTTTCGAATATTAAATGGGGGTTATTATACGGCGTCATTTTATGTAATGCGCGGGCGGTAGGTGAATTTGGCGCAGTATCGGTCGTATCCGGCCATATTCGGGGATTGACGAACACGATGCCGCTTCATATCGAAATTTTATATAACGAATACCAGTTTTCCGCCGCTTTTGCGGTGGCATCGCTCATGTCCATTTTAGCGATTGTCACACTGGTAGTGAAAAATATTGTGGAATGGAAAGCCGGACAGCACGGTTAACGGGAGGGTATGACATGAGTATTCAAATTAAAGATGTATCGAAAACGTTTGGCTCATTTCAGGCGCTAAGCAATATAAATCTGGATATACAAACAGGTGAATTGGTGGCACTGCTTGGGCCGTCCGGGTCGGGGAAAACGTCACTTCTCCGCATCATTGCCGGACTGGAAGAATCGGATAACGGCGTTATTTTATTCGGCAATGAAGAAATGACGCATATCCGGACGACAGAACGAAAAGTCGGCTTCGTGTTCCAGCATTATGCGCTGTTTAAACATATGACTGTGTCTGAAAATGTGGCGTATGGATTGAAAGTCCGTCCTAAAAAAGAGCGCCCCTCTAAAAAAGACATCAAGGAAAAAGTAAAAGAGCTTCTGTCACTTGTGAAGCTTGACGCATTTGCGGACCGGTATCCATCGCAGCTTTCAGGCGGGCAGCGGCAGCGCGTGGCACTGGCGCGTGCACTTGCTGTAGAGCCAAAAGTGCTTTTATTAGATGAGCCGTTCGGCGCGTTGGATGCAAAGGTACGCAAAGAATTGCGCCGCTGGCTGAGAAGATTGCATGATGACTTTCATATTACCAGCATTTTTGTTACGCATGACCAGGAAGAGGCGCTGGATGTAGCGGACCGGATTGTCGTCATGAACGAAGGGAAAATCGAGCAGATCGGCAGTCCAGAAGAGGTATACGAACATCCGAACAGTCCATTTGTGTATGATTTTCTTGGAAATGTCAATGTCTTTCATGGACGGATTGAGGGCGGCATATGGCTAAACGGGAACGGCGTGGACACTGAACATCGTCAGGCTTTAGCATATGTTCGGCCACATGACGTTTCGATTGAACGGGAAAAGTCGGCTGACGATGCAGTCCAAGCTAAAGTAGTCCATACTCACGTGGTCGGACGCACCGTGCATATTGAATTGAAGCAAGATGGAACGGATCAGTTTCTCGAAGCAGAACTGACAAAAGAACAGTATCGGGAACTGGATATTCAAACAGGTGAAACCGTGTTTGTCCGTCCAAATCAACTAAAAGTCTTTATTCCAGAAGATTATTCCATATAACAAGCTGATCAGGCGACTGAAAGCTGCTTATCTTTTACAGATAGGCAGCTTTTTTTATATAAAGGAGAGAGGAGACTAAGGATATGGTATCCCTGCTTATTGTTGGCGGAGATAACATTCAAAAGCTGAAGAAAAAGTTATCAGATCATGGCTTTGACGAAGTGATTCATGTAAATGGACGAAAAACAAACATGGTACGAATAGCCATTCCAGTAAATGTTGATTCTATTTTAATACTGACAGACTTTATCAATCATAATCTTTCAAACGTCATCAAGAAAAGAGCTAGTGAACGCTCTATTCCTATATATTTCGCCAAACGATCATGGAGTTCTGTGTATGAACAATTAGGAGGCAAAATGCCGGCCGCTCGTATTCCGCCTGACTGTGGTGCTTAACATACGTCCGTTGTTCTGTTTACTTGAATATAGCACATATGCACAATTCGTTCGAAAAGAGAGAACCCGAGAAAAAGCGACCATGGACGGCTATGCGAAGCGGATCCCCAACGCAGTGTAGCCAGACTATGTTCGATCCATCTTCCACTCACAGCTGAGTTGCGTCCGTTAAGCTGTTAAAGATGGGGTATTCCCGCCTAAAAATAACATGCCAGTCGTTTTTTATTTGTCAAATGATATATTTTATGTTTTAATATTAATTAAAACGTAATGGTTACGATTTAATGAAGAATTGGAGTGTTTATAGATGGCTAAAAAATCAAAAGTTGTGAAAGAACGAAAAAGACAGGCAATGGTCGCAAAATATGCAGAGCTGCGCCAGGAGTTAAAAGAAAAAGGGGACTATGAAGCGCTTCAGAAACTGCCAAAGGACTCTTCGCCAACACGTCTGAAAAGCCGCTGTGAAGTAACCGGACGTCCAAGAGGCTATTTGCGAAAGTTTAAAATGTCACGTATTGCTTTCCGTGAATACGCGCACAAAGGTCAAATCCCCGGTGTAAAGAAGGCGAGCTGGTAAGGACATGAAAGAACAGTTGCTGTAGTGCTTTTTAAAGGGGTTATCGCCTCGCTGTCAGCAGAAAAGCGGGTCCTCTATCGAATTTCATTGTTCAACAGGTAAGTGAAAGCCGGTTCAAATTGAACCGGCTTTCACTTTTTATATTTTTTACCCGTTTAAAAACTCTACTTAAAGACCGAGACATTCATATAGATATTTGGAATTTTCTAATCATCGGGTTCTCATAATAACTGCTGCTGCACCACTTCATTTAAATAGTCCACGAGAAGAATAATTAATCAGAAATTTGGTCATTCCGCCTTGATTTGTCCATTCTTTCTACAATTGAAATACTTTCATCATCTTTTAAATTTGTATAAAGGGCTGTCGTTTCTATAGAACTATGCCCAAGCTGGTCCCGCAGTTTTACAATATCGCCACCATTGCGAAGCCATCCGCCCGCAAAGGAATGCCTAAGTTTATGCGGGCTCATTGACCGCCCTGATGTGAAGGCCCTGGTATACTGGTTTATATTTGCTTCTATGGAACGAATAGAAATTTGCTGCGCTTTACCTTGATACCTTGTTAAAAAAACAAAAGCTTCCTGCTGATTTGGCTGATAGCGCTCAGAACGTACGTTTAAATAAGCCCGAAGATCATCCATAGTAGAAGGGAGGACCAGTACGGTATCTTCTTTTCCTCCTTTTCGGGTTACATCTATTGTGTTTTTTTTATGATTTATGCTGCTCATAAGAAGCCCTGCTGCCTCACTAACACGGATGCCGCTGCCGAGCATAAGAGAAATAAGGGCTATATCACGCTCTTTATTCCTCATATACATGGCTTTCTGCCGCGGTGTAAGGGTCATCTCGTATTCGTTTTTTAAAAACATAATAAATTCTTCAATATCCTGATCATTTAACAGTGAAGTACTTATTCGTTGTGACCGCCGCTTGGCTGTTTCTTTCGTTTTTCCAATCTTTATTTTCGTCATTACATTTCGGTCGAAATAACATTCACCATTTTCTAGTTCTGTTTCTTCAGTTAGGTAGCGAAATAAAGATTTCAGGGATTGAGTGATTCGAATTACCCGGGTTACAGATCGTTTTTTCCAAACATCTTTTTTTACTTCAAAGGGCTTATCACGCACAAAATCAATAAAGAACTCTACATCCTGTTTTCTTAATGTTGCCAGGATAGAATAAGGGATCTCAGAAATGGATTGAGAAGTGGGAGATAGACCTTCATTTAATAGCCATTCAAAAAAAATTCGAAAATCATATAAATAATCCAGCTGGGTGGAGGGGGTATTGCCATATCGCCGCTTATCGCGTATATATTCTTGAATATAGAATGGAAAAGAAGGAAGCATAGCTTCTATTCGTTGTTCAGCAATTCGTTCCTCGCGGGGTGCTGCCAAAAAAATCACGCCTTTCTAAAAGGTCAAATTTGGTCAAACTTTGCGCCAAATCCCATTTTGGCGAACATTTGTTTGTTTTTTTGCCAGGAAGGCTAACGTATCCTAGTTTTAATAAAAGAGGCCAACAAAATGAAAAGTGATGAAAAACTAAGTATGTAAGGTCCGCTCAAGTATATGTTTGAAAATTTTCATTAGGAGAAATGTGTACAGCTGCTGAATGGCGTTATTGTTTACACTAATAAAAATATGCTCGGTTCATTTTAAGTTCGAATTATGCAAATCATACAGAACAGTGAAAAACCATTCATAATTCGGAAATATTTTCAGGATATCCTTGTGAAAAATACACGAATATACTGTTACAAATTGTTCTAATACGGTCAAGCTCTGTTGTGACTTATCATATAACTAACACCATGCCGTTAGTTAAAATTGAAAAACTATACTTAAATTGCTGAACAACCAATTTCTTAAATAAATATTTCTTACGATAAGACATAAACCAACCCCTTAAATTATATCACTTGATTGAGTCTTTGTCTAAATGTTCGCAAAATAAGTATTTGGCGCAAAGTTTGTTCTATGATAAGTACTTCTCTTCTTTACGTATCCTTAGAACAAAGTTTGAGCACTTTTTATTTTCTGTTCAACCAAACCCATTGTTAGATAAGCCGAAAACTTCTGATTGTTATTTTAATAATGCTGGCTAATGCTTATAACCTGAAAAGTCTTCCGTCTTAATGGAAAAGCCGGGTTTCTTTGATAAAACAAAACATAAACGGTTATTAATTACATATAGATTTTGAGCAATATTTTGAGACACAAAAACCATAGTATTTTGTCCAGAATGTTCTGTTTGTAAAATCCCCTCAAAAACAATCGTTTTTGAGACGAGCCAGACAATAAAAAACAGCTTTCAAATTTCTTGAAAGCTGCCTCTTGTTGAAAGGTTGTAAAATTGGTTAAAACAATAAGATTGGTTAAATTTTATGGACGAACTGTTGATTATTAAGAGGTGTCCTTGGGAATATAAAATTAGCGTTTTGTTAGAACTTTACTTCAAAGCGCCATTTTGATGTTTATTTTTCCTGACAAGCCGAGTAAAAAGAAGCTATGTTTTAGTTCTTAGAAAAAAGGAAGGGAGCTTTTCCCTTCCTCAATTATTTCCCTGTTGTGCTCTTTGCTGCTCGAATACTTTGCAATGATTCTGATAATCTGCCTGATCAGTAACTGGATTAAAGTATTGGAATCCAAAATTTTTTGATGCCCATACAAAATCCTTATCGTTATTACTAACCAGAATTAAATTATGAATTTTAGCCGTTGCCGCAATGATAGCATCAGGACCTTTAGGCGCTGATCTTCCAGCTACTTTAGCTTTTCTCCGGATTTCTGCGGCTAACACAGCAATCTTTTCATCTAGTTCTATCATTTCATCTACCAACTGCACAAATCCTTCTCGTCCCGTTCGCACAGCTGGGATTGTTTCTACCTCATAAAAAGACATAAGCTCCATATGAATGACACGGTTCATATATAATAAATCATCATTTTGAATGCTTTCCAAAATAAAATGAACAACGTCTGGATAGCTTTTTTCATGCGCTGCCCAGACGTTGTTGTCGATTAGGTATCGGATGTTTGTCACTTAGCTTCTTCCTCCCAATCTTCACGACTCATGATTCGATCAGATTCACGAAGGCCTTCCAAAGTGAAATGTTTGGCACTGCCCGCTAAACTCTTGGCAAGTTCTAAGCGCTGTTCCTTCGTTAATCGTTTTTTCTCTGGCTGTGTCAAGGTATCCACCTCCACTACTGGTATCGCCATACGTCCACGAATATAATCCCTTAACGTTTTTCCATAAACAACTTCAGCCTTACCTGTACAAATGTCACGTTTAACAAATTTTGGTGCGTTTTCATAACGGATTTTTCTTCCATGACCTCTACGTCCTCTACGAGGTGCTGGAACTGGTGCTGCTGCAGTTGCGTCCAAAGTTTGGTGCGTTTTATGTGTCATGGTACATCCCCCGCTTCATCCTATTATTAACTTTATTATACCATTGAATACTATAGAACGGTAATTCGCTTTTGACCAAAACTGTTGATTGCTTATTAAAACTTATTGCACAGTATCAGTCTTCTGTTGATCAATGAATAAACAGCCAAAGAGGCTTATGATGATCTCATTGACCACCATAAGCTTCTTTTGTTTCTATTGTGCAAATTAACGCTTAAAAACTGCGCAAAACAAAGGTTCTTACGACGAGTTGGTGAAAGAGGAATTCGATACTTGGCTGATATAATAAAGGAAAAGGAGTGACCTCAAATGCTCTCTATTTCCTGGCCTTCACCAGATCTCGATTTAGAACTTTTGCATGTGACCTCCACTGACGATTCCTTATTTTTGGCCGTAAAGCGTTCATCTACTTCCGTATCTTGTCCGGGCTGTTCAACACTTAGTCATCGTAAGTACAGCCAATACTCACGTAAAGTGCAGGATCTTTCAATTGGCAGTAAGTCCGTCATCCTGCTTCTCATCACAAGAAAATGGTTTTGTGAGGAACTTGAATGTCCGCTGAAAATCTTTACAGAGAGATATAACTGGCTTTCACCCAATGGCCGCCGTACTGCCAGAGCTGAAGAGGTTTTACGTAAACTGGCTTTCTCGACCAGCTGTCTGTCCGCTGAAAAGGTGGCTAAATCGATTCATCTCCCTGTCAGTCACGACACCTTATTAAATCTGGTGCGTCAAACACAGATTGAACCTGAGGTTTATCCCTTTTGTCGGGATAGATGACTTTGCCTTCTGTAAAGGCCATACCAATGGTACGCTCATCTGTAACCTTCAATCCAGAGCTCCCTTAGCCATTCTGCCTGACCGTCTGCCTGAAACCGTTGCTCAGTGGCTGATGCATTATCCTTTTATTAAAGTAGTCAGCCGGGACGGCTTTAACAGTTTTCGGCAAGCGATTACAAAGGCAAATAATCAAATTAATCAAGTCTATGACCGATGGCACTTTATCAGAAATGCCAAGAAGCAGCTGGATTCTTTTCTTTCGACCCTTGTGCCAGCGGTGATCGCATTGAATGTAGAGACTCCGCGCCATCCTATTTCAGTCACTCCATTAACGCGCACTGAACAGAGAATGAAAGAACGACAACATGAGAAATGGAAGTTTATTCAGGAGATTCAGCAGGCGCATAAAAAAGGAAAGAATGTTTCCAGAATCTCAAGGGAATATCAATTAAACAGAAGAACTGTCACTACTTATCTCAATATGAATGAACCGCCTGTATTTACACGCAGACGCTCTAGGGCAATAGATGCATTCAAAGAACAGATCATTGAACTCGAACAGGATGGGAACACCGTAAAGAAAATCTTTCACATGATTCAAACGCAAGGATATCAAGGGACACTCTCTGCAGTCAGTACCCTTGTGATGAAAATTCGGAAAGAACGCAAACACGGCTTACAAAGAAATTCGCAAAAGCGAATAAGCAGAAGACAGCTTGGCTCCTGGATTTGGAAATCAAATGAAGAACTAAGCACGGATGAACAAAGTCATCTGATCCAGTGTTTTGAACTGTACCCGCCTGTTAAGTTTCTTTATGGCAATATCCAGGCCTATCGTAAAGCTATAGAAGCAAGGGATTGGGACATGTTTTTGAGCTGGCTCCGTGAACAATTATCTAGCAGGGGAAATGCTTTCTACCATTATGCCTTCAGGCTGCGAAATGATCTTCAGGCTGTGAAAAATGCTTTTCTTACCCCTTACAGCAATGGGTTGCTCGAAGGGTAGATTAATCGGTTAAAGACCATTAAGCGGATGACTTATAGAAGAGCTGGTTTAGAAATATTAGAGAAAAGAATTCTCTACAGATTATGAAATTATTTAAAAATAATTTGTGTGCCTATTGATCCTACCACACAAATCAACTCACCAGAACTGCGTAAGAACCAAAACAAAATTAAAATTCACAGCATTCAATATTGTTCTAGCGGGATTTAACCTAAATGAACAGAAATTGTTCCATTGTCTTAATCGGACAGTACCCAACAAAACTTAGGAAACATACACTTATAAATATTCCAGTGATTTTTAAAAGAACTTATCCTGGCAAAGAAATTATTTTCCGCTGTGAAGTAATAAAAGTGAGTACATCATGCTTAGTAGGTGCCGATTGAATGGCACCTTTCACAGAAGCAGTAAGTGCACCGCTTGCATTCGAAAAGGCAAGCAAATATTGATGATTTTCATTGATTTTTGCGCATAGGTTATCTTGCGAGACATTCAGGAATGAAAGTTCAGATAAAAAGCCGCCAATAAATGCATCTCCAGCACCTGTTGTATCTACAACCACCACTTTGTAACCTTTGTCTTCATATCGTTCACCACTTTTGAGATACAAAACGGCGCCGTCTTTTCCTCTAGTGTAAACTACCGTTTTGACGCAACCGATAAAAAGAGATTGAATGGCTTTTTTCTCATCATCAATTTCTGTAATAAAAGAAAGTTCTTCGTCTGAAACTTTCACAATATCTGCTAAAGGTATAAACCGTCGAATGGTTTCCTGACATGCTTCCGCGTTAGGCCACAGTGGGAGCCGGACATTAGGATCAAAACTAATGATACCGCCTTTTTTTCGTATTTCTTTTATCGCTTTTTTATGCGTTTCTTTCATTGAATCTTTGACCAAATTGACTGAACAGAAATGAAGAAAATCGCCTTCATTAAACCAGTCTGCTTTTATTTCTTGAGGAAAAATCAATAAATCAGCTGCGTTCTTCCGATAAAAACTAAAACTGCGCTCCCCATCCTGATCAACAGAAACAAACGCAAGACCCGTTTCACCTTTGCTACTGCGAGTGATGTATGAAGTATCAACACCGTTTTCTTGAAGGACATCCATCAAGTAATCGCCGAAATGATCATTTGCCAATTTTGTCAGCATAACCGAGTGGCCGCTATATTTAGAAACAGTAATAGCGACATTCATTGGAGCACCACCGGCAACGCGTTCGAAACCTTCGACATTTTTTAAAGATTTGTTTTTTTGAGCAGGAATGAAATCAATTAAGGCTTCTCCCATACAGAAAACTTTTTTCAATCTACTCACCTCCACTAAAGAACAAGGGATTTATCACTTGTTCTCAGGATTACATTTTAGTTTTCAAGATGTACCTTTAGGCTTTTAATAAGCTAGGTTGCTAACTAAAGAGCAATCCCTGCTTTTAACCTGGCTATTAGTAATGCTGAAACCGAGCTGGCGCCCGCTGCTCCAATCGTTCAAAGGAACTCAATGAAAAACGAATAGTTACATAAGAGATAAGAATAAAGCTAAACAGCATTAGCACCGGTGAAATCCAGAACAGCAAAGCACTTGCAAGCCAAAACAGTAAGATAGCACAAGCAGATTGTAGATCTGAAAAAGCTGAGATAAAAGACCATTTTATTAATGAAAGACCTGATTTTTGATAATGAACCAGACAAGGGAATAAGGCGGTTCCTACAAGAAGCCAAAGCAGGAATACAGTCCCTATCAGAGAAAGTATCCATATTTTCCAATCTGACTGTAGATGAAGAACAAAAAGTAAATCTATTGTAAATAAAACCACACCCATTATCCATCCGTTACCAATTAGAAGACCTTGTTTGAAATGAAGCTGGAACAACCGGAAAAAGCTACGAAACACACTATCATTTCCACTTATTTGCCATTCTCTAAGCACAGCCAGAGCAGCAACGGTGGATGGACCAACTGTTATTATCGGCAAGCAGCCGATTATCCACAATACATTTAATATGAGAAAGTTGGTCACTGGCCTGATCATTCCTACAGTTTTTCCGTTCCAGACATTCATGATGTTCATCCTTTCTTCTTTTACATATGGATAGTTTGAATCGTCAGTTGTTCGTAGTCTGCTTGTTCAATTGATGTATTGAATTCCACTAGATCAATTGAACTGGCTGGATAAAATGATTCGGTCATCACATACCGGCCACCGTTTATAAATAATTCAATCGAAGCATGGTCAACTAAAAGAAACATATCCTTCAGTGAATCTATCGGCATTGTATCTATACTTGGAAAATGTTCTGAAAAATCAACTCGTCCGCTTTTAGTCCGATCGACCCGTACTTGTTGAGACGTTTGGTCAAAAGTGATGGCTAGAAGCGTACCTTTTCCTTTTAAACTGACCGTGAATGTTGGAGAGTTGCCATCTTTCATTTCCAAATCGATCATAAAAGGAAGAGCCGGTATCTTTATATTGAGCGGGCTTTCCAAACCAAAATCGGCCTGATCGCTGCTGAAAATAAGCTGCTTTTTCAATCGATTTGACATCAACGGTTTTTGAATCAAATAATAGTTTCCCTGTTTGTTTTCAAGCGACAGCGTTCTTGCGATGGACATAGACCCTCTGAATTCAGCGGTGGGTGTTTGATTGGCATACTCCCAGTTGTTCATCCAGCCGATCCAAACTGGTTGTTCCGTGCCGCTCCATGTGACAGCCGCATAAAAATCGCGTCCCCAGTCCGCCCATTTTTCGTCTTCTTCTTTTTGATCCGTTACAAATGTAGTGCCATCAAAGTCACCTGTGAAATATTGAATAGCGGATCCACCATTTGGACCGCCGGGATTCAAGCTGACAATCAACACCCATTTTTTTAATTCTTCGCCTTCTACATCCAGATAAATTAAGTCCGGACATTCCCAGACGCCGCCATGGCCACCGTATGTTTCACCAAATGAAGAGAGATAGTCCCATTCTTTTAAGTTGGGGGATCCATAAAACTGAATGTGATCTCCACAGGCGAGTGACATGATCCATTTTGATGACTCCTCATGCCAAAACACCTTAGGATCTCGAAAATCCTTTATACCGGGATTCGGAATAACTGGATTCCCTTCATATTTCATCCACGATCGGCCACTATCGTTGGAATAGGCAATGCTTTGTTTTTCGTTGTCTTCACCGTGATGAGTAAAAATAGCAACCAGTACCGCTTCTTCTCCCTCTTGAAATCCGCTTGTGTTGTGCCAATCGACAACCGCACTGCCCGAGAAAATTTGTCCCAATTCATCCGGATACAAAGCGACCGGAAGCTCTTCCCATTCACATAGGTCAGTGGATACCGCATGTCCCCAGTGCATTGGTCCCCACACCATGCTGTGGGGGTGATATTGATAAAACAAATGATACTCTCCCTTGTAATAAACAAGGCCGTTCGGATCATTAATCCAATGCTTGGATGGGCTGAAATGACAAATTGGACGAAACGTCTCTTTTTCCATTTTTAAATCTTTATTCAAAAGTCATCATCCTTTCACTCCGCTTGATGTAATGCCTTGCACGTAATAACGCTGGAAAAACACAAAAATCAAAATTACCGGGATAGTCGTCAGCGATAGTGCGGCCATAATTTCACCGTATGCAATGTTCTTATCTGCAAATAAATATTGAATCCCCACTTGGACAGTACGAATCGATTCATCCGTTGCCACAATTAGCGGCCACATAAAATCACTCCAATGGCTAACAAATGTTAAAATGGCCGCTGTTGCAAAAACGGGTTTCGAATTAGGGACAATCACTTTCCAAAACGTCTGCCATGGATTGGCGCCGTCAAGCATCGCTGCTTCTTCCAGCTCTTTTGGAATACCCATGAAAAACTGTCGGAACAAGAAGATATTAAAAGCAGAAGCAATAAACGGGACAATAAGCGCTGGATATTCGTTGATCCAGCCGAATTTGTTTACCACAATATACAAAGGAATCAGCATGCTTTCAAACGGAACTACGTATAGGGCAATAATGACAATCAAGATCAAATCGCTGCCTGGAAATTTTAATTTCACCAAGGCATACGCACAAAGAGAATTAACAATTAATCCGAAAATAACAATCATACTGACAGAGAACAAGCTGTTCCAAATATAATGAAAGAAATTCACTCGATCTGAAAACAAAATTTGTATATAGTTATCTAACGTTACGTCTTTCGGCAAAAATGCTGCCAGACCCATATCTTTGAAAATCATCGTCTCCGGTTTTAATGAAGCTATAATCATCCAAAGAAGCGGCGCAATAAATAACAATCCTAGCAACAAAATCGCTAGCGTAGTGACAACTTTTCCTATTTTCTTTTTTGTTTGATGCCGCATTGAAATCCCTCCTTACTGTTTTAGTGCTTTCTTCAAAATAAGTGATGCTACCAGTACGATTAAGAAAAAGATTACTGCTATCGCCGATGAATAGCCGACATCCCGGAACTGGAATCCATTTTCATACAGCATAAATACCAATGTTTTCGTTGAATCACTTGGACCGCCGTTTGTCATTACATACGGCTGAATAAACAAGCGAAACGCTTGAATTGTCGTAATGATCAGAACAAATCCGGTCACATGGCTGATTGATGGAAGTGTCACATTGCAAAACTTTTGCCATACATTTGCTCCGTCCATTTCCGCTGCTTCGTACAGTTCTTCCGGTACCTCTTTCAAGCCGGCCAAGAAAATCATCATTTGAAAACCCGCCGCCTGCCAGACAGACATAAAAATAATTGAATTCATTGCTTGATCGGGACTTAACAAAAATGGCTGGTTGTCAATACCAAAAAAGTTCAGCGTGTTATTAATCAATCCACTATCCACGTTGTATAAAAACGTCCATAGAATCGCAACAACTACCATAGAAGTGACAACCGGGCTAAAAAAGAAAACGCGGCCAAGTCCTGCCACTTTTACTTTTTTGTTTACTAAAAGTGCCAGCCCTAATGCAACAGCACTTTGAATCGGAACCACCACAGCGGTAAAATACAATGTATTCTTCAATGCTGTTAGAAAGATTGCATCCTGAAAAAGGCGGGTGTAATTATCTAACCCTGTAAACTCTTTACCGGCTGGATTTAACATATTGTAATCCATAAAGCTGTACACAAATGCCAGGAATACTGGCAAAATCAAAAATGTAAACAACAAAACCAAAGCGGGCAGTGAAAAAATAACGCCTAGCCACCGCTTCTGGGTTTCATAGGTCCATGACTTTTCCTTTACATTTACGGATGTGATTGTTTTTTCCATTTAAACCACCTTTTTTATCAAAGAGGCAACCATACAAGATGATTGCCTTTTTGAAATGTTATTTATTGTTTTCGTTCGATATCTGTATCCACTTCTTTGGCTACTTTATCCAACTCTTTCTGCACATCGCCGCCAAGGAAGATGTTTTGAACCGCTTGTCCGTACTTAGTGGATAAAACCGGATACGAAGTAGTGGAAGGACGCGGATGTGCCGTCTGTAAGACTTGATCTTTAAATACCTTCAGTGGCTCTTTGTCCCACTCTGCCAATTCTTCAAATGCATCTGTCCGTGCGGGCGGCTTGTCTTCCACCGCTGCCAGCTTCAATACATTTTCTTTTGTATGAATGAAATTTAACAGTTCAGCAGCGGCTTCTTTATCTTCCGCGCTTGTTGAAACACCCCATGCCCAGTCACCTGAAGGGGAAACTTGTTCTCCCTCAGGACTTTTCGGATAATATGTGATGCCCCACTCTGTATCAGGATAATCTTTCAGTTTTGCCCATTCCCATGATCCCATCAACATCATAGCCGCTTTTCCATCTTCGAATTCAGTTGGCGTTGGCTGAAGGTTCACTAGTCCTTCTTTAGTGAATTTCTGTAAAAACTCCAATGCTTCTACTGTTTCGGGACCGTTTACATATCCGTCCGCCTTTGAACCATCTTCCGCAATAAAACTTCCGCCATTGCTCCAGACAGCGGGTCCTGTAAAGTAAATAATCCATTCGCCGTAATCAAGCGTCCAGTTTACACCATAAATCCCTTTTTCTTTATTAGTCAGCTTTTTCGCAGCATCGTAAAATTCATCCCATGTCCATGCTTCTTCTAATGTTTTTGGTGGAGTGATACCTGCTTCTTCCAGCATTTTCACGTTGTAAAATAAAGCCACAGTTGATTCCATCGGTGCAAGTGCATACAATTTATCTTGATAGGTTCCCTGTTTAATAACTGATTCAACAAATTGATCTTGCTCCTTAATCATCCCATCAATTGGCTGTATGATGCCGGCATCGGCATAGTTAGCCACGTTCGGTCCATCCATCGCTACAAGATCTGGCAGTGTGTTACTTGTAGCAGCGGCCGATATTTTATCTTCATAGGCATATTTATTTCCACGCGGGATAAATGTGATTTCCGCTTCAATTTCACCATCATTCTTCTTATTGAATTCGTCAATAACCTCTTTATATGCAGTGCTCGTATCGCCTTCCGGATACCAAAGTGTTAATTTTGTTTCTCCAGCACTTCCGCCAGTGTCAGCATTTTCATCATTGCCGCAAGCGCTTAATGTACCGAGTGACAGCATCGCAGCTGTGCTTAGAACCAGTAGTTTTTTCATCTCTTTTCCTCCCAGTGCTTTTATAAAGCGTTTTCATGTACTTATCTTAACTTACTTGAAAAGCTTTCAAAACGAGGTGTTTCTCTTTTGAATGTTGAAATTTCTCTAAAAGAAAAAAACACCTTTTCAACCAGAAAAGGTGTCAAGACTTCATATGTTGTTTTCGGTATTCACTTGGGGTTTGATGGAGCCGTTTTTTAAACACCTGGCTGAAATAGCGTTGATCCTTGTATCCTACTTTTTCTGCGATCTCATATGTTTTCAGCTGTGTATGAAGCAGAAGAAAGCAGGCTTTTTCCATCCGGTACCCAGTCAAGTAGTCCAAAAAAGTGGAGCCAGTCACTTGTTTAAACAACAGACTGAAATAACTGACACTCATATCCGCATGGGCCGCAGCCTGATCCGCGCTAATGTCTTCATGAAAGTGTTCTTCAATAAAACGCATTGCTTCCCCAATCGAATCTGTAGTGGATTTTTTCGATTGATACTTTTCGGTCAGCTCTTCTAAAAATAACACCCGTTCATCTAATAGACGGTGAATACTTGTCCATTCTTGAAGCTCCTCTACAGACGTCTTTAACTCATCCTCGGTTATAACAGGCGCACCGATCAAAATGGCATGTCCCTGTTTATTCCGGTCCTGCAAAAAGTTTCGTAACGCCACCAGCTCTTCTGTCGGCCATTCCACTAGGATTATCATGGCATGGGCTGAGAGCGTATACTGAAATTGTCTCACCGTCATGTTACGAAACAGAAAATCAACCGGCTGTTCAACTGCGTCTCGCTTTTCAATCAGGACCGGAATAAGCGCTTTGTAAAATGATGTCTTCTCCTCTTGAATAGACCCCAGTATGAGCAACTCGTATAGATAGTGCTTATCAATCTCGTACTCTCTTTCCGCTTTTTCTTTTAATTGTTGAATCCCCCGTTCAACGCACTGCTGCAATTCTTCGTAATCCACCGGCTTTAAAATATAATCCAGTGCATTGTATTTCAATCCCTCCCTTGCATATTCAAATTCGTCATATCCACTGATTAAAATAGCAAGGGGTTTTTTCGGCAGACGGTCCAGCTGCTTTAATAATTCCAAACCGGTCATGCCTGGCATCGAAATGTCTGTGAGCAGTAAGTCCGCCTGATGCTGTTCACAAAGATCGTACGCTTCCTGCCCATTTTTCGCAGTCCCCACCACTTCGCATTGGAAATCAGACCACGGAATAATGAACTGTAAATTTTTCAAAATCAGTGCTTCATCGTCTGCAATCACTACTTTAAACATTATGCTAGTCACCCCGTTCCAATGGAAAAGCTATTTGAATAATGGTTCCTTGTTCGGAAGAGCAAACCATCAGTCCGTATTCTTTGCCGTAATAAAGATTTAGCCGCTCATGTACATTACGGATGCCATGTCCCTGTTGTTCAGAAGTGCCTCGTTTTTCATGTAGCTTTTCCAATAAATTGGCTGAAATGCCTTTTCCATTGTCCCTCACCCACAAGTATCCGGTTGTGTCTGTTCGTGTTCCCCGTATAGAGATTAAACCATTTTCCTGCTGATCAAACGCATGAGCGAGGACGTTTTCCACAAGCGGCTGTAAAATCAGCTTTAAAACACGCTCGTTGGACAATGAATTTTCTATATCTACTTCGTACGTAAATAAGTGATTAAAACGGATTTTTTGAATTTCCAGATAGCTGATTACATGACTAATTTCCTGATGGATCAGCACTTCATAACTTCCATTGATGCTGATACGGAGGAGGCGACCGAGATTGATGGTCATTTTGCTGATGTCCTTCTGGCCACTCATTGCAGCCAGTGCATTGATGGATTCGAGTGTATTGTAAAGAAAATGAGGATTAATTTGCTGTTGCAGAACTTTAAATTCTGCCTGCCGATTTTTTTCTTCCTCTCGTCTGATCTGCTTTATCAATTCTCCAATACGTTGAATCATTTGATTGAACCCGAGAGACAGGCCGTTCAACTCTTTCAAAGAATAAGCATTCATTCGGGAGGACAAATCACCGCTCCTCACCTGCTTCATATTCCAGTTAAGCGCTTGGATAAAGCTCGCTACCCTTCTCAGGTAAAACAAGTTGAAAAACACAGCAGCCATCAATGTAAGTAACCCGATAAAAAGAGTTGTATTTCGAATATACACTACATCACTAGCAAGCACATCCCATGGTTTAAGTGCTACAATCCACACATCGTTGTCGCCTACCAATTGGAAACGAGAAGGCATATATGTAATTAGGTGCGTTTCTCCGTTCCATTGATCCAGCAAAAATCCGGTTTCACCCGACTGCACTTGCTTTAAAGACTCGACTGCTAGTCTTTTGCCTATCCATTGATGGTCTAGAGCATATAAAATTTCTCCTTCTTTATTAATTAGCAGTTCAGTAGATGGCGTATCCATCTTAGATGCAAACACATCATCAAACAAATCAAGGCGGATGGCTAACACCATATATCCAAGAGGATCAAGAGTATTGATATCATTGATGATTCGTCCTTGCGTGAGAAAAAGGGATGTATCTTGTTGAAATGGATGCTGAGACAAAGTTGATGGACTCAGCCAAACCGCAGACCCTTTTTTCTGTTTCATTTCCTGTACCAGCCGATGAGGAAAAAAGGGCTCTTCTTCCGTCACTTGTTCATTTGATTGATAAAGGCGGTCTCCCGTATTGCTATACAAAGCAAACTGCTGAATTTTAGCATTGGCATACATCATACCCGTAATAGACTGGCGCTTATTATACAATTCGAAAACACTTTCTTCCTTGCTGGACGTTAAAAAAGATTGAATATCTCCAGATGAAACTACATAATCGGAAAAGTGATTCACTTCTGTGACCGCTTCCATCATATTCCGATCCAATACATTCAACGTCTGAACCGTCTGTCTGCTGATCGTCTTTTGAAGCGTATCTGTGGATATTCGGTTAGAAATGTAGCCGAGAGTTACAACTGGAAGCAGGACAAATACAAGAAAAGCAAGAATCATTTTACGCTGGAACGTCATTAGTCATTCACCTGTTCTGTTAGTAAAACATTGTTATATTTTTCAAACATCCGTTCAAGGTTTTTTAAATAAGCTTGTTCATCTCGATCATAGAAAAACTGAAGTGTATACTGCCGGTATTCTGATTCAGCGGCCGTTCCTCCTGCCCAATAATGATTAGGCCAATTTACTGTCTCTCCGTCCTGCACTTTTTCTTCAAGCGGTGCCAGAGTATCCTTTATTTTTTGAACGTTCATACTGGTGCTGATCGATCCTTCATACAATGACAAGCCTTGCGCGTTTCGTTCTTCTGTTAGAAAAGCAAGAAAGAGCTTAGCTTCTTGCGGATAATCTGTTTCTGAAGAAATACCGATGCCAATATCTACTCCGCCCAACACACGATTTTGTTCCGGCTGATTCGAAACAGGTACAGGGAAAATTCCGTAATCCAAAGCAGGATTCAATTTTTCAATCAGCGGCAGCGCCCAAGTACCCATCACATACATAGTTCCTTCTCTATTTGCAAAAGCTTGGTTCGCTTCCAAATAACCCATGTTAAAGGATTCTGGCTCTATATACGAAAGGATTTTTTCCACTTTATGGGTAAGGTCCCTCCATGCTGGATCGTTCTCCAACTGTTTCGGCTCATTCCAATACGAAGGTGGAAATGCATTGGCCACAAAATTCAATGTAAAAACGCTCGTCTGATCTGCTTCTTTATTAGACATGACAAACGGCTGCTTCCCTGCTTGCTTCAGCGTATCCATTACATTCAACCATTTATCCCATGTATCTGGAACAGTTAAATTTAGCTCTTTAAAATCTTCCTTATTGTATAAAACACCGACCGCGTTTTGAGTAAAGGCAGCTCCATACATATGTCCATCCACAAGGTAACGCTGCTGAATGGTCGGCTGAATTCGGTCCAAAAACATTTCGGTGGTTAAATCTAGCAGATAGCCTTTTCGAGCACGAGTGATATAATCGTACTCAAAGGGGTAAGTGATAAACAAATCCGGTACATCTCCCCGGGCAATCCGTGTTTTCAGCACCGACATACCATTCGGTGTAATCACCTGCTCAATATTGATATGCGGATACCTTGCTTCAAAATCAAGAATCAATTGATTCAGAATCGGCCTTGTTTCTTCTTTTACTGTGAAGAATTCTAATGTAACAGGCTGTGGTTCCGACTGAATTAACTCTGCCTGACGATGGGAGCATGCCACTAGCAAAAAAGTGGCTGTCAGTATCCACACCCTTTTCATGTTCGCCACTTCCCCTCTTTTGGACTCTCTATGCATAATATTCACTAAATATAATACGGCAGATAAAAATGTGCAATGCTCTTAAAATACTCCTTAAGAAAAAGACAAACGTTCTCTTGAACAGCAGGAGTTCTTAAAACTGCGCAAGGAAAATAAGCAGATGGAGAATAATAGGTTAGTCCTGCAGCACTGATCATGAAACGCAAGTAAGTGTCATCAAGCGAAACCACAAGACACATATTCAGCATCAGAAATGGGTGAATTCCTCATCCGATCGTCTGGTAGTCACGGATCATCGATTCATCTTCAAAGAGAAGGTGGTCAATGTTTCCATCCATCCGCTTTTTTTTAGATTCGGAAAGGTCTCTTTCTGCAGTTCATGGACGGACTCACTGTGTGGCATGTCTATTCATCCTTTTGGGTGTTTTACTCGTTATATACCCGAAAACTTCAGAAGGAAAATGCCTAGTTCAACTTTAAATGTATTACGTAAATATTTCATTAAAACCAGAACTATTTACCCTAACAATTTATGTTAGAAAGTTATCGTCCGAATTGAATTACCCCCGCTTAACAAGCTTGAAGCGGGAGTGTTCTCGCCGGAAAATAATAAAAAATGATGATAAAAATCTATCTAAAATCAGAAATGCCGGCGCAAAGATGGCAAAAGGAGAAATATTGATTACGATCGATGCCGATACCCGCATGACCAAAAACCTGTTAGCCAGAGTTGAAAGAAATTTATCGTCCGGAATATTTATCGGCGGCGGTGTTACTGGAAAATTGGAACGAAGTTCGTTAGGGATCATTGCGTCGCTAACTGCACTAGCCATTCCATTATTTTTTAAGTATGGATTGATTTCCATTGGTATTTTTTGGTGCTATAAAAAGGATTTTGAGGCAATCAACGGCTTCGACGAAGACATGCTGCTGGCTGAGGATTGTGATTTTGCCCAGCGACTGGCCATTTGGGGATTGAAAAACGGAAAGCTGTTCGGTACGATCTCTAATGCCATGATCACCTCCAGCAGAAAATTTGATAAAAACGGAGACTGGTTTTTGGTAAAAAGGCCCGAATTAATTTGGGCCTACCTGAAAGAAAATGATAAGAAGCATGCGGATGAAATGTATTATGACAATGAAAATTAACCATCCTTTTTCGTAACATCCCCCTGACGGTCAATGACTGGTTCACCATGAAAAATAGAAGGGTGCGGAAAATTCTTTCTCTTGATTTGGTGGAAACGAGTTTGGTCATTAACCGGCCAATTAGAAATCATTCTTCTTTTTAGACATTAGTAATTCCCTTAACATTTGCGCATGAAACTTTTGGGTACATTAGAAATAGTACACACAAAAAACGCCTATCTAAATAGATAGGCGCAGACTGTAGACATCATCTTCAAGGTGAAGACTTTGTCTACAAAAAAAGATAGCAATCCATTCCCGTACACAGACAATTTTTTTGATTCAAACTGACCACCTAAGGAATTATTGGCCTCTAATAATGCCTCTCCTATGATTTCGTTTACTTTTATTTAAAATGGTTCACCTTTTCATCCGTATGGTGGGGATCTCTGTCTAAGGATACTTTTACCAAGTTCAATTTATCCTCTGTAGAGAATCGATTGTTATTATAAACAAAGTGCTGAACCATTTCGTTTATTAAATCTCTTAAACCCATTGCCTCAAATATATCTAAATAAAATAAGATGGCTTCTGGATATTCGAATGCTAGTGGCTGGATTTCAAAAAAGACATTTCTGATTCCCTCTCCATTTTGTTCTTCAAGGCTAATTACAGAGGGGAATAGACAGAAAGAATCGTGTCTTCCCTCGTTTTTAAAATAATACCTCACAAAAGGAATTTCTGTTTCTGGTTTATAACGTTCGTTGAACGTAATTTCCCCACTATATGTCTTATTATTTTCTTTCTTAATGTCTACAAAAAGATTCCCCTTATTAAGTTGGAGCATATTTAAAATGGTCTCTCTTTCATATGGGTCAATTCCCTCTCTCCTTTTAATTCCCTTCTGAGATTTTAATTTTTTCTTCTTTCCATCAGTATGATCTCGATCTATTTCTAATAGTATTCCTTTTACCAAATGCATTTTATTCTCTGTGGAGAATCGGTTCTTGCTATTAACAAATTCCTGCACCAGCTTCAGTACGTCACTAAAACAGTCATTTCTAAAAAATTCTGTGTAGCCGCCATGAGTGATTTCTCCTTGAAAGGTATGTCTATACTCTTCAAAATGATCATGGAGCAGGGTCTCAAGCGACTTAATGGTTTTTCTTTTATTGTATTCGACTAGATAAGATGTATGGAGAAGCGGCCCGAATGCTGAATAAATTTTTGTCAGTCTGTAGATTCTATTGAGGTCTTCTGTTATTCCAATTTTAAAAATATCTTCAAAACGGAGTAAATATAACATAAGAGGAATCACCTTCTTTCAGTCTATTTAGCTCACAAAACGTCAAAGATCCTTATATTATGCATATGCATCTTTGACGTTTTCATGCACCCAGTCTCTTTGTTTCACTATTTCTATCTTTTTACTATCATCTTATTATGCCAATAGGCTTTTAATGCAAAAAACAGCCAGGGCAAGTGCCTGGCCGAGAAATGGTTTTATTCCTTTAATGATGCGTGGCATGCTGGCTGGAACAATTAGTTCTCGATTTATAGCCAATCACCTTACACTATTTGGAGCCTGCGTATTATCTGCAATTCTAATCCTCGCATGTACTATTTTAACAGCCAAGCTCCAGCTTCGTGATGGAAGTGAAAACAAAAGAGAAACGGCACCTACGGAAGAAACATGATTATAAAAAGGACAAATTGAATAACTACGAAAGGGGCTCATGATTACCAACGAGACCATCATGAGCCTGTTAAGTTTGTATTACGCACAATTAAGGCTGAAAAATAAGATTCACACCTCATTATAGGACAAAATAGGGTCTGCTTCTGGCCGGAATTAGCAGCCAGTTGCTTTTTCGATTTCTCTGATAAATGCTCTGCAAGTTTCACATTTGCGGCTCCCTATTAAGCACCGCCTTGTGCTATTTTCTTTATCTTTTTAATTAACCCATTCTTGATCAATCTCCCGGGAGGTCGGTCAAGATTGCCGTAACGGTTGCTGGCTGCGTTAATAATCGGTCTTTGCATTCCCCTAGCTATCGTACGCAATATAGTTAGACTCCAGTTGTTCCCCCGTCATTTCAGTTGGCAACCTTCTTAGTCATTCGATACACTCGAGTACGTCCTAATAAGGGAAAGACGCTTCTCCCAACGGTTCAGCAAATTTGCTAACCGATAAGAAAATCTTACTGCCAATGGCATTTTTCATATGCTTGATTATGGCTTTTACCTTGCAATTATTGCTGTATCGCTTATCGGAAAAACACGATTTGAGGAAAAAGGCTTCCCCCCCTTTGTATTTAGGAACTGGGCTTTCTTTATGCTGGGTTGCTGTTGAAAAATGGGTGTATCCGACAATGACGCTTGATATCGTTTCAGCTCACCACGTGCCAACGTTTGGATTTGATCCGGCTGTATTTATCGTCATAGCTGCTTTTATTGAATTTATTGTCGGCTACCTGCTTGTCGTCGGTATTTTAAACTGGGTTGTCGGAGTGGTTGTCACCGTTATTTTCATTATGACAACCATGCTGTTTGGCTTCAAAGAAATTATCGGCCATTTTATGATCCATTTTATCCTCGTGTGATTCCAGCCTTTTTCCATCCGATTTATTGTTCATTGGCTTTGACTGTGGCAGCTACCTCAGTTAGCAAGGACGAAGCCCCAAAGGCTGTTTCTAAAGTAATGTTGGGAGCAACCGCAGGTATGGTACTTGGTGTACCAATCACTAATTATATTGCTAGTGAAACTTCCTTAGAAATGGCGATGCTATTCTTCGCTATCGTTAACTCTATGGCATTCATAGCTACATTGCTATTTTTACCATCTATGCCTGTTAAAGAAAGACTTTCTTATGGAGCTCAATTAAGCGTATTAAAAAAGCCTATTACTTGGTTAGCTATTATTACTGTCGTATTTATAAGTTCTGCAACATCTAGTGTTAATAGTTACATTGCAGAGTATCTTGAAACCATTACGAATATATCGGGGACAACGTTAAGTTTGGTGTTATTTTCACTTGGCTTGGCAAGTCTGGTTGGAAACCTTGCAGGGGGGAAGCTACTTACTAAAAATGCTATGAAAACTGTAACATCTTTTCCAATCATATTAGGAATAGCTTATCTATTATCATTCCTAACCGGTAAATCCACTGGATCTATGATGATAACTATTATGTTATGGGGACTATTATTTGCTGCAGGAAATATCATTAGTCAATATTGGATTGCATCTGCAGCTCCAGAAAGCTCCTGATTTCGCTAGTGGATTGTTTTTATCGGGCGGTCTTAGGGATAACAATTGGGACTGCGGTAGGTGGATTATTTATATCAGAAATGGGCACACAATACATCGCATTAGGGGGATTATTATATAAGGAATTACTAAAAAAGCGTAGCATCCTTTTTTTTAAGGATAACTGTTGTGCTCTTGGAAACCTTCTAATGTTTTCTTACAGACACTACTTCTGTTGATTTAATAACAAAAAAAAGATAGCTAGACATACCATACTTGGTCATATATGAACTTTTGAATATTATTATAGCCTTATCATATGAAGCAAGACCTCGGCTTTTTCACAATCTTCATTTTAATGAGATAGTAAGAAACAATATTCCTAGTTAAAGAATCTTCCAAATGATTTGAACCCCGTTGAGCAGGAGCTTCATGCGTTTATCTCTTGGTCATTTTTCGCCCTTAGGCGCTTTATATCTTCTCTAGGTGGAAAACCAAACATACGGGAATATTCACGGCTGAATTGTGATGGACTTTCGTAGCCTACCCGGAATGCGACATCAGCGGCATCTGTTGACTCAGATAATAACAGGCGCCTAGCTTCCTGCAGTCTCAATTGTTTTTGAAACTGAATCGGGCTCATAGCGGTTATCTCTTTAAAGTGTCTATGAAGCGAAGGAACACTCATATTCGCTGTTTCCGCAAGTTCCTCAATTCGAAAAGACCTATCATAGTTATTTATGATATGTTCTATAACGCCTCTGATTCGATAGGCATAACTACCTTTTATCGCCATTTGTTTCAGTGCATCCCCATGCGGACCTTGTAGAACCCTATAGAGAATTTCCTTCGTAAATAATGGAGCAAGTACCGGGATATCTTTCGGATTGTCTAGCAAACGAGCTAACCTGACTACCGCATCTAACAGAGATGTCTCTACTTTGCTGACAAACATAGCTCGTTTGGTATTTTCTTTCGGGCCAACTTGAATGTCAGAATCACTTAAAATCTCTACAATTTGACTTGGTGTAAATTCAAGTTTGAGAGCCAAATACGGAGCGTCAGAAGAGGCTTTTATAACTTGCCCGTTAACCGGCAAATTAACGGATGCAACAATGTAATCGGAAGGACAGTACCTAAAGCGCTCCTGTGCCAGCAATACCTCCTTCTCACCTTGAACGATAATACAAAAGGATGGCTCGTTAACTCTATAAATTGGTTCGGTAACAATAGATTCACAGATGAAAAATAAAGATGGAATAGCAGTCGGGTGAACACCGTCCTGCCCTGAGTAACGCTCAATGAGTTTGGCGAGCTCATCCTGCTGTTGATATATTGGTTTAGACATAAGATCCTCCTTGTTCCTTTATCCTTGATATTTCCATTGTAATGCATGTTCGTCTGTTGCGTAAATGGCTGTTGAGAGGATTAGGCAATCATTTGATACGAACGGGATAACGGTTACTTTTTCATTTGTTGCATAATTAGGAGTACATAGATCCCGATGAACAACAACGGAAATTAAAGTGGTTAATAAAAAATAAGGAAAGGAAGATAAAGAATGCAAAAGCGTAATTGAACAAATTTTGTTTATTTAACAAAATGAAAGAAGAAATAACACTGAATCTTTCACCCGAGGAGGAATGAAGTGTGGAACGCCTATGGACGAAGTCGTTTATTCTCATGACCGTAGGGATGCTTTTCCTATTTACCGCCTTTTATATGCTGTACCCAACGCTGCCGCTGTTTATCAAACAGATGGGCGGCAACGAAACGCAGGTCGGTCTGGCGATGGGCGCATTTATGCTGACTGCCGTTATTTTTCGCCCGATCGTCGGCGGGCTGCTGGACCGGTTCGGCAGGCGTCCGTTTATCATCGGCGGGCTGCTCCTCTTTGCCGTGGCGATGTATATGTATAACTGGATCGGTGGAATCGGCGTTTTGATGGCGCTCAGAATAGTGCATGGGGCGAGCTGGGCCGTTTCCACAACCGCCATTCTCACGGCGGTTACGGATATGATCCCGTCCGCCCGCCGCGGAGAAGGCATGGGGTGGTTTAGCATGTCCATGACCCTGGCCATGGCAATCGGACCGCTGTTCGGTCTCTGGGTTACACAGAACCTGTCGTACGACGCTCTGTTTCTATTCGCCGTCGTCCTCTCTGCCGCAGCGCTGTTCTTGATGCTGGGTGCGAAAACGCCTTTCCAGCCGCAATCAGGCGCAGGGAGAATTGAATTTTTCGAAAAATCGGTCTTGCCCATCACGGCATCCATCTTTTTTCTGTTTCTCGCTTATGGCGGCATTATCAGCTTTGTTCCGCTGTTCGCTGACTCGATCCAGGTCAATTCCGGCACGTTCTTTCTGGTCTATGCCGCAACGCTTGTCCTGATCCGTCCCATTGCGGGGAAACTTTCGGACCGGTACGGCGAGGCGTTTGTCATTGCCCCGTCCCTTGTGATGACGATTTTGGCTTTGATTGTCTTAAGCTTCTCGACCGGATTGTTCGGCGTGCTCGCTTCGGCGGTTCTGTACGGTATCGGTTTCGGTTCCGCGCAGCCGGCTCTTCAAGCAGCAACCATCCGTATTGTCCGCCCGGACCGTGCAGGGGTAGCCAATGCTTCTTTTTCGACTGCTACTGACCTTGGCATCGGGCTAGGTTCGATCCTGTTAGGCTGGGTTGCCCAGCACACGAGTTACCAGATGTTGTTCACGGTCAGCGCCGTGTCAGTCGTGTTTTCCTTGTTGATGTTCACTTTTTTTGTGAAACGTTTGCTGAAAAATAAAGAGTTGGGCCATCCGAATACCGGTTCTCTTCCCTCTAAAACAAGTTGACGCATCTTCCGTTTAATGGAAGAACCATCTGATGCAGCGATTACGAGATGATTATGCGGCCTACGTACCGAGATTAGCCATCTAAAAAACGTATCTAATATTGGAAAGTGAGGACGAATCAAATGGACTATGTGAAACTTGGAAATACTGGCTTGGATGTATCCCGGCTTTGCCTTGGCTGTATGAGCTTTGGTGATGCAGAGCGGTGGATTCATCAATGGGTGCTTGATGAAGAGCGCAGTCGTCCTATTATTAAAAAAGCCCTTGAGCTTGGTATCAATTTTTTTGATACAGCGAACGTCTATTCAGGCGGAACAAGCGAGGAAATTGTGGGACGAGCACTAAAAGATTTTGCCAATCGTGATGAAATTGTCATTGCAACAAAGCTACATGGCCGAATGCATGAAGGTCCAAATAGCGCCGGTCTTTCACGAAAGGCAATTATGAGTGAAATTGATAAGAGTCTTAAGAGATTGGGAACCGATTATGTAGACCTTTATCAAATTCATCGCTGGGATTACGATACCCCTATTGAAGAAACGATGGAGGCATTGCATGATGTGGTGAAGGCTGGGAAGGTACGATACATCGGTGCTTCTGCCATGTACGCATGGCAGTTCCAAAAGGCATTACATGTAGCGGAGAAAAACGGATGGACTAGGTTTGTGTCGATGCAAAATCATTTAAACCTCATATACCGTGAAGAGGAGAGGGAGATGCTGCCTCTTTGTAAGGAAGAAAAAATCGGTGTGATTCCATATAGCCCGCTCGCATCAGGAAGATTGATACGTGATTGGGCGGAAACAACGCATCGTTCCGAAACCGATCAAATTCAAAAATCTAAATACGATGCGACTGCAAATACGGACCGATTGATTGTGGAGCAGGTTGCGGCAATCGCAGAAAAACGTGGCGTTCCCCGCATTCAAATCGCGCTTGCCTGGCTGCTGCAGAAAGAACCAGTAACAGCTCCTATTATCGGTGCTACGAAAATATCTCATCTCGAAGATGCGGCAGCTGCTCTATCAATTAAGTTAACACCTGAAGAAATTGCATTACTAGAAGAACCATATGTGCCGCATCCTATAGTTGGTTTTAATTAATTATGGTGTGACGACAGATTATTGTTTAAAAATGAATAACAGAAGAAAAAGCCGATCTTCCTACTTAGGAAAATCGGCTTTTTCTATAACATTGTAAAGCATTGTACTGCCCCATTAGCCATCCATGTAGCACAAAACCAGCGCTACACCACAGAGAATGAAAATCGGTGCAGAACAGGTATAGAATAAGTTACATTCGCTTAAATAGTCATTTCTCCAATTAAAAAAGCTCATGATTGATCATCGTAAGCTTTGCTCTTCTCAATCAACAGTAGACAGACCTAGTAAACAGTTTAGGTATTGGTTTTCTTTCCAGCGTCTAGTTTCTTAACAATATCTTTTAAGAGAATCGCTTGTTCTTTTTGATTCTTAAGTATTTTTAGGAAAAACCAAATAACAATAGCAATAGGAACAACAGTAATAAGTATCGATATAAGAACTGGAAGCAGCTGTTCTAGAAAAATCATAATAGAACCTCCTATTTTGGATAATTGTACCATAAAATGTTTCGTAAGTATTTGGCATAAGATGCTTCTTTCATCCAACTCTAATTAAAAATATGTTCCTAATGCACCGTAAAAAGCCCCGGCTTCCTTTGGCATCCGGGGCTTTTTCTAATGAAACACACTATAGAATAAGTTACATTCATTCGTTTAATCGAGACATCAAGATAATATCTATATTGGAGAAAAATCTTGAAAAATAACCAAAATTTAATCCGTATTCAAATATTATTGAAAATAAAACATTGATTATCCGTATACAAACGTATACAATAAAATAAATGTATACGTTTGTATACGGAAATGGAGTGGTATGATGAGAGGCAAAAATGGCAGAAGGTACCAAGGAGAGCAAAGACATTTTAAAGGTGAACACAATCAAGAAGAGGATCGTCATCATAGAGGCGGTAGTCATAAGCGAAAAGAACATCATCGAGGCGCAAAAACATTCCGTAGAGGAAGAGCCATTGAATTTTTAGACAGAATGAATGTAAAGCGTGCAACATTAAAACAGCAATTAGAATCACCAGAGCTGCAATCAATTAATCCCATTTTAGTTGGAGAGTTAAAAGCAGTTGAAATGATTATCGATGAATTTACTCAATTGTTTGAAATTCACCAAGATGAAGTTAAGCCAAATGATCCTATTGCAAATGAGCAAGAAAAATCTGGAGATAATGGGCCGTTAGAGTAATTGCCCCCCAAAAATTAAAATTTAATCGGTGAATTAAAAACCATTGAGATGGTAAGCGACGAATTTACTCCTTTATTTGAAATGGATAAAATTTAATAAATTCAAAAAATATAATAAAGTTGAATAAAAGTAAAATTATGTATTGGATAGTAAAGAATCTTTAAATAATGGCGGGAAAGGAATTGAATTTAATGAAACAAGTTAACAGTTACATCGATTCAGTGTTTCATAAACAAGATGTTCATTTGGAGGAAGTGATTTCGTCCATAAAAGAAAACGGAATGCCCTCCATATCAGTATCTCCCTCTTCTGGAAAACTTCTAACGATGCTCGTATCAATTTCAGGGGCGAAAAATATTCTGGAAATAGGGGCTCTTGGGGGCTATAGTGGAATTTGTCTTGCCAGAGGATTCGGTAAAGAAGGAAAATTAACCTCTCTTGAATTAGAGGAGAGATACACAAAGCTAGCACAAAGCAATCTATCTAAAGCTGGCTTTAGCGATCAGGCATCCTATATGACCGGGGCGGCATTGCAAAGTCTTGAAAAACTTATTGGCGATAATAAGCGATTTGATTTTTTCTTTATTGACGCTGATAAAGAAAATTATGAAAATTACCTGAAATATTGCATTAAACTGGCGGAACCGGGTGCTTTAATCGTTACAGACAACGTACTTGCAGGCGGTAGTGTAACAGACCAGGATGCTAAACCTAAACGTTATACTGAATTCATGAAGAAATTTAATGAAACTGTGGCGAATCATCCTCAATTAGAATCTCTGCTTATTCCAATCGGTGATGGGATGACCATTTCAAAAGTAAAGAAATAAAAAAGACACCAGGTGGCATTAATCACCTTTAAGTAAAATAGCAATCACCACAGGTGATTTGCTATCAGACTGTAGACAAGGCTGCTTTAAATCTTCGATTTGAAGCAGTTATATTAAACAAAAAAGAGAACAACGAAAACCTCTTTCCTTAAAAAACCCCTCACTGTGAGGGCTTTAATTTGTTGTATAGATCCGTGTCACTTCATCGCGCTCATGTCCTAAAAGGCGCGAAACCACGAGCCGGGCATTACCATCATTTATGTTTTGTTCTTTTGCTTCATCATAGCGATCCTGTGCGTATGCGTGCCGCAAGCCGTGAAACGTGACGTTTTCTTTTAACTTTTCACCTGCAGCAATGCGTTCAGCCCGGTTTTCATCTTGAAATTTATCACGGTGCCGATTAATAAAATTTTGGCATTGTTTGATAACCAAATGCGTTTTTTCTCCTTCACGCACGAACAATTTATCTCCACGCTCTACATTTTTCATGACTTCCTTCAGCATATCCGCTGATTCGCGCGAGATTGGCACACAACGAACTTTTCCGCCCTTCCCCTTAATTTTTATCTCACCTGTTTTTAACGCCTTCTCTGCGACGTTACGGTCTATTCTCAGCGTCTCATGAATCCGCAGCCCTTCATTTCTGGCTAGTTTCGCTACCGATGCCATGCGTTCATTGCCGAATTTGGGGCACACCTCATGAAAACGATCAATTTCTTGTTGGTTCCACGCCTTGTTTTCACCGCTGCTTTTCAATCGTTCAGCCCCCAACAGCTTGTTTTCCGTTTCTAAAACGTGTCTCGGGCGATCGACTTTATCGTGAAAGAAACGAATCGCAGACAGTTCCGTTTTAAGCGTTTTATTCGAAATACCACGCCCCTGCTCGTGTTTCACGTATCCAGCCAGGTGCTTATTGCTGATGTTCGCGAACTTTTGTACAGCAAACTCTTTCGATAAGAACCGGCAAAACTTATTTACCTTCTCCGCATAGCCTTTTTTCGTTCCGTAAGATCCTTGCCGATTATGGCGTGCCACCTTGGAAATTTGCTGACTCAAGACGTTATACATGCGTTCCTGCTTTTCATTCAGCTCAATGCTTTTTCTGGCCATACCACATTCCCCTCTCAGATATAAAAATTTGCACAGCAAAGCTTCAGTATCCGTCTGACCGATACTGCGTTTTCGGCTGTTTTCCGAATATCATTCGGAAAACAAAAAGCTCTAAACCCTTTCCGGGCGCTTTGCCAAGGCCCGGAACAAACACCGTGCCGGCGTCCGTCTCTGTATTGCCAAATGCTTCGCATTTTTTTGCCAATACAGAGACGGACGCATCTTCCTCATCGCATATTGCATGTTGAGCACTTAAAAGGAGCAGCGATCAGCTATCGCTGATGTCGCATTTTCATGCGACGGCTCCACGTCCAAACTTGATCAATCAAGCGAAAGTTTATCTTTCATGGACGTTTGGTTGCACTATGTTCAGCTTGTAAACAAGCTGCCAGCCGTGCGCGGCTGGTTTTCGCTTTGCTCAGCAGGTTCGGCAACACCTGCAAAAAACAAAGACTTTTTTGCTTGCAAGCAAGCAAGATTCCGCAAACGGAATCAAAACCAATGACAACCCCAACAACTGCAAAAACAAAAATAGACAGCGCTAAAGAGGATTTGCATGCCAAAACGCTCCGCGTCCGGCTCATACAAACTACTCCTGCCCTGTCTTTCGATAAAACTCCTTAGTTAGTGTATTTTGGATCTCTTTTCTAATTTTTTCTCCTCTCAAATTTGTTATTTCAGTCTCCTTTTTTGTTTTTTTGCATAAAAAAATGACCTATTCATTTCGAATACGCCTTGTCTGTTTTGGTGTTGCCGCTTATATAATTTGATCTTGCTGCTTAATCTATTTTTTATTTAATATCCAAATTGAATTTGGACAGACTTATCCCGTTTGGTTTCTTGCTCTCTTTTCCATTTCACCTCTTCCAGCTCGATAAAACAATGGCTGTATAGAGTCATCAACATTAGTGCTCACCTTTCGCTCGTTATCCAAAAATGGAAGGTTGTCGATGCGCGGGCTTTCAAAAAGTAAATTCTATTTTTATTGTAGCATGGCTTGAGTTTTTTGAGAAGCTAGACCTTAATAATAAAAAAGCGCTCCCTAATTGAGCGCTTCCCTATGATTACATCTTGCTTGATCTGCCTCCAGCCCTCTCTGAACAGACACTGATTGGGCTGACAGCAAGCGACTATACTGTAGCCAGGCTGCAACCGAGCCGTTTGCCTATTATGCTCTCGAAGATTATTTAGAGACATGCCAGGTTGTTCAAAAGAAATACAATCCGAATTTAAAACTGGCTGGCATTTTATCGGTTCTGTTAAACACTCGTGCTTCGTTAGACCAGTCCATTTTAGAAAAAGTACGTTTACTCAATAAGAGTAACATTTGTTGCATTTAATATAACGTAAACATTCAATATATTGCATTGAAAGAGCAGCAGCCAATCAAAAACAGGCGCCATCCCTTGATTATCAAGGGATGGCGCCTGTTTTCTTATGTATAGTTGAATGCAACATAATACCTTGATCTGCCCCCCGTCAAGTAGACACTCATAAAGAGCTACATAGCCTTCACACGATATTCAACAGGGGAAAGATTAT
>NZ_JANAVL010000010.1:94171-128400 GCF_024213455.1 Domibacillus sp. A3M-37 | reverse complement strand
TGGAGTCGCTGAAAGCTTCACAGGAAGCGAAGAAAGCGGAAGTCAAAAAGAAACGGTTTTTCAACTGGTTTGGAAGCAACAATCTGTAAAGCAACCCAAAAGCTTTGTGTTTAAAGTAAGCTTTGCACACAGGTTTGCTGAATGAGTACACGCAATCCAGATCAGAGAATTCGCTTAACGGTGTAAGACATTCATTCGAATTCTCTTTGTTCACGTCCATATGTCTGCCCAGCTGCTGGTTGAAGCTTGCTACACACAATATATATGTGCCGGAGCGACTGCCTGCATCCAGTTTTTAACTATGTAAAAACGCCTACATTTCAAAACAGCAGGCGTTTCTTCTTGTTTCTTGCTTTTTCGTTCTGAAACGCACAACCAAACGGCCATGCAGTGCAGGGGCATTCGCGTTTATTCACCGAACGTAACACACAGGTGAAAAACATACGTGGAAACCTTATCACATTAAGCGGTTTATCCGATACATTCTTTGAAACAGATCTTGAAAGGATGGGGCTCAAACGAAAGGGCAACGGGCTGAAAACCTGGAGGTGAATCAATCGTGTCGCTCGCTTCGCCTTGCTCCATCCTTTTTTTAGAGTAGGCATCGAGCCAACTCTAAAAAACTGGTGCTCACCCGTCATGGGTTTTCCCTTCTTCTCTCCATTGTAGCAAGCCGGTCAGACGAAAAATCAAGGAGCTTCCTTCGAGTTCAAAATTTTTTTTGGAAAAGCACCAAAAAATTTTTTGAAATTCTTCGGACTCCTCCTTGATTTTTGCCTGCCCTTCTTGCTGCGTCTTCTGCGAAGAAGGGAGGTGTTCACATGGAATTAGCAAAAGAAATCGTGCTCATGACAAAAGAAATTGTTACGATCTTGTCTATGATTTTCACAACGTTCTTTGCATTCAAGACATATCAAAATAACATGAAAAAAGCTCCGAGGAAAAAGAAATCCTCGAAGCGACGTAAGCAGTATGGCAGCAGATAGCATCTGCAACAGGTAAGGAGGTAGCCGCCTTCTTACCTGTTTTTATTTTATCATGATTCGAAAGAAAAGACACAAAATCATTACTAGAAAAAGGGCAGCACAGAAGAAGAATCCAGAAGGTAAAAAATCACTAAACCCTTGATAAATAAACATTTCTTTTGACTACATGTAGTTAGTTGACTACATGTAGTTATTTGGCTACATGTAGTCAACTATCATGGAGTTATAATTGTAAAGAGATAGTAAAAAACCGATTGAGCTGCAGGCTGTAGACCTCTTCAACCGGTCATTTTACACTCTATATCTTCCAAGAACATAATAAGCTAAGACCTAGAAAGGGTAGTTGCTTCAAATGAATGAGATCTCTCTTTTTGTATCACATATAATTAACTATCAAATACATGATGAATTTCTACGGTTCGTTTTGTTCTGCAAAAAGGAGTATCTATGTCCTCGATTATAAAAGAATCTATTTAATTAGCTTTTGGATCGATAGGTCACGAGTTTCTTTGAGAAGTTCATTTTCTTCTCGTATAAGAATCAATTTTTCGAATATGGTGG
Source organism: Domibacillus sp. A3M-37 (assembly GCF_024213455.1). Classification (NCBI taxonomy): domain Bacteria; kingdom Bacillati; phylum Bacillota; class Bacilli; order Caryophanales; family Bacillaceae; genus Domibacillus; species Domibacillus sp. A3M-37. Next base: position 126,853 of record NZ_JANAVL010000010.1, on the reverse strand, counting down.
AAATAATTTCATTGAATTTGCTCAATACATTTCTTTCGGGATGAATTGTTATTAATTTGTTAAGATTTGTTTGGTTAATTTTCTTTTGTATTGCGCCTGTAACCATACCGGAAACATTAGTCCTTTTTAAAGTCAAATATAAGAATTCAGTAGAAATTTCATCTTTACCTCGTAATACATGTGCATGGTTATTCACCCAAAATTTATTCCAAGCTAATTGCATTACGGGTTTGTTATTTTCATCTATTACAGTTCCGTCTTCTGCAATTAAACAGTATAATCCATCGAAAATATAATCATCAATATAGTCCATTATTTCAGTTGCACCATAATACGGGTATTTCCCTTGTTTATTTTGTCTTACACTGTCTGATAGAGGAATTCTTTTACTGTCAAAATTGATGGACACATCACCAATTTCAGAAAACCTCCAACCTTGAGGAATCAATTTATTATTTACTTCGTACATTTCTCCACCATTATCTTTATAAGGCTTTCCTTTTTCATTTGGGAAGTTAAAATCTACGAACCACTTGTGAAATAGAAGCTGAGAGTATTCTTCAAGACTATTGATTAATTCGTTATTAAGCTCAATTTTATTTTCTAAGCTCTCGATTTTTTTAATTATTTCCGATTGGGTACGTTTATCCGGAACGAAAATGTCAATATTCTCTATAACCTTCCGATTAGCAATATTAACTTGAACACTACCGCTTGAATTAGAGATCAAAGAATATTTTCCGCGTTTTGAGTTGAAAAAATAATATAAGTATTTAGGAACAATAACTTCTTCGTTAGCTCTAAGAATTAATAATGCCTGATTAATAATCCCCTTTTCGTTATTCTTATCAAGAATTGTTGTCTCTCCTAAAGTACCGGAACAACTTACAAGAATATCATTAGCTTCGGTAGAAAAACGCTTCATTTTTTGGTATTTTTCTTCATCAATAAAATATCTAAAATCACGTGTTTTATAAATTGCATGTTGTTGTTCATATACGGGGATGCCATCTTCTTTCATATCTGCTTTTTTTAAAGCAGATCCGAAAGGTCCGCGAATATATCCCTTTTCCTTTAAGACATCCTTTAATTTATAAATCATTTTTTCCAACTCCAAAAACAAATTTAATTTGTTTTTCTAAGTCATTGCTAACCTTAAACTTTGTTAATATATCATTTTTAAGTTCCGTTAAACGTTCATCAATATCAAAATCCAACTTTTCTTCCTTCATTTCAACATACTGCCCCGCAGAAAGTGTATAGGACTTTTCTTTAATATCATCGTTGGAAACTAATACGCTAAACTCTGGCTCTTCTCTACGCTCTTTGAACGTATCAATTAACTTTTGGTGCTCTTCTTCGTTCAATAAAGTGCGTTGACCTTCGTCTAATTTCACTTTTTTTCCGAAGTGAGATCCATCTACCAACATTACTTTCTCGTCTGCTTTGCTTTTATCAATTAATATAATAGAAACAGACGTACCTGTATTGGCAAAAATATTACTTGGCATATGGATAACACCCATCAACCAATTGTTATTAATTAATTTCTGTTTTATTTTTTGAGGTATTCCGGTGCTTGCCGACACAAAACCTGTTGGAACAACTATAGCAGCCTTACCACCTCCATTTAATGAAGAAAGTATATGTTGAAAAAATGTCTCATAAATTGCCATACTTTCTTTTTTCTTTTTTGGAATATTGGGTAATCCTGCAAAAAAGCGATCATATTTATCTGCTTTCAACGCTTCAATACTGTTACTAAAATCTGTTTTGAATGGAGGATTACTTACAATAAAATCAAATTTCATTAGTTGATCTGGATTTTTCGGATCTAAATGATCGGGTTTTAAAAGTGTGTCTCCCTCCACTACATTATGTAACGAGTGCACCAATTTGTTTAAGATAAGGTTGATTCGTAAAAACTGTGTAGATTTTTGCGAAATATCCTGACTATAAATAGTACAATTATCGGTACCAATTTTATTTGCCATTGACAATAGTAACGTACCACTTCCGGATGCAGGGTCATAGACACTTACATTACGTACAGCTTGGTCATTGTACAGAATGGCCGAGATAATATCAGCCACAGACACAGGAGTGAAATACTCTGCATATTTCCCACTATCCTTATTATAATCCTTGATCAGATATTCAAAGACACTGGAAAAATAATCAAAACCGTCTTCGTAAATATCTGTAAATTTATGCTCTGCCATAATATTGATCGCACGTCTCGCCAATTCTAATTCCTTATTGCTGTCACGTATATAAGTAGATAGAGGCTCAAAAAGATTTTTCTTTTGTCCAGACACAGTTTCTACGGTATAGATGTCCTTGTTTAGTTCATTTACTTCTATAAATGCTTGATCTAAAATTTGATTGAAATTATCTTTGCCTTGCTGTTGGTATAAATGATCGACCAAATGTTCTTTATGCATTTTTGCCATATTGATTGGAGCAAAGTCAACAAAATCTTCAAATGTTTCCTCTTTATCTTCTCGTTTATCAAATCCGTATAACAGTTTATCGTTTAGGAACTTATAAGTGAACAATTCAGAGATGATCTTATATTCATCTCCTGTATTTGCTAATCCAAGATTTGCACTCATGGCTTTTAAATCATCAATCATTTGTTTAATCTGATTCAAATACTCTTCAATACTCACAGCTTTGTTCTCCTCTATTTATCTAAATTTGTCGTCTGTAAACAGTCTAATTATATCAACGACTTGACTTTTTCCAAGTCTCAATCCATTGTTCATAAAAGCATTACGAACTGGTCGCATCATTTGACGTGCCATGATTTCAACGGTAGGTTTATAACCACCAAGTAACTTATCCACTTCCTCAATAATTTCCAGCATAATATTATAGACTGTACCATCATCTAAAGCTTCACTATAATTTTCTAATAGTTGCTTATGGATTCGCATACAGGAATCGTCTCCCCTGTACCTTGCCATGATTGCTTTGTTATTTATATTGTGCTGTTTGATTTTGCTATAAAGATTTTTTAAATCTCCTATAATTTTTTTTATTTTCTCTGTTGTATCTCCATCGTGTTTTAATAACACCATAATATCTTTGAATTCTTGCTTTAAATTTGTATAGGTTTGGTCAGTTTTATCTAGATTTAAATGGAATTCATTCTGAATTTGATTAACGGTATCTAAAATATCGTTTTCTGTTGTAAAGTTTAAATCGATTTCTCCGACTTTTAAAAATTCAACAATTAGGCTGCTAAAATCAATATCCTCTATATCAGATTCAGGATCATTTAATCTTTCTTCATCTCTTTTGAACTGAATGCGATTAGATACCTCTTTATGTGCTTTTTTTATATTTTCAATTGGCATATGAGACACTTCTTCTCTAGCCATCCGTAATTCATTGTAACATTCTTTATAAGCGTTTAAAGTAGCTCGTAAATCTTTTAAATTTGGTTCTTCCATAACTTCAATTTGCTGTCTGAAATCTTCCAAATTATTTTCAATATTCCCCATATAAATAAACAACTTATTGTTTAATGCTTTTACTTGTTTTTTTACTTGTTCTACATCTACAAACATATCTTCTACATCTGCTTGTCCAGCTTCGTCAGCAATATCATCACGCAGTTCTTCTAAATATTTGCGATTGGTTTCTTCATATTCCTCCGTAATGTCTACAAAGTCAACGACATAACCATAACGCATATTTTTATAAGGTCGATTAACTCTTGCCAAAGTTTGTAATAACGAATGTTCCTTTATTCTACGCAATAAATACAGTCGTTTTAAACGTGGAGCATCAAACCCCGTAAGCAACATATTATAAACAACAACCCCTTGATACTTGCTCTTTACTACATTTGGTTCATCTTTGCTTCTTTTACCACGAAATTCTTCTTGGCTTTCTTTATTGTCGTCTTCATCATACAATACTAACGCTGTTTTTAACTCACTGTTAACTTTAAACCATTCTTGCATAGCCCTTGCTTGCTCACTGGAGGATGTAACAATCATATATCCTAAGCTCATATCGTTGTGTATTTCTTCACAAAATATCCTGAAATCTTCCACAATATATTTGCATATTTTTATAATGAAGTTATCTTGTTTTCCGACTAACTCCCATTGAGCAGAAGATATTTTTTCTTCCTTATCTAAATCAAACAATCCACGCACTTCTGATTTCAATTTAGTAGATATATTCTCTTTTTTTATTTTTAAAGTATAACCATCAGCGATAGATTTATTGTAGTAATATGTATGAATATATCCAGAAAACAGATCGGTAGTTTTAAATTCATTTTTCAAAATTGGCGTCCCAGTAAGTCCAATGAATATACCGTTCGGATCTACTCCAAGCAGGTTTGATAAAAACGTCCCTTTTGGTTTATAGCTTCGATGCACTTCATCTAAGAAGTAAATCCGTTGTATTTTTTTATCTAAACTTGTATCTACGTTGGCTTCTTTTGAGAATTTTTGTATGTTAACCACATTCATTGTCCCTTTATTTTTACCATTATTACTAATAGTGGAAACGATCACAGGTGATTTAATATTTTTCACAAAGTCTTCTTTGTTATTAATACTTGCAATCGTCATACCTCTTGATGCAAATTCACCTGATGCCTGGATTAATAAATCCAAACGATCTACCACAAAATAGAACTTTGTTACTATATTTTTCTCTTGATAGTAGTCTCGCAAGACATTCGCTGCAAAATAAGCTAATCCTGTTTTTCCACTTCCTTGCGTATGCCATACGACTCCCCGATTCATGCCTTGTTTTAGCTTCTCCACCATCGCTTCTAAAGCAAAGAATTGAGGATAGCGAATAATATGTTTGTTTAACCCATCGCGTGTAGAATCTACATAGACAATACCGTAGCGAATAATTTTAATGAATCGTTCTTTCGAAAAAACTGAGGTAATAAACCGATTACATGGAGTATCTAATTTTAAATTCGATTGAAATTCATTAGTATTTTTAATAGAGAGTACATTGTTATCTAATAGTACAGTATCTATCATGTCATCTGACAAGTAATCATTGATTTGTACTTGCTGTTCTTCTCGAAACGAATTGAATGTAAGTTTGTCTCCGTTAGGTGTTGTATAGAAACTTCCAGACATCTTTACCAATTCGGAATCTTTATATTCGAGATTATTTGAAAAACCTAACACTTGTAATTGGTTGAAGTAAGGAATAAAGTGTTCCTTTGCACGTTCATTTTTCATTCGTTTAAATTCTGCTTGAATTCCTTCATTGTTGTTCGGTTTTTTCACCTCTATAAATCCTAGAGGAATACCATTAATTAGAATTGTAATATCAGGGCGAAATACCTCTCGATCGCGTCGAAAACCTAATTCAGAAACAACACGAAAATCGTTGTTCATCGGGTTTTTCAAATCAATTAATTTGATTCCAGTAGGACTCACTAAGCGTTCAAAAAAAGATTGCCCTTTATCCTTTTTGTTATCAGTTAGTAGATCGATTTCTTTGATCAATTCATTTATTCGAACATCGGAATATGTTGTGTTGTTGATGTGACAAATAGACTCGCGAAATATATCTACAAATATATTATTTCGTTCATCAATTACCGTTCCACTTTTAGTTTGATACTGATACCCCAAACGTCTAAAATGAAGTAAAGCAGGGACTTTTACTCTAGAATCTTCATTATGAATCATAAAATTTACTCCTTTGTAATAAACTTTTTGTTCGATTGTACTTTACCAGATTTAAATCCGTTTATTTACGCTTAAACAATTCGTCCTTTTAAAGAACAAATTTCAAAAAATCTTTTTTTATTAAAATAACCCTTTTATTTTACATTTAATATGACTATTTTATCACTACAGAAAGTTTTTTGTAGGATTTTGGAATGGATAATAAAAAACACAATACTAAAAAGGAGTGCTGCTAGTTAGCAGCACTCCTTTTTTTAATTATTATTAAACGCAAAATTAACTTTCTCATTTTCGATTTTCAGTTGGGCTTCAAACGATTTTTTTGATTTTGATTTAAAACCCTTTATTACCGGTGTTAACCCTTTTTCTAGTAAGTCTTTAATGTTTTTCTCCGTCAATTTCTTGGAAGCAATGGTTTTTCCGATAGAAAACGTACAGCCATTTGAATATTCGGAGCAGCCAATCAATGTTTTCCGGTCTACCATACGTCCTTTTTTACAAACTGGACATACACCATAACTGGATTGTGTTTGTTGCTGTTCAACAGCCTTTTGAATCGTCGAGCTATCCATTTTTCCGGGCATCGTTTCAATCAAATTCTGCACGAATTTTTTAATGTTCTGGATAAAAGTATCGGATGAACCAGAGCCTTCCCCGATCTTTCTTAAATAGGATTCCCATTTTGCGGTCATAGAAGGACTGGATAACAAAGTCCCTTGAATCGCTTCACACAGAATTTCGGCTTTTTTTGTGCTGAAGACAATGTTTTTCTTAACCTCAAGATAGCCGTTCTCTTTAACCGTTTCGATAATTCCAGACCGAGTTGCTTCAGTGCCGATCCCCTCTACCTCTTTTAAAATCTCACTATCCGCTTCATCATCGACCAATTTTCCAGCCGTTTTCATGAGATTGATTAGACCCCCTTCTGTAAACGGCTTGGGAGAGCTTGTCTTCCCTTCTTTGCTGTTTAGGACTACTGCTACATTTTCATCTTTAGAAACGCTTGGCAGCATGTTATTTGAAGCCGTTTTTTCTCCTTCATCTTCTTTTTGGTGAGAAAACAGCTCTTTCCATCCTTTTTCAAGCTCTACTTTTCCGATTGTTTCAAATTCAATGCCTTTTACTACCGTTGTAATCTTCGTTTCTTCATACCGGTAATGTTTATGGAACATTGCCAGCGTGTTCCGTACCACTTCATCATAGATATTCTTTTCTTCTGGTGACAGGCTATTTATAGTTGATTCAGCAGGGACATTTTTAGTCGGAATGATCGCATAATGCTCTTGAACCTTAGAGCCATCTACATACCGTTTATTTGGTGTTATATTCGGTTCAAATTCTTGGCCAAGTAGTTTCTGATATCCCTCAACAACCTTTACTAGATAATTGAACTCATTTTCAGTAATAAAATTTGTGTCGGTACGAGGATATGTGACGAGCTTTTTCTCATACAGTGACTGCATGGTTTTTAATACAACTGCCGGACTATACTTCCACTTTTTATTGGCGACTGTTTGAAGGGTAGAGAGTGAATGTAGTTTTGGTGATTGCGTCCGTTTTTCTTTTTTCTCTAATGCCAGGACGGTTCCCGGCATTTCACTGTCCAAGATCGCTTCATTTGTTAGTAAAAAGGCATGTAATTCATCCAGTGTATCGGTCTTTATTTTGGCTTTTCCTTCATATTGACCACCAGCTGCAGCAAACTTTCCAACCAACTCAAAAAATGGCTTGGAGACAAAGTTTTCAATTTCTTTTTGGCGCTGGTAAACCAGATAAACTAAGCTGCTTTGCACCCTGCCAATACTCAATGTTTCCCGAACCCCTTTTTTAGCAAGCAGCAAGCTAAATAATTGGCTTCCGTTTATCCCTACCAACCAATCAGATACCTGACGAGTATAGGCTTCTTTATACATCAATAAATCCTTCTCATTATCCAATAGGTTATTAAATCCTTTACGAATTTCATCAACCTCTAAAGAGTTAATCCATAGCCTTTTAATCGTTTTGTTTTTTGCACCGGTCATTCTATAAATACTGTAAAAAATATTAGAACCCTCTCGATCAATGTCACAGGCGTTGATCGCAACATCACAGCCGTTAAATAATTTTTTCACAGCATTGAATTGAGCTTTTTTATCTTCTGCCACTTTAAATTCAAAGCGCTCCGGAAAAATTGGCAGGTTGCTTAAATCCCAACGTGACCATTCTTCGTTGTACTCGTTAGGCATTTTCAAAGCGACTAAATGACCAATCCCCCATGTGATTGTAGCTCCATTGGGAAACGTGCTGCATGGCTTTAATTCAATGTGTGTCTTTTCTCTTTTGGCAACTTCGAACGCTTCTGCATAGGCTTTCGCTTGTGAAGGCTTTTCAGCCAGAATAATAGTTTTCATTTATAGTCCCTGCCTTTCATTTTAAAAATGTTCGTGTTTAACCGTCTTTTCAGCTACCAGGGATCCAAATAATATTCGTCTTTTTAACAAAGTTTTGTTAGAGAGCGCTAAAAAACGTTAGCGCTCTAATTCTTCTGCCAGTTGCCTTGTTTGTCGGTGCTGCCTTCCAGACGGTTCCTTTATTGTTGCAGCTGGTTTGACCGCTTCCATGTCTTCTTTGTTTAATTCCTGTCTAATGCGTGGTGCAATAGAGTGAATATAGGCTTCTTCATCTCTGAACAATTCATTGTCCCAAGCTGTTTGAAGTTTATCGTAAATATCCTTATCAATACCGGTCTTCTCCATCTGGTCAAGTGGATGTAAATATTCACCCTTTTCATAACTGTTACTGAAAACATTTAGCGTATCACCTTCTGGAATAGCTACCGTATATACTACTTCATTAAATTTCAATTTATTGAAATCAGCGTTATTTACGAAGCCAAATTCCTTAAAATCGGGCATAGCGCCATGTATCATCATGGAAGGTTCTGCAATATTTAGCGCACCACCATGAGCCTTTTCATGTGCATATAAAGCTATGTCATTCAGAAGCGTGTTGTGATGTTCTGGCTTTAAATTCATTTCAGAAACCATTTGCTGGTATGCGTTCTTGTAATAGCCATCCCCTATGTCATGCCGATCTGGATTAATCATTTCGAGCTTATCCTCATTTGGAAAAATCACATGGTAACGGGTTTTATAATAGCCATCTTCTTGACTTTGTTCTTTGCCAATCTCCGCAAATTTTTCGTTCGCTTCACCAAATCGCATTAATTCATTATTCTTTAGCTTTTCGCTTTCAGACCATTGAATTAAAACGGTTGGCTTCTCAATTTCAGCTTTATCAAAGACCTTAAAAGCGTTACCCATTTCTTTTTCCAACAGCCCAACTTCCTTATCGGTTAGCACCTCGGCCGAGTATACAGGTTCTAATTTCTGCTTTAATTCTTCGTGCCGATCTTCTGGATAGGATTCAATTCGATTCGTTACAGCCTGTTTTAACTCGTTTAAAGAAACCTCATTTATACTTGCTTCTGATAAAGAACCGTACTCGACCAACATTATGTTAGAAAGCTCTTTTGAATGCTCTAAATGGCTGTCGATCACTTCAATAAACTCACTAGACGTTTGACGGACTTCATTTAATAACTGCTCTTTATCCTTTAATTCAGCATCCTTTGTCCAGCTTGCTAGATAAGGCAAAGAGAAGTTATCCATTTTGATTCCGTAATGAGTAGCCACCACATAAGCGACCATTTCAGCTTGAAACTCTTTTTCGTTGGTAGATAATTCACGCCCACGTTCCTTTTGACGGTCCCGATTATGCAATTCAGCATGTGCCAGTTCATGAATCATGACAGGAACATTGTCAGCCATTGTGTTTCTTGGATTCATAGCAATGACATTTTTGTCTGGAAAAAAAGCACCTTTAGCCGTACCAAGCTCGACACCGGCAGGAGGTTTGTCCAGCAGCTGCACCCCGATCTTGTCAGCCAATTTTTCAAAAGCCTTCATAAATTCTTTATCATTTTCAACCGTTCCTTCACGATGATAGCGACCAAAAATTTCAGAAACGGCAATCCCTTTTTCGCGCGCATTGGTTTGTGTATATTCGAATACATAACCAATCTTATAAAACATTCTCCGGTGCTTTTGTAACACACCTTTTTCTAGCAACTGTTTTTCTTGTGGCGTGGCTTTTGATACTGGCGTCCATATATCTTTTCCTTCTGAATCAACACCACGTTTAAAAAATTCAACTGGATTAGGGACTAAAATTTTAATGCCCTTTTCCCCTTTATTGACACTAGCTCCTTTTGATTTCCAAAAGTTGAATGAGCCGACTGCACTCGCACCCATAAATTGTTGATTGATTAGAGCCATGTTCCGAGGGGAATATTTATGAAAGTTTGCCATGAAAGCTAAGTGTTCACGTATCTTTTCTTCGCTTTCAAAATACCCTTGTATTTGAGAATCCATTGAAGCAGTTAGATCATCAATTTCTTTTTGTTTTTCTTCTGGTGATTTACTTTTGTAATTACGCTTATACGCCATTTTTAGACCGCCCTTTCTTTATCGTTCATATTGAAATTCTTTATTTTCAGAAAAACTCATGCCAGGGCTTTTTTGATTTTGCTTTTCCTTTTCTACTTTTCTTTGCTCCCTCAAATCATCGTTCCAGTCTTTATTTTTCGGAAGATCAACTTGAACGATTTCGCCATCCCATTTTCCAGCAAACTCTTTGCCTGCTTTATCGTTATCAACGGCAATAATTATTTTTTCTAGTTCTTCGCCACGCTCTTTACATTCTAAAGCCGTTTGGTTGATTCCATTTATAAGTGTTTGATCTTTTAAACCTGACATAGACAGCAGCCGGATATGATCGGGACGTATCATATCGTAATAAGACACTAAATCAATCGGACTTTCAAACACTGCAATTTTGTTTGGCTTGCCTATATCAAGTGTAAATCCATCATCCCCTTTGCTATGCTCCATAATCTGTTTAAATGTTCCACGCTTATTCTTCATTTTGGTTGTGCCTTGTCGATCAGCACCGACTATTTTTCCGTCTTTATCTCTCCACTTAAAAATAAGATTTTTCATTTTATCTTCTGCAATCAAATCATGTTTTCGTAATGCCAAGACCACTTTTTCATCAATACAGCGTTCATTGACTAAATAATTTTTTGCGTTTTCAATAGAAGAAACTTCATACTGTTTTGGATAAACAAATTCATTATTTATATCTTTTGAGAAGTCCATTGTCTTGGTAATGTTCAATCCGTTTACATCCCGAACAGCTTCTTGAAATTTCATTGTGTAAAGCTCTCTTGCTAAACTAATTGCGCCCATTCCACCGGTACTGCGACTGTTCCAGTACCATTTTCCATTTGTATTAAACACTAAGGAATCATGCTCTGCATGACGATAATAATTGTGTCCTTGCTTGATGATCGGCTCGCCTTTTGTCTGTAAATAATCCAAAACATGAACGCTGGCTGCTTTGTCAATTTCAGATTTCGACACTATATCACCCACTTTTGAACACCTCATTTTTAGAATTAGAAAGGGAATCAGTTAGTCGTTTTCATTTTCTTTTTCAAATTCTTCTGGATCAAAGTCAGCTGCTCCATCTAGTTCCTTCATAAACACTTCTGGAAAATATTCTTTCATGACTTCTGTATTCACTTCGATTAGCAATTCCTTTGTGGCTCTGTTAAAAGGGACAATATAAATTCCCTGTTCAACTGCTTCAAATATTGGCGTACGGGTAGTATCAGTGAGCTTGATTTCATAATCTTCACCATTAAACGTGACCAAAACTTCATCTTCTCCAACGCCTTTAATCATTGCGTAATCTAAATTTTCAAAGAGTTCTTTCATTCTTTTTCATCCCCTTTAGAGTGTTTTTTTTGCTTCAAATTTGCGATTCTTTCATGCACGACCGTTTCAGCTTCAGCTAAAAAATCCGGCTTATAAAGATCAGTTGTGGTGATCGTATCCTTGTTGGAAGCCACCATGAACCCTTGCAACAATTCAATTAAAACTTGTGTATTACGATCCGTGTTATTCGTTCCTAATCGAATACGCTTCATTTCCACTTCAACATTTTTCTTAATGCCATTATCAATTTCTTGCAGTAATTCCTGTTTAATTTGGTTAATGATAAAACGCAGATCAAACAAATTATTAGAATACTCTTTATGCTGAATTAAAATAGTTTCAAGAGCGCTACTGCCGTTATGACCTTTGTCTTCTATATACTCATGCCAGTGTGGTTCTAAATAATATCTCTTTTGTACCTTTTTATCTTCGGCCAAATTAATTCACTACCTTTCCTGTTCTTTTTCTTGCTGCATCCTTTCAAATTCACGCTGATTTTTTAAGTGCTGCAAATTATCATTCATGCTCCGATCAATGGTGTAAATGAAATTATTGATCGCCCGTTCCCGTTTAATTTTTTCAAATTTATTTTTTGGTTCAGATCGGGCAGCACTCTTTAATTCATAGTCGTATTTTTTCACTTCTTTCAAAATGGTGTTGCCCATTCTTTTATGAAGATCATCCATTTTCGTTTCTTTGTACTGTTCTGCTTTTTTGGTATCACCATAGGTTCGTTTATACAGCTCAACTTCTTTATCTAATTGTTTTTCAAATTCTTTAAACTCGTTTTTGAAATGCTTTTGAATGTACATATCCGTCAATTTATCAATTTCCGGTCTTACATTTTGAATACCATTCATGCTATATGCCCAGAGCCTTTTATCTTCTGGCAACATGCTATGAATTTTTTTAAACTGCTTCACCATATCCCGATTAACTACACGATTTTTTAAAGACAATAAATCATCATCACGTTTTGTTTTTACAACTTTTTCTCGAATAAATTCATTCAATTTTTCATTTTCTTTGCTTCGGTCAAGAATCGAACTCGCCACTTTTGATTTCATGCTATCAATCGATTTCTGCTTGCGTTTTCCACGTTCTCGAAAGTTTTTTGTCTGGACAGTAGCCACATGAACATGAATGTTATCCGTATTGTAATGAATGGCAGCAGACCAAATCGCACTGTCAGATAATCCTTCTTTTTTAATCATTTCATTCACTGCATTTCGTGTCGCTTGCTTCATTTTTTGTTCATCCATAAAGCCATTTTTCAACACGCCGTTTTCTTGCAGCCATTCATTATCAAAAGAAATGACATCCTGCCATAGAATACTTCCTTTTTGTTGTGATTGTTCGAAAAGAGATTTTAAATCTTCTTTTTCTTCGGCATTTAATTTGTCATTGCTTGAAGTAAACAAGCCAGTGGATTTTTCTTCATTGCTCATATAGTCTTGATAATTCTGAAAATCATTTTCGTTCGATTGAGTGTTTTTTCTGTCCATGTAATTCAAATAATTATTGAAATTACTTTTTGAACCGGATGATAAAATAAACTTGGATTTAATCACTACGGCAGGTCTTACAGAATTATTCATCGTCGATCAGCTCTTTCAAAACAGATACTAATTCATCTAACGTGTTTGAGGTTTTTTCCATTAATAACGAATTAGCGGCAAGCTGCTTTTCCATGCGGTCAACATGATTATCCTTCATTTCTAAAATCGAAAAATCTTCTACCACATTTTTAAGATATTCGTTTCTGGAAAGCCCCTTTTTTCTAGCAAGCTCGTCGATTTTTTTTACTGCCGCAGGCTCAACATTTCTGATCTTCACTTCCATTTTCTTTCCCCCTTCCATTAAACAAAGTTTTGTTAAACGATTTATTTTCATTATACCCCAAATTTTTCTAAAAAACGAACACTTGGGGTAAAGAGTGAGAAAGAGCATAAGGAAAACGTGACCCCACTTTCAGTGTGGTACTAGGCAGAGCCTAGTGTTTTCGTGGGTACACGAAATTTTGATTTTGTCTCAAGTTTAGACAGTAAAAAAAGGATGTTTGTCTTAATTTTAGACAGCAAAAATTCATATTTGTCTTAATTTTAGACAGCAAAATAATCTTGTGATTTATAAAAAAGGCTCAGAGTTTTTGATCAAAATTGCAAATCACTCTTGCGCTGATTTAATCTTTCGATTTTAGTTTCCAGCGATTTTATATCTGTTTTTGCTGTTTCATTTTCTGTATTGTAGGATTCAATTTCTTTTTCTAATGAGTAAATTTGATTGTTGGTTACAACCTGTTCATCGACAGTCTGGTAAATCAATTCTCCTTTTTGCTCGCTAATTTCTTCATTAATTTTCTTCACAATTAAATCGTTTTTCTCGATTTCTTTTTGCCGATCTTTGATTTCGTTTTCCGTATTTTGAATCATTTCATCTGTAACTTTAACCGCATATTCTTCTACATCTTTTTCAGAAACCTCACCACGATCTACTACCGTTTGGTCCGCATAAATACTGGTGATGATCGCATCTTTTTCTTTCTTTTTTAATTGTTCTTCATCGAATACTTCTTCTTCAAAATCCAATTCATCCTTCACTAGCCGTAATGCAACCTGACCAAAATCCTTTGGTACTTTACTGATCCTTACGATATAAATATCATTCGATGAATAAACAATTTTAGTCGGCAGGTCAGCTTTCACATTCACTCTTGGCACAGCTTTAAAATCCAGATCAGACAGATAACTCGTCATTCCAGAAGTAGTAAGCGTTACTTGCATTTCATGATCCTTTTCATCATATATCCACTCTTTAATTGTGAATTTCCCTCTGCCGTTTAAGTTAAATTCTTTATTGATTTCTGTATTTAAAACATCGACTTTATCAGCCAGGAATACTTTACTAGATAAGAAAAAACCGAAGCCTAACATAAAAATCAAAGTGACTGCCACATAGATATTTGACCAGTGAGCAGCCAACTTTTTACGCTTATTTTTCTTCATGGCAACATTCCCCCTCCTTTGAGATAACCAATGGCATCAATGCTTGATAGTTCACCTTTCATGCTGTTAATTGGCGTGAGTTTTGATACTTTATATGTCCCACCATCATGCTCAAAATCGAGCAGCACATAAGCGGAATCTTTTTCTTTGTAACCACTACTTATAAACTCCAATTCAAAGTTATAAGACACAACCGCTTGCCTGTCTCCTTCGCCTTCCACAAACACTTTAATGTCAGTAGCGCTTGTTTTTAAATCACTTCCTTTTTCATCTATTCCATCAGAAGGGAACAGGGTTTTAATCATTTCATTGGTCATGTAATGGTCTGCATTTTGCTTAACCATTGCAAAATTATCGGGTGTTACATTGTAGATATAATCAATAAACCGTTCAGCAGAATTTAGTAAATCTTTCTGACCACCAGATTTTTCAGCTTCATTTTCTGTTGCTGTTCCTTTCACTTCTGCTTCTGTTTTTTCCGTATTTTCGTTACTTTCCGCACTCTTTTTTTCCGTTTCTAAAGAAGAAATTTCATCGTTTAGCTTCTCGATCTCCTGCTCTTTTTCTTCTATTAACAGCTTTGCTTGTTTGTTTGTTTCCTCTTTGGCCGAGGTCAATTTGTTGAAAGAAAAGACATTGGCAGCAAACGAAATGACCAATACCATAATCAATATTACGGATAAACTTTTCTTCATTTTTTCATCTCCTTTTGTAATGTAAGATAGGAAGATCCATTATTGAACAACCCTTCTCACATGCCCTTTCCATTGTTTTGCGCCGCCCCAGTATGAGTTTGATCTAAAGTTCGCAATGGAAACTCCACCACTACTTTGAGCGCCAATAAATTGATCGTTTCCAATATAAATGCCAACGTGACCATCTACTTTATAGGTGTTCCAAAAAATTAAATCCCCTACTTGTATATCGCTTGCCGGTACTCTTTTACCTAGATGTTTTAATGTTTCCGTAGTTGCTCCCATCGGTCCCAAATTCACACCAGCTTCCCTGTAAGCCCACCAAACAAATGAAGAACAATCAAATTCTTTTCTTGCTATTGACGCATTGCTTCTGCCACCGCCCCAAAAGTACGGGCGACCTAACGCTGTCTGTCCAGTCTCAATCGCTTTTTTTACAGCGCCAGAAGCATTTACTACTGTTCCACCGCCACCGCCTACTGCTGTTGCCGGTAAATACCTCAACACAGCATCTACGTACTTTATATCTCCGTAGCAAGCGTTGTGTTGAATTGCTTCTGGTCTATGACATTTGTAAATGCCCGTATGAGCTAACTTTTGGTACATCATTTGAGAAAATGAGATAGCTAATTCATAGGTGTAAGCTCCACCTCTTTCATTCACATAATTGATGAACCCACCACCAAAGTTATAACTTTGAAGCGTTAATTTAATATCGTTATTAGCTTTTGCCATTACGTCTAAAAAGTGTTTGACACCGTACTGTATACTTTCAGATGGATTCGTTATACAGCCGATATAACCGCATTTAGATTCACTCGCTTGCATCGGGTCATTACCTGCACCAGTACTTTCCTGCATTATTAAGGCGAGTAACAACGGTGTGTACTCGCCTTTTCCATACTTATCTAATTCACTTTTAATTGCACTTTCATACTGCAAAACCTGTGTGGAAACCTGTGCGGTACCGTATCCAACGATTCCAGCACCAGCACCAGACGAGTCTGTTTCAGAGTTCTCCGCAATATTTTGTATGATAGAAACCATACCAGCAATCATGATTACTAGTAAAAGAACAGCCAACAAGGCTGCTCCTATATATAACTTAGCTTTTAAGCTAAGTAAGTTTAACTTAGCTTTGATCGCTTTTTTGATCGCTTGTTTGGCAAGTTCATTGGCTGCGTTTTTGGGTGCAGCACTTCTATTAATCATTAAGCGCCACCACCAAACATTTTCATTTCACTGCTTGGAATCTCTACTTTAAAGGTAATGTTTTTCACACCCGAAATGGATAAAACTAAATGACCGGTTTCAAATCTTGGGATCGCCGCCAGCTCACTGTCTGTAATCTGTCCTTCAAAAATCATCTTTAAAATTGGAATCGTAATGCTGTCTTGTTGAGCAATAAATTTGTATTGCGTTAACTGGAATAGCTTCTTTATATTCTCTGCATTTTCATTATTTTGGCCACTACCATAGTTCGGAACAAAGTCACTGATAGAATGTGATACAAAGAAAATGCCGCCAAAATACTTACGTGCTTCACGCATAAATCTTTCAATATACTGTACAGCAGGTTTTGAAATGTCTTTTGTATTAATAATGTTATGGGCTTCATCAATTACGATTAAATACTTTATAGCTTCAGTGGCTTCTAGCTCACCACGATTAAACTGTCTGAATTGATATGAACCGTTCACGATCATGCCATCCCAGAGCATATTCATGATGTTAAATAATTGAGCTTGGAATACTTCACCCTGCATGGATAGAAGTGAGCGTATCGGAAATGATACAACTTGTTCTTCATCGAATGACTGAATGGATGAATGACCGTTGAAAATTTGCCCGTAAATATCAACGATACTTTGTACAGCCAACTCGATACTGCTTAAAAGTAATACGGTATTACTGGCTAGGTTTTCATTAATCCTTTCATTGGAAATATCACTATAAAGCTCTTTCCGAATCAACGCTAAAAAATCTGAAAAGGTAGGGTACTCGTTCGGTTCAAAGGAAGTAACGGCAATCTCTTTTTCTTTTTCTTCTAACCATAAACCTTTTTCAATATAGAGCTGTCTTAATAGTGATGAATAAAGGGACTTTTCATCATCACCGGCTGTCGGCTTCAAAAAGTTATAGAAAACTTTCAGTTTAGACAAGTGCTGCATAAACGATAATTCTTCATTGGTTGAGCCATCTTCATTTACGGCTGTTTTATAAACGTGTAAAGGGTTAATGATTCCCTCACTGCCATCTAAGGCGATCTGCTTTCCACCAAGCGCTTCAACCAATCCAGAGAACTCACCGGTAACGTCTAAAACCCGCACCTTATTTCCTTTGATTGCTTGTTCAAGTACCGTCTTTTTCAAGAGGGTCGATTTACCGGAACCCATCTGTCCCACCATTAAAGCATTGTAGTGTTTTCTCTGTTTATCTTTGTGAAAAAGATCAAGTACAATCGTTCCACCGGTATAGGTTGTTCCTAGAAAAGTACCTGTTGCATCATTTAAAGAAGTATAGTGAAAAGGATAACCACCGGCTAATGTTGAAGCCTGTATTTCCTTGCCTTTTCGCTTATTTGTGTACTTGGTTTGTGCCTTATAACTTTGGAACATTCCGTCCCATTCCCACTCCTGTTCATTTAGCAGCACAGCAGCCCGAAAGTTCATTGCTTCAAGTTCTTCGATAACCTTTTGTGTGTTCACTTCAAGTTCTTCAAGCGTTTTTCCCTTCACGTATAAACGTAGGTGTACATATTTTAAAATTTCACCAACAGTTAGGTTTTCATACAGCTCACTCAGCTCTGAATACTGTTTACGAGCGTCAATTCTTTCGATGTTGTCTTTTGCATTTTCAAAACGAATATTTTGCTCGGCCAAAGCCTTGTTGATCTGGTCCACCACTTCACGCTTATTCGCATTTGAAATATCAACCGTACACAAAACATTCGGCATGTTGATGATCGGTTCCAGCCAGTAATCATTTACGATATTCTGGTATTTATAAACGTGCAGCGAAGTCATATAGCCATCACCTAATCGTATAAAGTTAGGTGCAAACCTAACTCCACCATTAGGTTGAATGGATGAAACAACCATTGGATTATAGCCTTTTTCCCTTTTTACTTCTTCATTGGTTTGCCCCTTGCCAAACATATCTTTTAACTTTTCGATCATGTTCATCTGCTATCTTCCCTTCTAGTTTTATTCAGTCTCACTTAAATAAAGTTAGGTGCAAAGTTAGGTGTAAACTTAACTCCACCATTAGGTTGTTTTATTCAGTCTCACTCAATGGCTTGGTATTTGGGTTAAACATTTGGAACAGGATATTGATTTTCTTTTCAATGGAAAGCACCGTCACTGGATTACTGCGAGCCAACAAGTTTTTAATCTGGTGCAGTTTTTCTAGTAACTTCTTTTCTTCTTCTGCATACATGAAGATAAAATATTCCCGATTCGTCCGGTGCTTTTCCAAGTTATCAAATTCTCTTAATCGGCTCTCTAGGAATGATTGATAAGCCGCATTTTTGTTTTGTCTTAAACGCTTGTGGATGAAGCGTTTCTGTTTTTCTAAATTCAAAGGGATATTTAAAGGAACAATTTTAATGTCTTCTATATAGGCGGTTAAAAAGGTTGATAAATTTCGAATATCGTTGCTTAAATCTGCATCATTTAATGAGTAAATATCTTTGCTTTCAATTTGAATAATCTCCATATACTCACCTGAACGCATTTCAAAGAAATCATTATTGGTTACATCTAGGATTGGGCTAATTTGAGCAAAGGATGATTTCACAGCAGCTTTTTTCTCTTTCCGTTCCTTTTCAAGAACGAGATTCGATTCATCTAATACAGCAGCCTCAGGCATGATGTGTTTATTCTTTTTTAATTTAATTTCATCAATTAGTATCATTTTCATCACTCGCTTTCACTGTAATCTATGGAACTGTACGTGTCTTTTTTTCGGACGATAGAAAAATACATCGCTTGATACATTCTCTTTTTAGGGTTCGTTTTCGGTCTGATAATCATAAATACACCAAAGGAAATCAAAAACAATGTGTACAGCATATGAAAATCGCTATGCACTAAAGGAATCGTCATGTAGCGAATCAAGATCAAAGACATGATTAGAAATAAGTCGAAAAGGTAAATGCTTCTTGAAATTTTAAGCTCGCTCGCTACTTCATTCGGTATGCGGTACGTTCGCATTTTCCCACTCCTTTTAAAAAGAAAAAACAGCGTTGAAATGTTACCAACGCTGCTTTCTCACATTACTTTTTAGTTTGGTTTTTCATTCGGTTGAACCGATCTTTCTTGCTCTTTCGATTAATCACATGCTGTCTGTCCTGTCCTTCATTTTCTACGATCTTTTCTTCACTAGAAGCTTTTGGCACACCGGCAGGAGCAGGAGCTATGGCTACGGCTGCACCGCCACCTGATTCACCATTTTCTACACGACTTACGCTTTGACTGCCAGTAATCGTTCTGTTGTTTTCTTCTACTTTCACTTCTTCATTAACTTGGTTCACATTCTCTGGTTGAACCATAGTTTGATTTGTTGAAGAACTAGAAGCTGATTCAGATATTACCCGTTCTTCACTAGAGACTTTTGGAATACCGGTACTGCTTGGTGATTCCGAAACATCTTGACTACTTGTAGTTGATTGACTACTTGTAGTCACTGTTTGAGCACCTGTCTGACTATTTGTATTTACACTTTGTTCACTGTTTTGAGTATCCGTTACATTTACCTGTTGAGTAGTATTACTTTGCGTTTGAATATCACTTTGACCACCTTGAATGGCTGAGCCTTCTGTTATGCTAGGTTGGGCTTGTTGCTCTAAAGATCGGTCTGGTGCTGTTGCTTGCTGTACAGAACCATATTGACTGCTTGTAGTCACTGTTTGAGTACCATTTTGAACATCCGTTATATTCACCGGCTGTTCTGCATTGCTTTGTCTCTGTACATCATTTTGACCACCTTGAACGGTTGAACCTTCTGTTATATTTGGTTGAGCCTGTTGTTCTAAAGATTGATCTGGTGCTATGGCTTGTTGGATATTGCCACCTTGACTACTTGTAGCCGCTGTTTGAATACCATTTTGCATATCCGTTATATTGACCGGTTGCTCTGTAAGCCCTTGTCGGCTTATACTGCTTCCATTGCCTTGACCTGCGTTTTCACCATTCATTTGCTGTTCTAAATCTGGTGTTGCTGCCCCATCCAATGCGCCTGTTCCTTTTAGGGTAGCTTGACCACCAGTTGATTTTTGTTGAACATCTTGGTTCTGCTTCACTTCTTGCTCTTGTTCAGATGTAGCTTCAAGCGATTGAGTTCCACCATTCGCTGCACCTAAAGCGCCTTGTAAATCAGAATCTTTGCTATCACCTTTTGTCTCACCCGATTTTGAAACAGCAGCTTTTCCTTTTTCATCGACATTGGCTTCAATATCATTCTTATCTGTCTGTTCTGATTCTGATTGATCAGATCCATCTAGACTTGGTTTTAGAGGACTTTCTTTTCCAGTTCCTTGTTCATCAAATGGCAATTTTGCTTCTGCATTTTTTAAAGGAGACTGGTTTTGATTTTTCGTATCGCTATTATCCGAATCCGAATCTTTTGAATCGTTCTTGCCATCGCCTTTATCATCGCTTTTGCCTTTGTCATTCCCGTTTCCATTAGCTTTATTCGCCAACTTACCAACTCCACCAGCAAAGTTTGTAGCCATCTTACCAGCTGCATACGTACCGGCTAGTAAGCCTAATCCACCTTTAAGACCGGCATCTATACCAAACAGCCTTTCAACCATATTCGGACCATCTAATAAAGCTACGCTAAAGCCAATCAAAGCAATAATGTAAACCAGCCCTTCAAAGTTGTCGGCCAAGTAAGCTGTTCCGATAATATAGAGCTTCATGGACAAAAATATTAAAATTATCACTAGAAAAGTATTAAGTATAGACTGTATAATTTTTTTCGTCTTCTGACCGTCATGCAAGTCAGCTGGAGCAACGAGCGTCACGAGAATATAATTAAATATCAACTCAAAAGCGAGCCGAGCTAATTTGTATGAAATAGAAAACAACGTAAAGCCCATTACACATAATGTTACAAGAATCGTGAACCAGTCGGGTGCAAAGCGATAGTAATATTCATTGTTCCAATCAGTCAATCCACCTTGATCAAATTCTGCCAACTCTTTTTCTGTACCTGAAAATGTAATATAATTTTTTGCTACTTCATCATTGTCAATTTCAAGTTTTTCGCTATCAAATTTTTCTGTTATTTTGATGTTTTTAAGCATATCAACTGGAATATCATTTTTTAGTGTAGTATCTTTCCATTCATTTTTATCAAATTTAATTAAGTCATTTATATTCCTTGATAAAATATCTTCGGAAACTGTACCATTTTCAGTTTCAAATAGTTTACCAGAGTTTACCGTATCAATAGCTTCATCGGTAAAACTATTCATTTTATCCATTGCAGCAGATAAAAGGGTTACGATGGATAGTGCTATGATAAAATTTATCGCAATGGCTTCAGCTTGTACTTTTCTTTGGAAAACCAACAAATATCCTGCATATATAAGGCTGAATGCCAACAAGAGATAAAGCAGTGGTTGAAATGTTTCTACAAACTCAATAACGGATTCATCTTGAAAAAATTCTTTTACAAGCAGCATTTCATTAGCTACATCTTCTAAAGCGTCAACAAACCAAGAAAGACCCAACACGAATATCCAGGCAATATTTCGAAGAATGTCACCAACCATATCCGATTTATCTAGGTATCCATCAAATTTTCGCAGTATGTCCATAACCTGTTCATCATTCATTTGCGCTACACCTCACTTGCTTATTTATAGATGAACCTCAAATGAGAATTATTGTTTTTGCATATAAAAAACACCTGCAATATGCAGGTGCGTTAAACTTTCGCAGTATGTCAATAACCCGTTCACCACTTGCTTATTTATTCATGAATCTCAATAAAATCCTGTATTCGTGCGGACAGCTCGGCACCTTCGTCATAAGAAGTTAATCTTATTGGATCTGAAACTTTTCCATTTTCGAGGTAGTATAAATGGTTTTTATCTAAATCATTGTTAACATCAACATCATCTTCAAAAACTTGCTTTTCAACTGTTTCTCCATCTTCTCCGTCTGGCTGATAAGTATAATAATAATTCACTTCGGCTTTTGATTTTTCAACAGCATCCTCTACATATGGCATGTATTCTTCCTCTTTATCAGAAATAATGAAAAGAAAACCACTTTCACTGCCATCTATAAGGCTGCCAACCTCATCCTTGCCAACTTGTTGTAATCCACCACTGCTTGAACAAGCTGATAAAGCCATTACTAGAAAAGGAGCAACGATCATTTTTTTCATTTTTTCAACCTCCCATTGGAATCAAATGAGCAATTTCGCAATCAAAATGTGTGTCGCAAGGATCAACGAGGGTTACTGTTTTCTCCATATTGGTCTTTTCATCGACCTCATTAAAAATGGTAACATAACCATCTAATAGAAGAATGGTCAAGACTTCTCCTTTTTCTAGTAATTCTTTATTATCATTTATAAATTGGTGTAATGGATTCGTCATTGGTTGTCATCCTTTCCTAATTCATTCTCTACAAATTTTTGCAGCTTCAAGAAAGTCTTTTCCGATAAGTCATTTTGATGTGCAAGCAGCAAGTCTTTCACAGTTAATAAATCTAAGGAAGCAAAGTTTTGGCTAAACATTTCTTCGAATTTTTGGTCACCGATCAGCTTACGGAACATTACTTCATTTAAGTTATTTTGAGCTTTATCTTCACTTAGTTCTTCCTCTACCCGAACAGCTTCTTTCGGTTCTTCAAACATCGGGAAATCCTCGTTTAGTTCTTTTTCTACTGGAACAGCTTCTTTTGGTTCTTCCCGATCAAGCCCCGTTTTGGGTTTTGGCGGCTTTCTATCGAAAGAGGATTCAACTTCTCCATTTGAAAAGACTAATTCTCTTACTTTTGGCGTAGCTTTTTCTGTCTCAACTACTCTGCTTTCAACCATTTCTTTCTCAACAACTTTTTGTTCAACAACCTCATTTGCTACTGCATGATCTTCTTTATGGTTCTCTGCATTTACCGGCTGTTCATCAAAAGAAACTCTTACTTCATTCAAATCCAAAGCAGCATGTGTACATGGAATATCAATATCATTAATTGATTTTGCTGTATCGTAATAATCCGATAAATATTCCCATCTGTATTTCATGGCTGTTTGACCAGTGTTGAAAATAGGAAACTGCTGTATTCTTTTTCTATTTGTATCTTGTCGCTTAATTGTCCGAATCACGACCATTTCCCCTTCACGCAGTCTCATAAGCTCGTCAGCGTTTAGAAGTGGTCTTGCATCCACATTTTCTGTTTTTGATTTTTTCAAAGAAATGGTTTCACCTGAACGCGATTTTGTGATAATGGTTTTATCACCGATTTTTTTTGAAATCATTTCTGCAGTCGAGTGGTCATCCGTCAGAATATAAAATGTATTGTTTGTATTTCCGTCAATCGTTTTCCAATCGTCACCGTATAGTTTTTCAATTTGGGAGTACGCTTGAACGACTAAATTAAACCGGATGTTACGCCCTAGACAAACCGTTAAAATACTGGCTAAATCATCAATTGCCGGCATGTTCCCAAATTCATCTAGCAAGAAAATCACTTCTCTAAAGCACTTGCCAGAATTAACATTGGAAGCTGTTCTTGCTAAAGTCGTATAGACTTGTTTGACGTACAGCGAAGCAATAACATTAAAAGTTGCATCATAGTCCGGTACGATCATGAACAGCGCTATTGGTTTTTCAAACTGCATAACCGAATTTAACTTTGTTAGGTCATTTTCAGCGGTTACATGTAGCTCCCCACTTTCCTTATCCCAATCACTAACTGTAAAAGTAGTGACATTATTTTCAAATGAAATTTTGATCTTTTCACCTATGTCTACATGTTGGTTATGATATAGGTTAAATCCACCGTTTGAATCGGTCATGATTGTTTCTTTCTTTCCGTTTTCAAAGAGAATCGTTAATCTAGTGAGTGACTGCGACTTACCTCTTAGCCAATGGTGAAAGCCGAATTTAGTCATTTCTAGAGTATTGTCAGAAGTCAGTTTCGCTGTCCCATCAAGGGTAAATACACCGAGCTTGGCATTTGTGTTAGCCAGGATACTAGCTCTTGTTTGACCGCCAGAAAAGTTAATCGTAGCGTATTGCATTTTTGCCGGATGATTTTCCGGAAACTGATTAAAAAAGTTATCTAAAGCGCTGATCTCATTTCCATTTTCATCTTCAACCGTTTTCGTTGCTAAATCCGACATCATCAAAGCGACATTATACATATTGATTTTTTCCGGTGCATTTCTGCAATGCTCACACAGACCAAGAATTAAAGACGTACACAAATCAATACTAGAGTTTTGCCAGAATTTATCCTTTGCCGTTGCATCGTTGTACAGCATGAAAGCGACAGAACGGGCGTATTGTTGGGCTAATGAATAATTTTCAGCAAAAAATTCTTCCTTCGTTAACTGCAAAAGGTTATAGCTCATAGACTGTAACGGATTCATCAAGTTTAGGACTTCCACATGATAGCCTAAACCTTCAAGCGTTTGTTTAGAAGCAGCATAAAGTTCGCCCTTTGGATCATTAAAAATCATGGATGGCTGCTTTTCGGCGCGACTATAAATATCAATGGTCGGGAAGATAAATGTCTCACCTTTACCGGAGCGAGTTGTACCAATGATTAGATTGTTTACAGCCGAATCATCAATAAAAATTTTGTCTCTATGCCTTGAAACCGGTACGCCACCGCCACCAGAATAACGATCAGCAAGTTCCGGCACTGCTTTATATTGCTCTTTGATCTCTTTTAACGTAGTAAAACGACTGCTTCCTTTTTGATCTTTGCCGATCTTGCCGAAGTTCGTTAAAAACTTATAAGTAGCAAATGAGCTTACAGCTGCACTTAATAAGCCGATTAAGCCGAGCATGATTATATTTCCGACCAGCACACCAAAGCCTGTTATCATGCCACTGTTGAAGCTCATTTCTTTCGGCTTAAAGAAAGTTCCAGATACAAAGTAGCTGTCATAAAATCCATGAAATATATTTACGATTGTATTTAAAGCCAGCAACGTAAAGGTGAATGTTAGCAGGAAAATGGTGACTGGCAAGGCTAGTTTTTTCGAATATCGTTTCCATGTTTTTTCGTTTTCCATCCTCACATCCCCTTACAGCTTCTTGATTTGTTCTTGTTTTGTTTTAATTTCTTCTTCTAACTTTTCAGCTTCACTCTCTTTTTCTTCACGAACAAGCAGCTCATGTTTGTCTTTCAGCGTTTTGATTTCCGCATTGATAATTTCATACTGAACAATCTTTTCATTTAATTCTTCATTAGAATTGTTGTTCAGCTCTACCTTTGCTTCATCAACTCGGCCAAGTTTTAATAATGCGTGTGTTTTCATTTCAGAGCGTTTCACCGACATCGTAATGTTTTTAAGGTTCAGCATTAATTCATAGTCACCCTGCAAGTAGGCTAGATCATAACGGGCCTCATTCGTTGGGTACACCTCATGAAAGGCTTTTATCTTTGCTACCTTCTCTTTGGTTGGTAAATTCGAGGTTAAAATAAGTGATTCTGCTTTCACATAATCACCGTCTAATAAGGCAACGGCTCTTTCAAATTTGTTTTCCGATACATATTTATCAACTAATATCTGCTGCTGTTGTTCGGTTAGTTTATCGGAGCTTTCGAGCGCCTTAACCATTTTGGCATCATTACCGAGCAGGGCTTCACCGTATGTTTCTGCCAAAACAGCACTTTCTTTTAGCTGGCTGCGCCCATCATCTAGGGCTTTTTCATAGCTTGTTTGTTGAGTAAAAAACAAAAAGCCGGTCATTAAAAAACCGGCAAGCGATACACCACCAGCTGCATAAGCCGTTTTACGCTGCCAGGACTTCAATTTAGATACTCTTGTTTTATCTAAATTAATCAGCGTTTTATCGACCATTTCAGCTTGTTTGTATTCGTCTGGTGTGAGTAGTTCAAGCTGTTCAAGCAAATAAATTTTATCGGCTTGATCTTTCTTATCGACCTTAATGTGTTTGACCATATCCTTTATTTTGTGATAGATATTCGGATAATCGTAAGAACCAAAATTGAATACCCCTCGATAAAAGACCTTTTTATCTTCACCAATCACTTGAAAATCGCCGGTCATAGTCTTGTTTTCATCCCTGCAAATCTGCTCTACTTCTTGGCTGATCTTCACAGCTTCTGCAAACGGCATTTTTTCAAAATTATTAATGAGAGAACTGGATACATTATAAAAAATCACTTGCATATAAAAGTCTCCTTCCTTTTCATAGAAAAAAGCCACCTAATGAATAAGTGGCTTTTTTACGTTTATTTGATTGATTAGAATGTTATATTTGTACTTACACTGTCAGCAAGACTTAAAGCACCGAGGATAATGACTAATCCGACTGCTCCACCGACAAACCATTTAATAGCCTTGCCACGCCCTTGATCGCCACCAAACATTAGGTAGTAACCACCGATACAAAACGCAATGGCAGCACCAACGATAGCAGGCATTTGTAACCATTCAAGTATGGCAGTAGCCGAAGCGATTAAACTTTCCATTCATGAACACCCCCTACTTAGTTATTTACTTTTGCAAATGAATCAGAGCTTTTACTATTATTAGAAGAAACTTCAATGTCTGTTTCCTCAGAATCCGTATTATCAGAAGAATTGTCTTCATCAACAGAAGCATCGCTTGGATTATCAACGTTTGTACCCAATGCCATTTCCAATGCTTGCATGACTACATCTTGATTATCTTGTATAACTTCTTGGTGTTTTGAATCTAGCCATTCATCATAATTCAAACCCTTAACACGCAATAATTTTTCAGCAAATTGTTTTCGGTTTTTTTGTTCTTTAGTAGCCAAGTGTTCACCTACTTTCTGTTTGAAAATCCTTCGCTTAATAAAAAGTGCGTCATGCAACACACTCAATAAAGACAGTTTAAGTGGCGAATTTTTAGCTGTTCATTCGCAAACTCTATGAAGCATATAGCCCCAATGCACAAGGTTTTTAGATAACCAAGAACTATTGTATAGCCTTTTGTCTAGCAACAAGTTTTAGGAGATCCTCGTCAAACCATATCAGTTTGTATATCCAGCTGCTCGACTATTAAGCACCGGACACAACGATATTCAGTTGTCATAGAGTTTTTTAAACTGTCTTTATTGAGTATGTTGCAGCACTTTTAACAAAGTTTTGTTAAAGATAGTTATGACTTTGCCTTTAATTTTTTAGATCGTATCTTTTGCAATTCATCATTCTCATTTTTCCTCTTGGCTACCACTTGATTGTTAGTTACGACAGTACGAGTACGGTAGTACAATTCAGAAACATATTCCACTTTGCCAGATGATTTTTCAATCCCCATAAATCCTTTCAATTCATATGTCTTACCCTCGAAAGTTTTGACGGAATCGCACGACGGTAGTTCATACAAACTTAGACTTTCCATTTTAAGACCATCACCTTTCTGAATTTCTAATTTATCGAAAGGAATTTCTTGCAGGGATGTCATGCCGAAACAGGCGGCTATTTTGTATAGATCAACAATTGAGGGAATCGACTTGTTGTTTTCCCAAAGACTTATTGTACCTTGCGATAAGCCTATTCCATCAGAAACATGCGCTTGTGTTAGTTCTCGTTTTTCACGTTCTTGTTTAATCCAATTCCCTAGATCCAAATATAATCCTCCTTTCAGTTAGTTGAAGGAATATTAAGAATTATATTAATTTTTCTAATAATTATCTGCACCCTAATACTAAACAAAATTTTGTTAAAAGTCAACAAAGTTTTGTTTATATTTTTCAGAAATACTTTTGTTCCAGTATTTCAACGACCAGTAAAATTATTACATCACATCTTTGCTATATTATGCAAATTATAAGTATTCAAAAATTTTATTAATTTTTTTAATAAACTGTTATCTCGAATTAAAACAAATTATTGTTGTTAGGTCTTATAATAGATAGAATGGTACATAATAAGGATAAAGGATGGTAATAATATGCAGATTCACAATGCTCTAGCAGAAAGAATGAAGGAACTTGCGGAAGAAAGAAATAAAACCGTAACGGAGATCGGAAAGGCTGGGGGCTTGAGACAGTCAACAGTGTCTGAAATTATGCAAGGAAGATCACAACATCCTAAGGTTAATACCATTCAACAATACTGTAACGGCTGCGGAATTAGTTTGGCCGAGTTCTTTGATAGTGAATTATTTAGAATTGCACAACTGCCAGAGAAGAAAAAGAAATAAAACAACCTTCTGTTTTAGCTGCTTAGAAGATTGTTTATCGAATAATAAATATTGTATTGTATATCAAATTGTTAAAGATTAAGGAGTATGAGGGAGCAGCAGGATTACCAAAATGACTAGAAATAAACCGATTGTAATAGCCCAGGATCTCAAAAATATTGATTTCCATATGATACCGATGATAGCAAAAACAACAAGCACCGTTAGAAAATTCACAGGATGAATAAAAAATAGCGTGATCAAAACAATAGCAATAATCAAATTCAAGACAGGATTTTTATAGTTTACCGGCATTAAAATCCACTCCTTTCATTTAATAAAAAAGACAAGGGAACTTGCCTTTTTTGCTATTCCACACTCTTTGCAAAATCCTGAATCATTGCCAACAATAAGTGTTTAGCGGGAATATAGCTTGTTTTTGCATATTTCATTATAGAATCATTTACCTCATTCGGTGCTCGTACAGATTATGAGTTTTAATAAGACTTCTATGTCTCTCACACTCATTATATAACTCTACACTAAATTTCTTCGATTTAGTATATTTTAATACATCATTCAATACTTCTATAAATATTTTATCCACCTCATATGCTAACCTTTTAAGCGTCGTGTGATCTACTGAGGAAGATACGTCTTGATGACATATCTTCCTCAGTAGAGAGAACAAACAGGTGTTTTTGATTTCTTAGAGGATTATAAGGATGAAGTATTATTAACATTGAAAGAATTAAAATTGCATCATGAAATTCACGTTTCAGTCTGTTGTGATCGATTAATAAAAAACGGCTTCGAGGTTAAAAACAATGACCTTCATCTCGGATTTTTAAGGTTAGAACAGTGTTATATTAAAATAAATAGCAAATAAATAGTTAAATAGACATATTTACCATAATTGTCATTATTTTTTCGACAAATTGTTATATAATATAATCTGAATTTACATAAAATATATCTCTGGAAGGAGTATTCATGAATACAGTAGTGATAGTAAAGAATGCTATGTTGAGGTTTGTAGAGGTTACGGAGCGTACAGTAGATTATTCAATAATCGAACACGAATCAAAGCAGCATACAAAATCTACTTACTTAGGTAAAGGAATCTTTGCTATAACGTCTAATCATGGCAAAAACCAACCAGTATATCGTTTGAAATTGGAAAATTGCTCTAAAAGGATTGTGGGAAATTTTATGCTGGCTAATGGTAAGGGTGACCAGTGTACATCCTTAACCGAAGAACAAGAAGATTTCATTATCCAAAATTGTGAAGTCACACAGGAAACCAATTATTGCAATGTAGTTTAAAGTTAATGTACATAATAGACCCGATTCTTTTAAAATTGGTTGAATTCTTAACCTATGTGACAGCTCTCGCGTAGCTTTGCGATCAGATTTCCTTGTTAAGAAACTTAATAAAATTAAGTTTAAGAAGAATAACACATTTCTTGAGATTAAATTGCGTCTTGTATTCCAATGCT
This sequence comes from Domibacillus sp. A3M-37, assembly GCF_024213455.1. Classification (NCBI taxonomy): domain Bacteria; kingdom Bacillati; phylum Bacillota; class Bacilli; order Caryophanales; family Bacillaceae; genus Domibacillus; species Domibacillus sp. A3M-37. Next base: position 96,774 of record NZ_JANAVL010000010.1, on the reverse strand, counting down.
TTCGAGATAAATTTTAAGGTGTATGTATGAGAAAGAAATTTAACCTAACTGTCTCTGAAGGTATGTGACAAGTTTCAAAAAGGTTTTCAAATATGTTTTTCACTTATGTGTTAAGTTTGGTGGATGAAGGCGAATATCTTTTTATTAGAAATCAAAATAAATGAATATAACATAAATACAATTATGTTGTACTGGAAAAGCCTCAAATCTTTAGGGTTTTGAGGCTTTTTTTGGCTGCTTACACTTTGACCTATTGATTTCAGCTTTCCGGGCCTCTTGTGTATTTTTTAGTGATTCAAGCAATAATTGATCTCGCTTATTGAGTGATTCCTTGATGTAGTGCTGCTCATCTAATTTCATCACCAATGCCTGATCAAACTGCTTCTGCAAATCCAGCCGTTCCAAAATAATGGCCAAGTCTCCACGGATGCCGCAGCCTCTGCTTTCACCCACTCAGGTTTCACCTTTTTTCCTCCAGTTGTCAGGTAGTACTCGATTTGCTTCAGGGAATATCCCAGCTCCCGGTTTAATTGGCAAATAAGCGCTAACCGTTTTAGTGCGGGCTGGTTAAAATAGTTGTAGCCATTCTCACCCTGCACGGCAGGAACATGGGTTTTTAACTCCCTCATCCAATTGCGTATCACACCTGGACTTTCATTCACATATTTAGCGGTTTCCTTCACCATTAAGCTTGTTTCCTCCAGATTTTCAGCAGGGTTTTCAACACGTTGATCTTCTATTTGAGTCATGATTTCCATCATGCTTTCCAGATATGTTTCAACGTATATGACTGATCATGAAACCTGCTGCAGCGCTCTTCCAAAGGTATGTGCCAGCTCTCACTAAGGTTTTCGAGTATGTTTTTCACTTATGTGTTAAGTTCGGTGGAGAAAAGCTAATGTCCTTGGCAGTATTGTAGGCGGTGTTGCCGGCGGTATTTTTACATATTTCAGAGTAAAGCAGACCCTACAATTTGAAATAAGCAAAAGTGAAAAAGGCAGTTTACCGCAAAAAAATCTTCATGCTGATTTTAAACGTTCTTTTCGGGAAAAAACGTTATGTATACGTCTTTAAATCAATCCTGTATGTGAAATTAACACATAAATCAAAATTCAAATATCCAAATTAAATACAGTTAGTAGGGAATTTCTTCTGGATCAAATTCTAGTGTACGTTCCTCTTTTTCTATTAAATATTCTATTTCCATCTGCCATCTCTTTTTTTCAAGGGGGAAGGTAGACTCTTTTTCCGGATCTTCTAACCAGTTAAAGATAGTAGGGTGGTTTTCAAAGGTTTCTTCCCGCTTTTTGTAGGTAAACATCTTCACAAGCGTCCCGTAAAAATAGCCAGTAAAGTCCTTTCGGATCTTTCTATGCTTATGGGCAAATATAGACTGTCTGAAGGCTTCAATGACCGTTTCACTGTAGTCTTCTAAAGCGTTGGATAAGCTGAATTTTTGATAAGCAAGCACAGCTTTGCCCCATAATGTGTAGATATCCTTAGCTTCACTAAAAAATGTTTTTACGGTTTTGACAAATGCTTGAGGAACATTTTTAGGAGTATATGTGTAATCAAGACGGTTTTCTTTACGTAAGATCTTTAAAAGATCTTTAGAAAAAGATAAATACTTGGTAGAAACTCTTTTAGGCTTCTCGTCCTTACTCTCGCAAGGGATTTCCTCATTTTCAGCTTGGCAACCAGCTTGGAATGTAGGGAGATGAAACTTCTTTTCCCAGACTCCAAAGTAAGGATGGTCCAAGAAAAGATGAATCGCTGCCCCGAGGCCGTTTTGTGTTGTGGAATGACGGTAAATCGTGCAGACCAGACCCACTTCTCGAAGCTTCTTAAAAATATTACGGACTGTTTTGGGGGAGACCCCAAAACGGTCTGCAAAGTAGTCTTCTTTTGCAAAGCAATATCCTTTTTCAGCAGAGAACCAGCAGATCATTTCCACGACCTGGCGTGTTTTTTCTTTTAGGTTGTAATAGGTATCTCCATAGGCAGAGATGACTTTGCTCAAGAGTATAAGTTTCTGCTCTTGTTGCTGCTTTCGATTTTCAGTGTAAGATTGATAGCTGTATAAAAATTGAAACTCTTTAGTTGATAGCTTCAGATGTTTGCCCATTCTCCTGTATCTCCTCTCAGAAAACATAAAAAGACGTGTTTATCGCTATACGATAAACACGTCTTTAATTCCCTTTTGAGATCCAAGAGCGGAATTTTTCACCATTGAAGAACCATATAGTTTCCCGTATAATGAAAACATAAAGTTTTCAAGGTGAAAGCAGATGTTTATCGTGGCTGTATCACGATAGACGGTTAAGAGGGTGCGGCCAACACCCCTTAACACGCTTTTGCCTTTTTATTTTGCTTAAATTTAAACTTAAATGTCGTTTTATAACGTTTTTTCTTTATTTTCATTTACCATACACCACAATTTTCCCCTTGTAAATCCCACAAGAATTCGCTTTCAAATGTATTTAATTAGCTTGGGTAGAAATTTCTACTTATGCGAGGAAGGTGGTCATTCTCGCACAGGTGGAAAAGTAGAAATTTCTACTTATGCGAGGAAGGTGGTTATTCTCGCACAGGTGGAAAAGTAG
>NZ_JANAVL010000010.1:0-94071 GCF_024213455.1 Domibacillus sp. A3M-37 | reverse complement strand
GTGGAAAAGTAGAAATTTCTACTTATGCGAGGAAGGTGGTTATTCTCGCACAGGTGGAAAAGTAGAAATTTCTACTTGTGTGAGATAATTACCTAATAATCACGAAATATTACATTTTTATTACAAATTTAATCATAAATAAAAACATTTATCCTATTCAGACAAAAAATGCAAAAGTGCTTCTCGCAAACTTCTACCTATGGTAATATAAACATAAGTGGAAAAGTGTTAGGTATACTTTCGTGAATAACATTTGTTGGGAGGATGAAAAGAATGTCAGCAAAGACAATTGTAGTCGGTAATTTTAAAGGTGGCGTTGGAAAAACAAAAGTGGCAGTCATGGCGTCGTGGGAACTGGCTCATGAAATGAATAAAAAAGTTCTGCTAATTGATATGGATCCACAGGCAAATGCCACTACTCTTATTGCAAGATCAGCCGGGATTACAGAAATAGAGTCTTCTATATTTGAAGGTTTTGAAAATGGTGATTTATCGAAGTCAATTTTAAATGTAAAAGAGAATTTGGATCTTATTCCTGCAGCTGTTTCTTTTAAAAACCTACCTAAATTTTTATATGGTAGATTTCCAGATGACATTGACCAAGTATCTTATTTAAAAACACTGTTAGAGCCGTTGAAAAAAAAATATGATTATATTTTCATTGATGTACCGCCCACAATCAGTGATTACTCGGACAATGCCATGATGGCAGCTGATTATGTATTAATTATACTTCAAGCTCAGGAGCTTTCTCTTGAAGGCGCTGAAACATACATTTCTTATCTCCAATTTATGATAGATGAGTACAGTGCTTATATTCAAGTCGCAGGAGTACTCCCTGTTTTACTGCGTCCAGGAGGCCGTGTTGATCATGCAACTGTCGAAAGAGCAAAAGAATTGTTTGGAGAAGATAATGTATTTGAGAACTATATAAAACATTTGGAAAGATTAAAAGCATGGGATATCACAGGTATTACATACAGAGATCATCATGATAATAGAGCGCACCAAATTTTTATTGAGGTTGTTCAAGAAATGCTTGATAAAATAGAGCATTTTGAAGGCGGTGAAGTTCGCGGTGAGTGAAAAAAATGTAAAAGGTCAATTGTTAAATCTAAAAAGAGTAGATAGCTTACGAGCACAGCCGGTAAAATTTAACGATAAAGAACCTTTTAAATATAGTGTCAAGAAATCAGGATCGGCTAATGAAGGAGAATACCAAGGAAATGAGATTGGAGAAACAGAAATTAAGATCGATGATAAGGAGAAAGAAACTTTTAGAGAAAATATAACAGAGAGTATCGATCCTAAGGTCGAAGAACAAAAAAAAGAATTAAACAGCCAACAAAAGAAATACTTTGAGAAAGTACCGGCATCAGTTGAACCTCCAAGGGACAAAGAAAAACGTAAAGCGGTAGTAGGAAAGAATAATTCTATCAAAACAATAAAAGTTCCAACGCTTCTTCATACCCAGATAAACATGCTCGGTAAATTTATGGATGAGAATAAAACTTATGCGATTCTTAACGAGCTGGTTGAAAACTATGTGGAGAACCGTCTAACAGAACGGCAGCAAAAACAGTTTCACTTTATGAGCGAGTTTGTTCAAGAGGAGAAATAAATCTAATGAAGATAATTAAGTATACCTAAACAAAAGTATACATTTGTTTAGGTATACTTTTGTTGTTTAATTTTGAATTAATAATTAGCTTATAGAAAATTTTTGTCTAAACATACCCGCACCAGAGGTGTCCATACCGGCGTTTTGCACGTAGAAAGGAAATAACGGGAGCAAGATTTCAATTCGGTTCTCTGCAAGACGTTCTTCTTGCGGTGCAGCTATAAAAATCAATCCTTTCTAATTGGTCAAAAATGGTCAAACTATGCGCGGAATTAAGATTTTACGCATAGTTTAAAATTAGACAAGAAAAAAGAGCGGTTGAACAAGGCCGCTCTCTTCTCTACTAGGTTGTTCAGAAAGGAAGATCTTCTATACCTTCCTTTCTGAACGCTGTTTTGGGCGAGTTTATGTTACCAGTCAAGCAACTAGTATATTATATCAAAAATAGTCTTATTTAAAGTGCTCAGTCATTAATCGACGGGCGCTCATATTGGCTCATTCTATAAACCATTAAAGCGAATTGACCTCTTGTTAAGTACTCGTTTGTGCCAAACCTGTTGTTCGATTTTCCTTGGATAATACCACGTTCTACAAGCATATTTACAGCAGACACATAGTGGCCCGTTACATCTGTGAATTTGCTCGCTTCTTCAACTGGCTGGATAGAAACTTTATCTGTAGTTTCATATCCAAATGACCTAGAAAAGATAATAGCTGCTTCGCCTCGCGTAATGTTAAGCGCAGATCCAAAGTATACATCTGACTTACCCATTATGATTCCATTGTATTTAAGAGCTGCCACGGCTGGAACTGCACGAGCCGGCACGTCTTTGAAATTGGTTTTAGGGGCATTGTTCTGACCATCAAGTGCCAAGTATTTGTACATAATTACAGCAGTATCCACTCGTTTGATTGGCTCTTCTACTCCGAAATGCGTTTCACTTAAACCCATGGTAATTATATTGTCCAAAAGGAATTGTACAGCCTCTTCGTAGATTGTCCCATTTACATCAAGGAATGGTGTTGATCCTTCCTGCACCGCTGGCGAATCAACAATTGTATCCTGTACTGGGCTTGTATTCTCTTCCGCAAATGCTGGAGAAATGGACGAGGTGAACACTGTCCCCGCTGCTAACACCGCAGCTAAAACATGTAATGGCTTTTTCATTATGATCCTCTCCTTATCTCAGCCTTTATTCTATAATCTAGTATAATAGAGTAATAAATGGATTAATAGATGAAAAAAGTAATAATCCCTGATATATGTTTATAATGAAACCACTGCATGTTTACAAAAAGATGTGATAGGGATTTTTGCTACAAGTAAACTCTGCATTAAATGAGAATTTAGCGCAAAGTTTGAATTCACTGAAGAAGATATTTTTCTGGTCTCCCCTCCTCTAATTATATGAAATTTTAGCCATGTAATTATAGAACGCATCAGCCTACCGACCGCGAGGATAGTTATACAACATATCACTTATAGATAGTTTTTATATGGTGTGGAGTTCAAGCAGGATGATAGTAAAAAAAGACGGTCTAAATTTTAGACCGCCCCAAACAACGACTGAAGCTAATTATAAAATTGAAATAATCAACTCTTCCAAAAATTGATTTCGGTCGTATAGATTTTTTAAAAAGAGATGTTGATATAAAAGAGCCATATACTCTACTCATTAAGCTACCTTGTGAATAAATTTTAAAGCCGACTCATTTAAACAAAATTTCTAGAGAAAAAGAATGTATACTATGAAAATTAGTATCAATTCAATTGATCACTCTCTGATGGCTAGATTTGCCCCATTAGCAGCGATTAATTCTTTGTACCAGTAGAAGCTTTTTTTCTTGATTCGTTTTAATGATCCATTGCCGCCATTGTCTTTGTCCACATAAATGTAGCCATATCGTTTTTTCATTTCTCCGGAAGAGGCGCTGACAATATCAATTGGTCCCCAACTTGTATAACCTAGAATTTCGACACCGTCCTGAATCGATTCCGCTATTTCTTTAACATGATGTTGGAGATAGTCGATACGGTAGTCATCATTCACTTGATCTCCTTCTAATTCATCAATGGCACCAAGACCGTTTTCTACAATGAAAAGAGGCTTTTGATAACGATCGTATAACTGATTTGCTGTGATGCGGAGTCCTTTTGGATCAATTGTCCAGCCCCACTCGGATTTTTTCACATAAGGATTTGATACAGAAGAGAAGACATTTCCCGATGTCATTTTGCTGAGTACTTCAGGGTCTGTACTGATGCAACGGCTGGAATAGTAACTGAAACCAATATAATCAACAGTATGATTTTTCAATAGTTCTTCATCATTTTCTTCCATGGCAATGTTTAAGTCGTGATCCTTAAAGAAACGCTTTGCATAGCCTGGATATTTCCCTCTTGACTGTACATCAATAAAGAAGAACGACTCGCGGTCACGCTCCATCGCTTTCATCACATCGTCAGGATTACATGTATATGGATAAGTCATAGCGGCAGCAAGCATACAGCCAATCTTCGCATCTGGAATAATTTCATGCCCTGCTTTGACAGCCAGTGCGCTGGCTACAAGCTGGTGATGGGCTGCCTGATATTGAATCTGCTCTTTATTTTCACCTTCTTTAAAAACGAGACCGGCGCCCAAGAAAGGGAGGTGAAGTAACATGTTGATCTCATTGAATGTCATCCAATATTTCACTTTATCTTTGTAACGGGTAAAAATGGCTTTTGCATAAGTTTCAAAAAAATCAACAAGTTTTCGATTCCGCCAGCTTCCATATTTCTCAATTAAGTGAACAGGAACATCAAAATGAGCAATAGTTACAACAGGCTGAATGCCATGACGCAGCAATTCATCAAACAACTCATCGTAATATTGAAGGCCAGCTTCATTTGGTGTTTCATCGTTTCCATTTGGGAAAATGCGCGCCCAGGCGATCGAGATACGCAATGCTTTAAAGCCTATTTCAGCAAATAGGGCGATATCTTCTTTATAGCGGTGGTAGAAACCGATTGCTTCATGCGAAGGGTAATACTCTCCATCAACAGGGCTTAAAGAAGGAACGTTTCCTTTCATAATACTGATTCTCTTTTCTCCGGATGGAAGCAAGTCAACATTTGAAAGTCCTTTGCCGCCTTCCAGAAAGGCTCCTTCCGCTTGGTTGGCTGCAATTGCGCCGCCCCATAAAAAGTTTTCAGGAAAACTATAACTTGTCATAATGATTCTCCTTTTTTATTAATCATGTATCCTGTTCCCAGCCAGAAATTAAATGTTCTTCATATTAGTTAATATTGTCCTAAAAGACCACTTATTTTTCGAATGCAAATCCAAAGCAGCACCTATTACTCCTGCTGAATCTGTATTCTGTGCGTATTCGATCCTCAACCCTTTAGCCAGATAATGCTTTCTGCTTCTTTTAATAATATAGTATGAAAAACTTTTAAACTTCTTTTGTTCCAATGATGACAACATCCGATTCAAAAGTATGCATCCCAAGTGTCGTTTTATTTTCTTTGTTGCTCACATCTGCTTTTGCAAACCTCTTTTTATCTAAATCAATGATTGTAAATGAATAATCAGAAAGATTTTCCTTTAAATTCAATGTTGTTGCATAAGGAATATACATAATTATTTTATTTTTATCAGGGGTTAGAGCTGTACGAATCTCTTCTGTATTCTTAAGGACTATATCTATTGGTTGTAAATCTTTCAAATTATACGAATCAAAAATGTATTTAATAAATCCATAATCCCAAGCACCCTCGAATTTTAAAGCATCTTTCCAATCGTAAGGAGCATCAAATCCTTCTCCTGTCACTCCAAACTTTTTGCCTTTTTTGTGCCAGCTCCAAATACCATGTGCTCCATACGTAATTCCTGCGCTTGCCCCCGATAGTATACTTTGCCAAGCAGCTTTTCTAACATCAAAAGTTGAATATCTTCCATAAACTTTCCTGCTATATCCCATTTGTTCATAACACGGCTCTGAATTCAATACTGGTTTTTTCACTGGTTTGTTGTAAAATTCTTGTGCTAACTTAAAAGACATGTACTGGTAACTTGAGTTATGGCCTGATTGGTACATATAAAAGTCAATATTGGATTCGTCCATGAATTCTTTAGGTATATCACTGAGCCTGCCCTGGATGTGTAAAGTGGTTAAACAGTCAGGACTTGTTCTTTTAATTGTTTTTAAAGCCTTTCGATAATACTCTATCGCTTGCTCAGATGGAAAGTCAGTATCGCCACTTATTAAATAAATGGGTTTAAACTTAGAAAAGATACTTGCAGCATATTCTACATACTGTTCAACAACATCAATTGGCATTTTGTTTTCTTTTTGAAGTACAGATGCCCAAGTATCTGGCACGTAGTTACACCATATAAGAACCAGTGCGGGAACAAACCCTTTTTCTACAGCCATCGATACCATTTTTTCTGCTCTTTGAAAATATTCTTCATTTATCGAATAATAATCAAAAGAGCCGTCCAGATTGCATTTAAATGGTTTAATGGAAATATCTGAACCACTTGCATCCCATTGTTGGAGAATGTTTATCTGAAGAACGTTAAAACCTTGCTGCTTGCGGTAGTTAAGATATTCTTCCCACTCCTCTAAAGAAATATTTGTAAACGCACTCCATACGGTATCAGCCAAATAGAAAAACCTTTTTCCTTCTTTTAAAAAATGCCGATTGTTTTCTGATATTTTTAGTTCTATCAAAGAATTCCACTCCTATGAAGGTTCCTTTTTCAAAAGATAAAATACTGTCGAAAAAGTGGATATTCTTCTTTTTCGACAGTTATTTTTATTTCTTTATTTACCTGCTGAAACTTCATTTAATGTAGTATTATCATTAAATTGTGACGCTTCTTCTTCCGCCTTGGATTTTTCGACATATTGTTTATCGAGAGCTTTGAAAAACGGATAATACATTACTAAACATATTGGAACAAGCAAAACCTGCAATAAGGCAATACGCAAACTTCCTTCAAGAAGGCCCATCGCAAAGATTGGTGTCCCAAAAGGTGGATAAATGCCTATTGGGGCAGGCACAATACCTAATGTAGTGAAAATATATGCTACAATAACGCACAAAACTGGACCTAAAATAAAGGGAACGGCTAAAATCGGATTCAGTACGACAGGAATCCCAAAGATGAGAGGTTCATGTATACCAAAAAATGACCCCGGCAACCCTAACTTTCCTATCGTTCTCAACTGTTTACTCTTTGCACGGAATGCTAATAAGAGTGTTAAAGCTATCATCGGAGCAAAATTGGCGTAAAGCGACCAGAATGCAAGTCCAATGATGTTCGGAAGTGGTTCACCGGCCTGAAAAGCTTCTAAATTTTGCAAATCTAGACTCATCCAGATAGGCTTAACAATAGCCAGAGTAACGATAGCACCATGAATTCCAAAAAACCATAGTCCCTGCATAATAATTAATGCAATGATAAGGGCTCCAAGAGAACCACCCAAACCTTGTAATGGAATTTGCAAATATGAATAAATAAATTCATGGACCGTATTGAATGAGGTCAGTTGAAACAGACCAGCTACTGCTATAAAAATCATTACGACAATAATTGCTGGAATTAGACCGATAAATGTTTTGGCTACAGTAGGGGGAACTCCCTCCGGCATTTTAATTGTCCAGTTTCGATCTAGCACCCAAACATATAGTCTAGAAGACAAAAGACCAATAATAATTGCTACAAACAAGCCTTGAGCTCCAAGCCATTGTAAAGGAAGCGCTCTCACTTCATCAAATACAGAAATGGGCGTTAAAAGCAAAAAAGTAACCAATGAGACTGCACCAGGTAAAAGAGGATCGTGATCAAATGTCTCAGCTAATTTATATGCAATGAAAAAAGCAGCATATAAAGCAATCATGCCTGTTGTAACAGCTCCCGGTATGCCAAGCAAGCTTTTCACAGGCGCGATAAATGCCTGATATGGCTCCCAAGAAATGCTCGTTAATAAAGTGGATAATGCACCAATAATTAAAAATGGCAAAGTGGACATAAGCCCATCCGAAATAGACTGTAAATATCGATTTTGCTGCAATTTTCCGGCATACTTTTGTAACGTTGGAACGATGCTGTTTATTTGTGCCATCTGTTACCCCTCCAATTTTCTTCTTGAATAAAAATCAAATTCCCTTTTATAATTTTGCTCCAGTGTCAAAATGTTTTCTATTTGTTTTGATTACATTTTTGTACCAATTAAAGCTTTTCTTTCTTATTCGTTTAAGGTCTTTTAAATTGAATTCATCTCGATTAACATAGATAAATCCATATCAATCAATACATCCTTGGTGAGTATTACTATCTGACGGGAATGCCTACCACTCCCATTGATTATTAGCTGTTCAAGGAAAAACTTAATTATTTACTGATTTCTAGAGCGCGATTTAAAACTTTCTCCCCGTTCATTGTTCCATAGTCTACACTGTTAATAACTTCAACGGGCACCCCAATTGGATTTGCCATTTTTTCAAACTCACCTTTTTGATACGATACCTGAGGACCCAGCAAAATAACATCCACTTTATCAATATGCTTCCTCAATTCTGTGCCTGAAATAGCATTAATTTCAGCCTCAATATTTTGACCTTTAGCTGCTTCTTTCATTTTTGATACCAATAGGCTAGTAGACATCCCAGCTGCACAAACCAATAAAATATTTTTCATAATTTTCCCTCCAAAATTTTTTGATATATCATTTATTGAGCAACTATAATTTGTTGCTTTTCGTATAAGTCAACAAACTCAGCGGCCAGATCTTTTACAGTCATCGCGTTCATTAGATGATCTTGTGCATGGATCATCAACAGGGTAACTTCTTTCTTCTCCCCTCCTGCTTCCTGCTGAATTAGTGAAGTTTGTAAATGATGTGCTTTTCCCAAATCTTCTGCTGCTTCTTCTAATTTTTTTCTGGCGTCTAGATATTTCCCTTCTTTCGCTAAGATTATGGATTCCATTGCTTTGCTCCTGCCGTTTCCTGCATTGACTATTAGCCCCATAATAATTTCTTGATAGTCCAAACTTTTTCACCTCGACATTAAAATATTATTGTTAGTAGATCTCCCTAAATTTTTTTAGTTCTTTTAACTAAATTTAGTATAAATTAAAAACGCTTTCATCTATACGTTTTCTTTTTCCACATCACAACGGAAAAAGCGATGCATGATCATAAAAAAAGAGACATGAAGCATAAGTTCTTGAGAAGAACTGTGCTTTTAAGTCTCCACGCCTTATTTCTTATACAAAACAACAAATTATCTTTATATATTTTTTAGAAGTACGCTTGTGAATTGTTGGTAATTTTCGCATTTTAATAATTGATGCACTAATTCGGAATTCTCAAGTATCCCCAGAAGCATTTCATACATACGTTTTAAATTGTGCTCACCATCTTTTTGAACACATAATAAACAAACAAACTGAACCGATTTATCGGCCCATTGAATTGGTTTTTTTAATGTGCAAATCACCCAAAAAGTTCCATCCGTTTGAGGTTTGAGAGGGTGAGGAACCGCTACTAAATTCCCGAAACATGTAGGCGAAGCCTCTTCTCTTTCAAAAACCGAATCAAGGAACGTTTCGTCTACATACTGAAGCTCTTGAAGCTTCAATGATAGAAAAGCAAGAACCTCTTTTTTCGTTCGAAAATCTTTATTCAAAAACGTAAGTTCTTTACGTGTGTATTTAAAACTATTTGCAGCTTTTCCGCTTATTACATCTTCAACCTTTTTTAAGTCTGATTGGTCTAAAATAGAATGAACAAAAATTGCGGGAACAGGCAACTTTTCTTTTAGGGGAATGGTACTAATAACAAAATCAATTGTTTCGAACGGAAATTCACTCAATTTATAATACTCTGTAGTGCCAATAATATCCAAATCACTTCCGTACTTTGACCGTAATTTATAATAAAGCAATTTTGCACTGCCAAGACCAGAAGCGCACACAATTAAACACCGCTTGGTTTTACTTTTCATGCTACTTCTCTCAATTGCAGCACCAAAATGCAATGCAAGGTAACCGATTTCTCCTTCGTCAATGTCAATATTCAGAACTTCTTTTAAAACAGTTCCAGCAATAATACCTGCTTGGAAAGCCAGTGGATAATTAGTTTTTATTGCTTCTAACATTGGATTCCGTATGTTCATCTTATACCGATATCGGTTAATAGCCGGTTTTAAATGGAGGCATATTCCAAGATAAAGCTCCCGATCATCTTCAACACCAATTTTCAAAGAATTTTCTACTCTTTCAACCATTTCATTAGCAAGATTATGGATATTTTCATCCAACATATTCGCCACTTCATTTTCATCCAAATCATCATTTGAAATCATTTTAGTTCCTAACAGGTGTATTGCTGCATAAGCAATTTCTGAAGGTGGAAAATCAACGTTTAATTTTTCCCCAACGTTATTTATTATTTCCAATGCTACGTCATATTCTTTTTGTTTGGCTAAATTGTTTATTTCCTGATTAATAAACAATACATAGTTATTATCTCTAATCCGTTTACACGCTATGGCGAGATGGATAATTAAATTGTTTAATCCAATATCTGAAAGTGTCACATCGCGTTCATAAACTTTTTTCAAAATAATCGTCCGAATGGTTTGAAGTTCTTCTTTTGTAACAATTTTGACAAGATCATTTATTTTCTCTATTTCATTTTCTGAACGATTTAACAAGTGTTCAGATAAGCAGAAACGTAAACTGATCTCTTCACCCTTTAGTTTCATTCCATAATTCGGACGCATTTCAATTTCGATATTATATTTTTCAAATACTTTTTTAACATCCCTCATTAATTTTTGAAGCGTTGATTTACTAATATACAAGTCATCAGCCAATTCTTCTTGCTTAAGATAATCATTTGTAAGAAGTAATCGATTAATAATGTACTGGATACGGCCTTCCGGTGTGTAACTATCACTTGTTGCTGGATTATTCATTGTTTCATGCACGAATCTTTGAAATGTTTCATGCTGGTTTATGACTAATTGGTATCCGGTTCCTCTAATAGATTTAACTGTTGCTCCATATTCTTCAAGAATAATTGCTAATTCTTTTATATCATTTCTGATTGTTCTTGATGTTACTTGAATGGAATTTGCTAAATGGGTACTAGTCAAAGGGGACCGCGCAAGCAGCAAGCTTTTAAAAATTTTCAATAATCTCTCATCCATTTTCCCTTCTCCTTTCGCCATTTTAGACTGTCTTTCGAGCAGGATCCAAATATATTAAATAAACCGATACCCCAGGAATGAAGGGATCGGCTTTATGCTTTTATGCGTGATTTTTAAAAGCCATTTAACATTATACTTTTACTTGTAAAAAGAATAAAAGATATTTATAAATTGTTTTCATTTTTAATAAATTTATGAGAGCGTACAATATCTTGTGTAAATGAAAAATAGAAAAAGGAAGACCTTTTCTTGTAGAATTGAATCACCACAACACAATTCACAGAAAAGAGGCCTTCCCTATGAACCAGTTTACAACAGATATCGTCGATGCTCTAGTAAAAAAATAAGATATTATCGAAGCATTTCGTTTTCACCTAGAAAATGAAATGCTCGCATACTTTTTTAACTATCTGGTTCAAAAAAGCTTCATACGGAAGAGAGTAAGCTTGTTACACAACAAGAATATGCCGAACAGACACTACCCATCCTGTATAATTTTTTCTTTGTTGTTCTTCTAGCTTTGAATATTATTCTTTTGTTGTTAGCTTTGTTGGAATAATGACTTCTTTTTCAATTGTTTTTCCATCGATTCCATCGATTGCTGACTCAACCGCAATCTGTCCCATTTCGACAGGTTGCTGGGCTATTGTTGCCTGCAGGTCCCCTGCTTCGATCGCCTTAAATGCGTCTTCACTTCCATCAAAACCGATAATAACAATATCTTTTCCCGAAGCTTGTACAGCTTGAAGAGCACCTAGAGCCATTTCATCATTCTGCGCAAAGATGCCTTGAATGTCAGGGTTAGCTTGTAAAATATTTTCTGTAACTGTTAAAGCTTTTGTCCGGTCAAAATCTGCAGCCTGCTTAGCCACAACTTCTAATTGACTATCTGCAATACTATGGAATCCTTCACCACGGTCTCTTGTCGCAGATGCTCCTGCAATTCCTTCCAGTTCTGCAATTTTTGCTCCCTCGCCAAGTGTTTCAACTAAATATTTAGCAGCTTCTTCTCCGCCCTTAACGTTATCTGAAACAATTAGCGCTTCAACGTCTCCTTCGTCTACAGAACGATCAATAGTAATAACCGGTATACCTGCACTGTTAGCTGATTGAACTGCAGGCGAAATCGCAGCGGAATCTGTTGGGTTGATTAGAAGCACATCAATTTCTTTTTGGAGCAGATCTTCAATGTCATTTGTTTGTTTTGCGGAATCATTTTGCGCATCCACCACTTCAACTGTTCCACTGTTTTTTTCAGCCGTGTCAACGACACTGTCTTTAAGCGTCACAAACCATGGATTATTGAGCGTTGACATGGACAATCCAATTTTAATGCCTTCCGAGTCCTGAGAACCTTGAGATCCTGAGGAAGATTCCCCGCCAGGCGCGTTTAATGAACAGCCGCTGACGATAACCGCAAAAATTGAAAGAAAAACAACCAATAATTTTTTCATAAGAAACACTCCTTTAAGCTGATTTTTTTCTATCCAGTAATACAGCAATTAAAATCACAATTCCTTTTACGACCATTTGATAAAAAGAAGAGACACCAAGCAAATTCAATCCATTGTTTAACACGCCGATGATCAAAACACCGATTAAGGTTCCAAAAATCCGACCTTTTCCTCCAGCAAGACTTGTTCCACCAAGAACAACGGCTGCAATGGCATCGAGCTCATAAGATGTTCCTGCTCCCGGCTGTGCTGAATTAAGGCGGGACGTTAAGATGGCACCTGCAAGTGCCGCCATTAAGCCGGAAAGAGAATAAATAATGATTTTTACACGATTGACTTTAATCCCGGAAATGAGTGCCGCTTTTTCATTTCCGCCTACGGCATATGTTTGTCTCCCAAAAGTGGTCTTATGAAGAATAGTCCAAAGAATCCCAAAGGTAATGATCATGGTGAAAACCGGAATTGGGATGCCTAGAAAATAACCTTTTCCGAAAAGCTGAAACCAGTAATCGCTTCCAACTCCTGTGATCGGATTTCCATCTGTATACGTCATAGCAAGTCCACGGAAAAGGGTCATGGTGGCTAGTGTTGCGATAAACGGTGCTACCTTGCCGAACGTGACAAATAAACCATTGATCGTACCCATCAGAGCACCGAGTATACAACCTAAAAGAACAGCTAAAACAGGATCCATTCCTTTTACAATAAAATCCCCTGTTAAAACACCTGAAAAAGCCAGAATTGATCCGACAGAGAGATCAATACCTCCGGTTAAAATAACAAAGGTCATGCCATACGCAATGAGCGCATTGATCGCTACTTGGCGCAGCAAATTTAATATATTAGTTGGCTCAAGAAAGCTCGTATTTAAAAAGGAGACAATGATAATAAGTAAAAACAACCCTAATAGCGGCCCCATCTTTTCCATAGAGGTACTAAACCACCGGCCGCCAGCCTGTGTGTTACCACCTGGCCATTTCATCGTTTTTTCGGCTCCTGTTGATTTCATTTTTTGTCCCCTCCTGTAGCCAATACCATAATTTTTTCTTGTGATGCTTCACCGCTCTGTAATTCACCTGTGATTTTTCCCTCGTGAACTACAAAAATCCGATCACTCATGCCTAAAACCTCAGGAAGATCCGAAGAAACCATGATAATGGAGACACCGCGGTCTGTCAGTTCATTCATAATTTGATAAATCTCCCGCTTCGCGCCTACATCAACACCTCTGGTAGGTTCATCTAAAATCAAGACTTTCGGGGCAATTCCGATCCATTTAGCAATGACTACTTTTTGTTGGTTTCCTCCTGATAAATGACGCAGCGGTGTATCAGATGACTCCGTTTTAACAGTTAATCTTTTTATCAACAAGTCGACGAATTCACTTTCTGTTTTCTTGTTAATAAACCCTTTGGTTGAAAAGCTTGGAAGGGTTGTTAAACCAATATTTTCGCGAACGGAAAAATCTAAAATCAACCCTTCATCTTTGCGGTCTTCTGTAATAAAGCCAATTCCATGTTTAACGGCCTGGTCTGGGTGCTTGATCAATTGCTTTTTCCCGTTTAATAATATTTCGCCGCTATCTAGTGGCTCTAGCCCAAATAAAGAGCGCATAATTTCCGTACGGCCTGCTCCCATCAAGCCAGAAAAACCTACGATTTCTCCAGAGCGGGCAGAGAAAGATATATTTTCGAATAGTCCTTTTTTGTTTAGGTTCCTTACTTCAATTGCTACTTCACCCGGCTTTGTATTCCGTTCTGGGAAACGTTCTGTCAGTTCACGTCCAACCATATGTCGAACCACTTCATTAAAAGTTGTGTCGGGTATTTTTTCGGTGCTCACAGTCTGTCCATCACGCATGACGGTAATGCGGTCACAGATAGAAAATATTTCTTCCATGCGATGAGAAATATAAACGATCGATACGCCTTTTTTCTTTAATGAAGCTACTACTTCAAACAATTTCACGATCTCGCGATCTGTCAGCGCGGCCGTTGGTTCATCCATAATGATGATCTTTGCTTCTGTCATGAGTGCTTTTGCAATTTCAATCATTTGCTGTTCACCAATAGAATATGTCCCTGCCGGCTTATCAAGGGAAATTGAAACAGCTAAATCATTAAACTTTTGCTGAGCCAACTGTCTCATCTCTTTCATTTTCAAGAATCCAACAGAGTTCTTCATTTCTTTGCCAATGAACAGATTTTCCAGCACCGTCATTTCAGGCCAAATATTTAATTCCTGATGGATAAATGTGATGCCGAACTGCTCCGCTTCTTTTGGATTGGAAAAAGAAATTTCATTTCCATCGACTTTAATCACACCTTTATTTTTTTGATGAAGGCCTGTCAGGATATTCATTAAAGTGGATTTTCCAGCCCCGTTTTCTCCCATTAACGCATGAACTTCACCATCTGCAAGGTGAAAATCAACCCCTTTCAAAACTTGGTTAGCACCAAATGATTTATGAATATTTGTCATTTCTACTTGCACAATTGCCCACCTCTTTTCAAAGAAGATCTGAATTTTATACTAGGACTGATTGGACAGATGATTTCCAACCGTTATAATAAACGATTTTCATATCTTGACACATTGATGGATCGTATTTTTGCTGATTTTGCTGAATTGTTTTTACCTCATCAATTGTTTTCCAAATCCCAACACCTAGTCCCGCTAAATAAACAGAACCCATCGCAGACAGTTCGGCTACGTCGGAAGCGTCAACTGGAATGTCAAGCATATCTGCCTGATACTGCATAAGAAAACGGTTACATGTAGCGCCGCCATCCACTCTCAATTCTTTCATTTCGATTCCAGCTTCCTGCTCCATCAATTTCAGAATGTCTGTTACCTGATACGCAATGCTCTCAAATGCCGCACGGATAATGTGTGATCTTCCTGTATTGCGGTTCATTCCAACGATGGCTGCCCGCGTATTTGGGCTCCAATATGGGGCACCGAGCCCGACAAAAGCAGGTACTAGATAAACTCCTTCATTGCCTGGCAGTGCTTGAGCCAAGTGTTCAGCTTCTGTTAAATCAGAAATGAGGCCAAGTTCATTGGTCATCCAGTTCAATACGTCGCCGGTGCTGTTAATAATCCCTTCCAGCGCGTATTGAACCTTCCCGTCCATTCCCCAGGCAATTGAGGTAACGAGTCCCTTTGTGCCGGTTACCGGCTTGTCCGTCTGCATCATGACAGATGTTCCAGTGCCATAAGTTGCTTTCACCATGCCCGCTTCAAAGCATTTTTGACCGAACAAAGCACCCTGGGAGTCGCCGATGACCCCGGAAATCGGCCAATTTTCCTGTGAAAATGCTTCATCCACTACTTTTCCAAAAATCGCATTTGAATCCTTCACTTCCGGCAGCATCGTTTCAGGAATAGTGAACAACCGGAGCAGCTCTTTGTCCCACGCTAACGAATGAATATTAAATAAAAGGGTCCGACTCGCATTTGTAAAATCTGTTGCGTGGATGGCTCCTTTTGTCAGCTTCCATATAAGCCAGCTGTCGATTGTGCCTAAAAGCAGGCTCCCTGCTTCTGCTTTATCACGCGCTCCTTCTACATGATCGAGAATCCATTTTACTTTTGATGCAGAAAAGTAAGGATCAATCGTTAACCCGGTTTTTTGCCGAACCAACTCTTCATTACCTGTTTCTTGAAGATTACGACATTCATCAGCTGTTCTTCGGCATTGCCAAACAATTGCGTTATAGATTGGCGTCCCCGTTTCCTTTTCCCATACAACAATGGTTTCCCGCTGGTTTGTAATAGCCAATACTGCTATTTGGCCAGGCTTCGTATTTGAATCCTTTATTACAGAGGCAGCGGCTTTCTTTACATTTTCATATATTTCGATTGGGTCATGCTCTACCCAGCCTGTTTGCGGGTAATGCTGCTTGTGAGGAAGCGACCGCTTTTGTACGATCGCTCCTTCCTCATTCACAAGCAGTGCTTTCGTTCCTGAAGTACTTTGATCAATGGATAAAATAAAGGATGCTTTTGTCATCGTACCCACCTCATTTTTTGCCAATCAATTCAATTGCCAGCTTCTTTACATTGGCTGCGGTCAATCCGTAATGCTCAAATACTTCGGCGGTTGTTCCAGCGACTGCAGGCTCATCCGGAATGCCCATAATTTTCATCGGAACCGGCTTGTGCTGCGTTACCACTTCCGCCACCGCTGCACCGAGTCCGCCATAAATGCTGTGCTCTTCAATCGTAATGATGCATCCCGTTTCCTCTGCAGCTTGCTGAATCGCTTGTTCATCAAGCGGCTTGATCGTGTGCATATTCAGCACACGACAGCTGATACCCTCTTCTTTCAACACAAGAGCTGCATCCAGTGCGATCCGGACTGTTTCTCCCGCCGCGATAATTGTCACGTCATTTCCCTCATTCATTACGACGGCTTTGCCGATCTCAAACTCATAGTCGTCAGACAAATACACATCCTGTACCGGGTTGCGGCCGATCCGAATGTAGGCAGGATGGTCGTAATCAACGAGCGTTTCAATCATTTTTTTCGCTTCGTGGCGATCTGCCGGCATAAAAATATCAAGCCCTGGAATAGCACGAGTAACAGCCAGGTCCTGCACAGAATGATGGGACATGCCAAGCGCGCCATAGCTGATGCCGCCGCTGATGCCAATTAACTTTACATTTGTATTGGAGTAAGCCACATCGACTTTTACCTGTTCAATCGCTCTCATGCTTAAAAAGCAGGCAGGTGACGCAACAAACGGTTTTTTTCCGGAGGCTGCAAGTCCTGCCGCTACCCCGACAATGTTTTGTTCTGCAATGCCGACTTCGACAATTTGATCCGGCAGCGCTTTTCCAAACGGAACGAGCGAAGCGGAACCGCGTGAATCACTCGTTAAAACAAGGATGTCTTTATCTTCCTGAGCAAGCTGAAGTAATGTTTCACTAATGGCCTGCCGGTTAGCGACTGTGTTCTTTTCTTTTGTTTTCAATGCTGTGTGGTTCATTGAAATACCTCCAATTGCTGTGAAAGTTCGTCCATTGCCTGTTTATATTCCTCGTCACTCGGCACATGATGATGCCACCCGACGGTGTTTTCGGCAAAAGAAATGCCTTTACCTTTGACCGTGTTCGCCATAATTAATGTCGGTTTTCCAGCTGTTTTCGGTGCCTGCTCCAATGCGTCAACAACCTGTTCCATGTCATTTCCATCGATATCGACGACTTCCCATCCAAATGCCCTCCATTTGTCTGCCAGCGGCTCCAGCGACATGACATCTTCGGTACTGCCGGTAATCTGCAATCGGTTCCGGTCAATGATGGCGACCAGGTTGTCCAGCCCATATTGTGATGCTGCCATAGCGCCTTCCCAGACTGACCCTTCCGCCTGTTCGCCATCGCCCATAAGCGTATATACTTTATAAGACTTTCCATCTTTTTTTGCGGCCAGAGCCATTCCGACCGAAATAGCGAGTCCATGTCCAAGTGCGCCTGTGTTCATTTCCACACCCGGCACTTTATTGTTCGGGTGGCCAATAAGACGCGTGTTAAATTGGGAGAATGTTTTTAATTCTTCTTTTGGGAAAAAACCTTTGTCCGCTAAAATCGCCCAATATGATTCGACCGCATGCCCTTTGCTTTGTACATACCGGTCCCGGTCTTCCCAGTCCGGTCTGGCAGGATCAACGTCCATAATATGATAGTAAAGCGCTGTTAAAATATCAGTGTTCGAAAGAGATCCGCCTGTATGCCCTGTTTTCGCCGCGTAAATCATCGTTAATAAGTCCATTCGAATTTCCGTTGCTTTTCTCTTTAACGCTTCAATATTTGCCAATGATGAAACCTCCTTATTTATTTAAATTATTGCGACACAACCATGCTCGGTTTATTTAAGTCACTGCCGCGAAGCCATGCCCGAATTTCCTGTTCTGTCGGATCAACTGGATCAGGGGTGAGTCCCGGAATGTATTCACATGCTTCAAACAGCACCGGAACAACATTCGCATGAATGCCGACTGAGTGATGAATGTACGGCCCTTTGACCAGCTTTTCCTCCCATAATGGCCAGTCGTTTACTTCCACCCATACATATGATCCGCGTGTAAACGGTCCTTCAATGCCTCTCGCTTTGCCAAGAAACAAAGAATACTCACCGTGATCTCCGTCAAAGCGGGCTAATGTCATGCTGCCGCCTTTAATTTCACCTTCATGTGTACCCGGAGAATGATCATCAAATAAAAAGTGCTTATTTAACTTTGGCTTTTCTTCCACGCTGAGCGAAACAGGGAAATTGCCGCAGTGGAATAGTAATTCTCCATTCGGATTTTCAGGATGACGCACTGTAATATCCGCAAAGAAAGTTGGATGTGTATTCAGTGTTGCGGCCTGCACCATAATCGATGTGATGGCGCCATGAATATCGGTTTCACACGTGACCGGAATTTGCTCATCTGTTAAGATAGCGTTTGCAAGACAAGGCATAATACCAATAAGGTCTTGAAGAGTCGACCAGCACTGGATCGCAATCGCTGTACTTCGTGTTTCCGCAGCAAGCTGTTTCATGGCTACTTTTAATGAAGCAATACGCCGTACATTTTCTTCTGTTACCGAACTCCAATCAAGTGTCGTTTTAATATACTGAATCGCTTCCAGTAATTCTGGCGTATCTGTTTTTTCAATTTTCAGTGTTTTTTGCTTTAGTTCATCTAATGTAATTGGATGAATTTGAATACCGAATCGCTCAAGGAGTTCTCCCTCATTGCAAATGACAGACCAAAAGTCGGACGGGCGTGTTGAAATCTGCAAAATTCGTAAGCTGCTAAAGTGCTTAACAACGTTTGCTGCTCCGATAAAATTTTTGAAACCACGCTCAAAAGTAGGATCCTCAACGGAACAGTTGGTAATATAGGTAAACTTTACATTAAATCTTCTTAACACTTTGCCTGTAGCAAACAAGCCGCATTGTGTATCTCGTAGCCTCATGCCGTTTTCAAGAGGCGCTTCATCACGAGGTCCCCATAATAAAACGGGTTTTCCGATCGCTTTTGCAACCCTTGCGACTGTATCTTCTGTTCCAAAATTACAATGAGGGAAAAAGACAGCGTCTACTTTTGCGTCTTGAAACTTCTTAATAATAGCCGCTTCTTCAGAACGTTCATACAAAAGACCTTCTTCATTGATTCCTTCTAAATCAACAATGTCTATTCCTAAACCAAAGCTCTCCATTTTTTCTTTAATTAATTGTTTATATTTCATTGCATCTTCTTTGCTGAATGTAAACCGGCGCGTCGGTGCATATCCAAGAACTAATTTTTCCACAATTACTCCTCCTCATAAACATTCACTAAACTATTTTAGTTGTTGTTGAGGGAATCATATCAATTTATTGTCTAAACAGTCAATGTATTTTTCGAAAAAACTAAATTTTTTTATAAAAACTCTCTAATTTCGTTGTTTTTTTAGTGAAAACGGTTAATATAATAGAATATAGCTAAAATTTAGCTAAACTTTTTTATTTGAGTTATAATAGAATTAACTAAATAATTTTGATCGAAAAGAGGCAGGTGCATAAACAATTGAAGATAAATGATATTGCTAAATTAGCGAATGTATCCAAATCAGCGGTATCATTAGCGCTAAATGGGAAAAATGGTGTTAGTGAAAAAACACGCCAAAAAGTGTTGCAAATTGCTAAAGAGAATGGCTACGTTCCCCGTCCAATTGTAAGAGCAGATGAAATATCAGGACAAAATACGAAAGCATTCCGTTTCATTGCGTGTACAAATGAAGGGATTGTCACGGAGCAATATGAATCTTTGCCGTTTTTTATGGAATTGATCAACAGTTTAGATCGTCATACTGACGCTGCAGGTTATTCATTAATGGTGTCTTCTGTTAAAGCGGAGAATTTGTTTGAAGAAATCAACCGGTTGGAGGATGAGCAAAAGTCTGCGGGCATCTTGTTGCTCGGAACAAACTTAACAGCGGAACAGATTAAATTGGTGGCCAATATCCATCCGAACCTAGTTGTTCTGGATACATGCTATGGCATGCTGGATGTGAACTTTGTCGTCATGAATAATATGCACGGGGCTTATAAAGCTGGGGAGTATTTGATTGAACAAGGACATACGCGTATCGGATATTGTTCTTCCGAATCCCGCATGTATAATTTTGATATGAGAAAAAAAGGATTTTTTACAGCAATGGATGAACATCAGATTTCTGTAGCTGATGAACATATATTTGTGATGTCGCCAACGCTTATTCAATCTACACCTGAATTTCAAACACAGATTCAGGAATTAAAAGAGAATCTACCTACGGCTCTTTTTTGTGAATGTGACTACATGGCAATCAGTGTCATTAAATCATTGACAGAGCTGGGGTTGCGTGTTCCTCATGATATTTCGGTCATCGGCTTTGATAATATCCTTGAATCTCAGGTCATTACACCGGAGCTGACAACAATTCATGTCAAAAAAGATAGGATTGCATTGCTCGCGGTAGAAAAATTGCTTCGTGAAATAAATCAATTTGAAACAGACAAGTTAAAAATCTTTGTCGACACAGAGCTAATCGAACGAAAATCATGTCAACCATTTAACCAGGAGGTAATTGAAAACAATCCTAAACTCGTCCTATAATATTCCCAAAAGAAAAGCAAATTCGTTTCAGCATTAATACGAATGCAAAGTGTGATGCAGATGATCAATACGCTCTTGTTTATGTGATGCTATCACCTAGATTGCAAATAAAAGAGATAATTAGCGCTCATTTCGGCAAGTGAATTGCATCGTCAATGGGTAAGTTATATGAAGAGATCTTACCTGTGTCTTATTTTAATAGTGCTAAGGTAAAATTATTCTGTTTAAAAGGACTTCTCATTACCTGTTGGATTATACAGCACATATTTTCCCGAAAAAGTAGACTTTACTAGCAGTGACGCGCCGAAAGACAAATTGATGCTGAGAACACCAGAATACTTCTGGCCAAACGGTCAATTTCGGTTACATGAATATGATCACCAGGACGGCATGTTTTAGGAGTGCTTTTATCTGTTCTCTTGCTGCCATTTTGGTACCGGTCACTTTTTCAATAAATAATTGATCTCTTTTCACACCAGCCAATTCCAGTCGCTCAATCTGCGTCTCTAAACCCTGACCAATCGTGCTGGCTCTGGCATAGCCTAGCTTCATGCCTTTCATTTTTTGTGATCGAATTTTAATTTTGTGTGTCACTTTCAGCTGAATAATGTCCGTCACCGCACTGGAAAGAAAGCCAGGCTTCATTTTAGGATCGTGACGCTTATTTACAATGCCAGCAAACTGGCTGTTGACCGCCTTAATGCACAGTTAAATGGGATGAAGCAATCAGCTTGATTTTAAAAAAAACAAAAAACGACAGCGGGCGAAGCCTGCACATTTGAAAAAGCTGATTTATGAAATTGACTCAAATATATATTAATATAAAAATATATTTCGCATGCGTAACGAACAAAAAGAAGGTACTAGCTGCATGCTAGTACCTTATGCGGATTTAGTAACAAGCCCCTTTATGCCCTCCAATGTGTCCGGCTCGTTGCAGATAAGTGCCTCCTTTCATTAGACTATACGCATGAAAAATCGCTCTTTTGCCAAAACGGTCACGTATTTGATCGATTGTTTCATCTAGAACACGGCGTCTTTCATCCAGTTCAGGGGGTGTAAATAAATCCATTTGTTCATGTGCTGCTGGCTGTAATTTACTGCACACTACATGGATCTGGCGTACTGGCTGTCCGTTCCAATATTTTTTAAACAGCCGAACAAAGTGCTCACACAGTTCAGCTGTCTTATTTGTACTTCTTGGAAGCACTATTTGATGCCTAAAGCCGCGGTCCTCAATATCCCGGCTGTAAGATATGCCAAGCGCAATCCCTAATGCAGCAGTCCCATGCTGGCGTAAACGCATCGCCACATCCTCTGTCATTTCTTTGATGACAATCATGATCTCCTCTTCCCTGTCATAATCCCGCAGCAGAATCTGCCCTTTGGAAAAAGATTTTTCACGCGCTCCTACTTTTTCAGATAGAACGCTGTAGTCAATTCCCCAAGAGTGGTAGTAGAGCTGCGTGCCAAGAACACCAAATTTCTGTTTTAATTTCCACTTATCTGCATGAGCAAGATCTTTTACCGATTCAATTCCTATATTGTAAAGAGCCTTGGCGTAGCCATTAGAAATCCCCCACATGTCTGTTATAGGGTCAATCGCCCAAACCTTCGCTGGGACATCTTCATATGACCAGTAAGAAATTCCATTAGGAGCGTTTTTTCCTTCGTTATCAAGTGACAGCTTCGCAAGCAGAGGATTGTCGCCAATCCCTATTGTGACAACCAGGCGCAGCTCCTGCCAGACTGTACGCTGAATGGTGCGGGCGATCGTGAATTTATCTCCACCAAAGAGCCTTTTTGAGGCTGTTATATCTAGAAATGCTTCATCTATGGAATAGCAATGCAGATCTTCTTCTGCTACAAAGCGCCGAAAAATATCCAGGATCATTTTATTTACTTTCAGATAAAGAGCCATAGAGGGTTCGACAATGATTAACCGCGGATCTTTCGGTATTTCATAATTTCGCGATCCGGTTTTGATGCCGAATTCTTTTTTTACCCGTGGTGAGGCAGCCAGTACAACAGAACCGGACCGTTCTTTATGGGCGATTACAATCACATAGGCATGCAGCGGATGAATCCTGCGGCGCACGGCCTCTACACTGGCAAAGAAGGATTTCACGTCAATGCAAAATACATCCCTGCGCGGCAAGTATTCATCATCAATCAGCCTCACCATATTCCTCGTCTCCCGCGGCAAATGAAGTCGAAACCATTTCATCTAATCGAAACCTGGAACTGTATCCTTTCAGCTTTACATAGGGATGCTGGCCGGGCAGCCGGCAAAACTCTGAGACAATCCCCTTTACCTGCAGAAGATCATGGTCACCGAAAGTATTCATCTTAAACACCACTTCCCTTTCTAGATGGAGTGAGCTTTGAATGATCCGGTCGAATTCCTCCAATTGCTGTTCGTCAAATAAAATGTCCGTTTTCAAAGGTTTGCTTTTGTCCCTTTCCATCATTTCAGCATGCTCGGCTAGGATGAGTCCCTGCCATTTCATCATTCCCCGGTCGTTATACAATTTCTTCATCCAAGATAACTCCTTTCAACGAGAATATATGTTCGTATATACTATATAATTCAGTATAAGAACAAATATTCCTGCTGACAATGAAAACTTTTTTTATTATTCCTCTTTTCACCGAAAATATGTTCGTTTTTTTGTTGAATAATGAACGTTTGTTCGGTATAATGAGGTTATGAAGAGGAGGTTGTTAAAATGAATGGATTGTTTAACATATCGCTGGAACAAAAAAAGCCAATAATACATTATGTACATGGCTGATGATCATACGATTACGGATCGAAGTATTATAGTTAGGAAAATAGATAATATTCACATCCAAGCTTACTGCTTAAAGAGACAACAGATCCGGAAATTTAAGCGGTCCAACATTTTAGCAGCAGGAAAAGCACCGCAAAGGAGAAAGGGTTATGCTTAAACAACTGTCTGCACGCCAGGAAAAAATGCTCCAGTTTATAGATGACTATGTCAGTGTCAAAAATTATCCCCCGTCTATTCGTGAAACAGGTGACGCGGTTGAGTTAAAGTCTTCCTCGACCGTAAAAGGCCATCTTGATCGTTTAAAGGCGTCCGGATATGTAACTTGGGAACAGGGAAAGCCGCGGACATTGAATGTTGTGAAAAGAAGCGCAATAACCCCTACGAGATTAAATGCTTAATATATAAAAGGAGCAAAGACAGCACGAAGACTGTTATTGCTCCTTCTTTTTTAATTTTCTAGATCCCAAAAGTGAAACTGACATCGCTCTTAATACTTGTTACCCTTTAATGCTTAGATTCGATTGGAAAAGCCGAGCTGTCTCAATAGTGACACGATAAATGGTAGTACCCTGATATGTTTTTTATTTTGCATTTCAATCTTATTTTAAATTTACTTTCTTGTTAAAATCCTAAAATAAATTATCATCAAAACTTTACAATTTTTATAAAGTTTATAAAAAGTTTTATTTTTATTAAAGTTTATTGTATTGTAAAGATAATAATAGTTTTGGAGTGATCACTATTGGGAAAAACGCCTACCTCAGAAGCTAAAGAAATTATTTTATCTTTATTAAAAAGTGAACCCGGAAAAGAGTTTACAATTCCTGAAATAAAGAAAGAAATTTCCTTGAAATCAACTCAGGAAATCACAGACGGAACTATAAGCGGTTCTCTTCATTCCTTGATTAAAAACCGAAAAAATAGCGTTTTCAATGTGTCTAGAGGGACATATTCTTATAACCCTAATGAGATTGAAGGAGAACCCACTTTAGTTTCTAAGCTTTATGGTGGAGTCGTCGAATCAATAAATAAATTAGAGGATGTCGCTAAATCGGTGGATGTGCTTCTTCTTGATGAAAAGGATATTCCAATTCTTCAAAAGATGAAAAAATTAATTAATGATCTTGAAAGTTTTAATAATGAATTGGCTAAAACGTATAGCGATGAGATCAATCGACAAAAATAGATAATAAAATTATAAGATTATTAACAAGAAAAGTTTTTAATTTCAAATCAACGTCTTTGATTTTTAATCATTGTATATAATACGCGAATTAGACATGGAATATAATATTGTGACAATAACATAGTATATTTTTTCCTAGCAATTTAACTAATTGCTGATACTGATATACTTAGATGACGACATTAGGCATTGGGGGAATAATTATGAGTACAGAATACTATTTGTTCCTTGATGAATCGAAACCAAACGGACAGAATATTCATCATTTGTGTTTAGCTGGTCTTATTATTAAAAAAGAAACATACGAGAATGAAATAATTCCTGAAGTACGTGCTCTAAAGAATAACGTGTTCGGCAACACTGAAATCATTCTTCACGAGTCAGAAGTGCGGGCTGCCAAAGATCAGTATACTGTTTTAAGACAGCCAGAAAAACGAAATGAATTTTGGCAAGGCATGGCCAACATCTTTAGAAACTTCTCATTAACCACAATTGGAGCTTCTATTCATATTAACGACTATAAAACTTATTATAGTGACAGTGAGTTAAACGATGAATATTATATTGTTCTACAAATTGTTCTTGAAAATTTTGTTCATTTTTTACGAAACAACGACGCAAAGGGTCAAGTTTATATCGAGGGCATCAACACCACTGACGATATAAGGTTAAGAAACACGTATCACAAAATCATTGCAAATGGAACGTTGTATTACAATCCAAACGCTTTTCAAGATCGACTAATAAATATTAACTTTCAAATCAAAGCAGATAACAATATTGGGCTTCAATTAGCAGATTTTGTTCCGGGTACATTAAATCGTCATTGCAATGGGCTGAATCCAAAAAACCCTGGCATACTGCCTTTAATTAATGCAGCCTTATATGATGGCGGCCATGAATTACAAAAAAGATTTGGATTTAAAGTTTTACCGTAAAAGATTTAAAAGTTTTTCTTTGACAATTTGTTCGAGATAGCTTAAAATTAACCTATAATCTGATGTTGAGGTTTACGATAGTTTTCCTTAATTTACAGAAGGATATGAGGGAATTACGATAGTTCTTCGCTCATTACTACAGAAATGCCTTTACTGAATAGTTAAGGTGTTTTTATTTTGAATTTTTCTACACATAATTAGCTTCAAGTTGAATAAACTATACACATGGGAACTACGATAGTTCTTCCCACTTTAATGAAGATAAGGTATGAATTATGAATATTCTTCAGCCTTATAACGTAAAAACAGACCTTTGCTGAATAGCTAGGGTCTGTTTTTATTTAAAAATGTCCCTTATAAATACTAAATTTAGCTTATTCAACTAACTTCCGAATGTACACAAAGGCTTAAAAGAATTACAGTACTTTATCTTAATTTATTAAATGCTCTGTCCTGAATTACAATTCCGTTAGAACCGCTGTTTATTTTTTTATATATAAGTTTTTTTGTATCTGTTTCTTTAATAGTAATCCCAACTATAACTTGATTCTTTGAAGAAATTTCAATTAAACGATCTAAAAATGCTTCCATATCTTTAACAATTATACTGTGTTGACCAGGTTCATCAAATACTAAAATTCCAGGATGATTACCATCAAACTCATCAGACGTTTGAACCATAGCTATAGTAAATGCCCATATTCTTCTAATATGATCACTGGCTGAAGAATCAAATTTTAGATCAAAATTCTCAATTATAGGCATATAAGTATCTTTAGAAATCATTACTTTATCAATATCTGCGGAACTTCTGTAACCAAATTCCTTAAGATTAGCTACAAAATTGTTTCTTAACGACCTTATTTTTGTCTCATCTAAATCAGTCAGTCTATTCTCAGGGAGTTTCTTATAGTTATTTAAGTACTCTTTCCATTTATCAGAAAGATTTTTAAACATATCTTCTATATCTCCTGTTTGGTTACTTATTTTTTTCAGTTCATCTAATGTTTTACTTAGCTCTACCTTTTTATATATAGTTGCTTCTGATATCGATCCATGTATTTCAAAAATATCATTCCTTGTAACTCTTGCAAGCTGATAAAGTTTAGACAAGTTTTTTTCTAAATTACTCAAATCTTTTTCAATTCTAATAAGATTAGCTTTTTTTTGTTCAATAGCAAATTCAAATAGGTTCTCTTGTGACTTTAAATGCTTAATATTATCATCGATACTCATTACTTCATTGTCGCTATTCTGCCCAACTAATAAAGAGTCTGAAATAGTCTGATGACATGTGGGACAAATATCTTTAAATGTTTTAAATCCTTCAGTTGATCCTAGACTTCTTAATTTTTTTGCGTCTTGATTATTAACAATATCAGTCTGTATAATCTGCAAACTGCTTAACAGCCTATCCAAACTATTTTTTTCATTGTTGAATTCTATTTTTAATGTTCTAATCTTTTCTTCAAACTTAATTGTTTCCTCGTCGATTTTATTTAATTCTTCTTTAAGCTCATTAAAGTTTTCAATTTTTTTTGGTTTTGTTTTGATTAAATTATTATATTCATTTTCTTTTTGTTCTATATACTCTTCTAGTGAATAAACTTTATCGTGTTCTTGAAAAACTATATTGATCGGTTCATCATCCAGGATTTTCACTTCATTATTAACCCCGATAATTGATAAACCAAGATCCCCTAAACTTCTAACTGTGTTATTATATAAACCGTTCCAATTTTCTGTTATTTCTCGCTTAGCTATTTTTAAGTTATGTTTTAATTTTTCGTTTTTAAGAGTGTCCATGTTTAATAAATACTCTATAACCCTCTTTTTCGGTTCTTTTATTCCGAAATGCGGCATTCCCGAAAACAAGTCAGACCACCCTCTTTTTTGTTCAATTAGCATGCTCGAAAATACTAATTGCAAATAAAGCTTTCTCTCTTTATCATCATTTGTTGGAACATAAGGTAAGTCCAAGCCTATGAAATTTTCCAAGAAAGTAAAAAAACCTTTATTATTAGTTGCGGAATTTTGCAAATGCACATACATATCTTCTTTTTTAGTGTCTTTGTCATATATTTTATTCATTTCCGAATAATAAACTGTCATTAAATTTGATTCTCTATTTTCCATTTTAGCTGCTCTAAGGATAGTGACTTCTTCATTTCCATTAAATATCTCGAGGAAAATTTTTGACTCAATGACGTCTAAATCCTTATTATCGTAATGAACTTTTGTTTTGAACGCAGAAGTTAAAACGTTATATCCTTTACCTCCAATGATTTCTTCTAATCCTAAAGCGTAATAAATACTAGATAGAATTGAGCTTTTACCACTTGTATTTTCATCACTACAAATGATATTCATATCGTCATCAAAAGCATCATCAAAACCTATTACGTCAAACTCGGTCACTATTTCTACTTTCAATCGCCTTACTCGTAACATTTTATTCACCCCAACAGTGATTTTTTTATCAATTCAATCAAATACTCAGTTAGCCCATTAGATAATTGATTTAAAAAGTCTTTTTCATTTTTCAACAGTTCTTTGTCTTTTTTTATTCTATCTAAAAAATTTTTTCCGCTTTTCGTTAAACGAAATAAACCATTGCCTTGCTGGAATAAAATATTTTCAGCAAGCATAAAGTCAACGGTTTTATTAATAGTGGGATCATATCTAAGTACTAAGTATGTATCAGGCTTTCCGTTAACATAGTTTAACAGATTGTTCATTTCTTTCTCTGAATACATTGATACACTTATTAAATGTAATTTAGATAGTGAACAACCACCTCTTCCACATGCCATTCCAAGTATTAAACAAGTTAAAGCTATCTTATAACTCAGTCTATATTGATATGGAACAGCTTCAGGTTTAGGATCAAAAATTATTTGATCTGTTAATATAAAATTGTCGTTATCCATTTTTCACTGCCCCTTTGAATTCCATAGGACAATCAGCAAGCCAACTAGCAATTAAAGACATCTGCAAATTCATAATAGATGCGTCACTTATATGTTTAAACTCAGCCTTTAATTTTTGCTGAAAATCATTTGATATTTCATTAAAGACCTTATTGTTTAAAGATCTATCGCTATTTAACAGTGTTTTAGCTTTAACATGTCTTTTATATTGCTCAGCTAAATCTAATATGCCCTTCCTTATATCTGGAAAACCTTCTCCTAATTGTTCTATCAAAGCAATCCCAGAGATATATGCAGACATATACATCTCTAAAAGGGTGTTCAGATCATCTTTATCTTCAGCCAAGTAAGGATTTATAGCAATTAATTTTCTTGTAACATTCGCCACCTTATCAGCTGGACATTTTGTCCAATCAATCTGTGGTGATTGCAAAATAGCAAAGCTTAACTTTGTATTAGTTAAATTACTTCTTAAAATCGTTGTAAGCTCCACTCTAAAATCTTCAGCGGTTTTTATAATTATGTCAAAATCCTCGGCAATATAGTCATAAAATTCGGGATTCTTCTCTCTTGTTTCTCTTACCAATTTTGTCTTAGAAGCCATATGCTGGATGATTCTTTTGTCTCTAATCTCCGGAACAACAAAATGCCATTCTCGTATACCGGATAAACCCAAACTTTTTAAAACACCTGCATTTTTTTCATCAATAAACTTCCCAATATCTTTAGTGACCTTCTCTCTCTGTTTCTCATAGAGGTCGTCTCGTGAGTAATTAGGATCATTTGGACAATAACATTGAATTACAACTCCAGACCTTGTAAATCCTTCGATTCCACCGTCGCCTTTATGTTCAGCTCGTACTTCTGTAAAATGTTGATCTTGATATTTCATGGTATAACAAGATATGCATAACTTCTCCCAACTATGACCATCTAAAGAGGTGTCTAAAAAGTCAAGAATCACCTATTTTTTCCCCCTTCTAAATCAATTACAGATATAAACGTTTCTTTTGAAGGCTGGGTGTCGATAAAATTAATATCCACTACGAATTCTTTAATAGAATCAACATATCTCACTATAGCTAAATTAAATAGATTGACTTGTTTTACAATAACTATTTCTTTATTAATAAAATAGTAAGATTCGCCCTTTACTATTTCCTCAACCATAAATACCTCCTAATCAAGCAAATTTTGAGGATTTTGATTGGCTTAATCGACAATGATATATATTATTCGAAAATAATCTCTTCTAGTTTAACATAAATACCTATTAGTACTAATATTTGTTACATAGAAACCATGTCTAATGCATCACTTTTTTGTATTTTTAGCATCAAAGAGATAGGTTTTTATTACCTTAAATAATATCAATAGAAATATGTTCGCATCCCATAAATATGAATTTAAGATCGATATGGCTTCTTAAATCCTTATGCTTTTAAAAAAAAAAGATTGTCATTTTCCGCTTTTCTTCTATTATATATACCTTCCCAGCGCATTGTCCTTCCACTGATGAACCACATGCTGCTCCCGCTCCATAATCTTCTGCAAATAGATCATGGTTGTCTCGATTTTTTCATGGCCAAGTGCACGCATGATCGCATACACATCACTGTTATTCATATAGCTGATAATCGCAAAGCTATGTCTAAACTCATGTGGGGTGATTCTCTTCTTTCGTGCCTGGATCGATAAGATCGGCACCTTCTCGATTTCGTCCCCGAGCATTGTCGCGAAGTAAGATGGGCGGAACGCTTTCCACCGGCTGTTCGGAAAAAGCGGTTCATCACTGTCGCTTGGGAAGTCTGCCGGCAGGAGCCGCGTTTTCCGGTACAGCACAATGCTGTCCATCACCTTGTCTCGAAGCGGAATATCCCGCTGTTTATTTCCCTTACCGATTACATGTAAGTAAAAACCGCCAAGGATTGGGTCAAAACGGACGTCCGATACTTTTAAGCGGCACAGCTCATCATTCCGCATTCCGGTTCCCACTAATACATGAATCAGACTGAACATAATAGGATTGCGCTTCTGGTAATAGTCCAGCAGCTGAATGACTTCACTCGGTCCCAAGTCACGGTTCGGGCGATCATCTTTCCGGACGGTTGCCGGGCGCAAACCTTGGTGAATGGACTGCTTGAGATAGCGATTCTCGTGCAAAAAACGAAAGAAACTCTTAAGGATGGTCGTTTTCCGCGCGAGAGTCGCTGGTGAATAAGGCCCTTTTGTTTTTACATGCAGGCTTTCCTCGGCAAGCCAGGATTGGTACCGGCGCAGATGCCGCGGCGACAAACTTTTAAATAAGGACCCTTCTTCAATCTGCTCAATATCCAGCCCGATTTCCTGTGGAAACTGCAGCATATTCTCGATCAGCTGAGACAGCTCCCTTTCATACTCTTTGATGGTCCGGTCTGAACGCTCCGCTTCCTTGTTTAAATTGATACTGCGATACAAATAGTAATGAAGCACATCTCTATCGTCAAAATAAAAAAACGGATCTTCCTTTTCTTTTTCTGCCTGTTCGATTCGTTCTAACAGCCGGCCGACTGTTTCTATTGTATTAGCCGGAAAAAGCGGCTGGTTATTTTTTGTCAGCTCAAACATGCTGCGTCCCTCTCCCTATCCTCATTTGGTCTCTTTCTTCTTTTATCTCTCATTAAATCTAATTTTCTTCTTTTGCTATAATCATTTCTATTTTTATTAAAATTAGTGAGTATTAAATATAATTAATATAAAAATTCTTATTTATGAAAGTTTATTTTATATTTATTATTTTATTTGTTACTTAATTATATCATTATTTAATTAATCTTATTTTTAATTATTTTAATTTAGTGAAAAAAACGTCCTCTTTGTTTGGGTTCTTATAATTAATTATAAATAAAAATGATTAATATTATGAATAAAAAGATAGAAAATTGTTAATTAATTAAATATGTGATAAATTATTTATAGAAAAAAAGAGAAAGAAAGAGATAAAGAGAACCTAATAACTTCATTTGTGAAAGTCATTTTAAAAAAAGAAGAACATGCAGAATAATGTACATATACCATTAGCTAGTTTCATGGATTTCATGTTTATAAGGAGTTGATTAAATGCCGCATCAATCTTTCAGCAGAATCCGATTTTAAGAGAAATTGAGGATTGAAGATGGAGCAGCATCCCGTCGTGATCGCCACATTTGAAGGTGGGTTAGGCCGGTTTTCGGATTTTTTTGAATCCGAGCTACTGGCGTATCGCTTTGCGAAGGAAATGGGCTTGTGGATTACCAATGTCCGTAATGACAGCCTTAGCCAAATGGATTATCGTATGCTTTTTATGTAAAAAAGTGTTTTTCTTGAATAAATGCACAGCAAAAACAGCCAGAGGTTTGATCCGGCTGTAAAAGCATCAACACTTTAGGAGCGGGAATGTAAATCCAGTACCAGTATGCACCATTTATGGGAATGTTATGCGTAAATAAAACCGATCATGGAAAACCATAAATTAATTTAAGCATTTAAGCGAAAAAAACACTTTAGGAGGGTTTTTTATGAGTATTTCAATGGAGAGTGCCCTAAGCATATTGAATGAAAAGGAGGCGGACATTGATATAAATGAGCTAGGTTTTATATTAACCGTACTTAGAGACAACGCTTTAGATGACGATGTCTATGAAGTGTTAAATGGCGCAGTTCAAGCGGCTTGGGAAAAGTCTCAACGAAAGTCCAAGTAACCTCAACTTATCTTGAACGAAGAACTCGAAATAGTAAAGATGAATTGAAACAAAGGAGTACACATATGTCGAATCCAGAGTATTACTCAACAAAAGAAGTCGCAGAACTGATTAAACGATCTGT
This sequence comes from Domibacillus sp. A3M-37, assembly GCF_024213455.1. Classification (NCBI taxonomy): domain Bacteria; kingdom Bacillati; phylum Bacillota; class Bacilli; order Caryophanales; family Bacillaceae; genus Domibacillus; species Domibacillus sp. A3M-37. The sequence continues at coordinate 61,454 of NZ_JANAVL010000010.1, read as the reverse complement.
TCCAACGGTGCATGTTTACGTACAAGAAGGAAAACTGACACCCGTGGAAGATCCGTGGAGCGGGCATCATGGGCATCTATTTTCAAAAGAAGAAGTGGAACGGTTTATTGAAGCAATGCCCGAAGAACCGACCGGCATGTCCTTAAACCAAGCAGCTGCACGCTTGCATACAAACCGGGCTTCTATTACTACATATATTAATGAAGGGCTCCTGCCTTCTACAACAGGCAAAGTATTAGGACGAACAGCCACATTAATTCATGAAAGTGACCTAAAGGAATTTAGCGAACGTTATCAAAAGAGGATTCAAGAAGACCGGCTTACACAGCGCCAGTATTACAACAAAAAGACAAAAGAAGCGGTTTATCAGCGTTTTTCCTCTCCTTCCCTGCCGGAAGCTCGGCTAATGCGTGAAGGATTAGGGGAATGGTACTTCATTGATCCGGCGACAAAACAGACCTTCTCTTATAATGAAGGAATTTATACACATAGGTTAACACCTAACTATTCCGTTGAGTTCGGCAAACGAACCGGTACACCTGGATATGCGATTTTAAAATTGCCTACTGAGTATTCCCTTACGTATCAAGCGATGGATCTGATTTACCAGCATGTAAAGGCAGCTAATCTGTATGTTGAATTGATCGGGGACCGCATTGTCCTTCATATGAAAGATACAATCCTACGTGGAGTTTCAGAGGAATTAGGGTACTTTTTAAAGCGTCAGCTTGTACAAGGCCGCATTCAGTACAGCCGAGAGCATGAAGCAATTAGCATTGAATCGGAAGAAGAATTGCTGTCCGTGTACCTGCCACGAAAGATCAAGGAATGGCTGAAAAAAGAAGCGGAAGAAAAAGGAACCAGTATGCAGGAAGTCGCTGGCGATATAATTGAGGAAGTCTATAATCGTGAACAAGGCGAAAACAGGGATAATACCGAAACTTTTAAGGCATTCAATTAAAATTGCGGCTGACTCATCTAATATACCCCTTTATTTTTATATCTCAAGATACTAACCTTGTCCTTTGATTAATACCCTACCTGTAAACCAGTAGGGTATTTTTTCTTGTTTAAAAATCATGTAAGCATTAAACTCATATTTATTTATGATTAATTCTAAATTAACCTTTTCCTATTCCCTACTCTTCCGCATGTTTCATTTCAACCCTGGTACCTTCTGTTGAATGGTTTCCTGACTGCCATACTTCTCCTCTTTCCACATTGTAAGTATAAACATGATTTGGCTCGTTGAGGAAAACCACTTCAATTGCCCCATGTTTAAGGGAAATTCCTTCTTTCCTTCTTAATATCCATTCTTCTCCTGGATAGTTATCATTCAAATAAGAATTTACATAATCCATGTTTTCTACTATTGTTTGTTTTTCATTATCTTTTTCCCAAATTAAACCTATGACTTCAATTGTGCTCACAGTAACAGCTAGAAACAATAAAGCTATTCGCCACTTAGGCCAAAAATAAGCAACAGCTGCAAGAATAAAAATAGGTGCAACCATCATGAAAGCAGTGACTGAACCATGTGATGACATAATCTCCCTCCTTTGTAATATGAACACTCTATTTTTTCAATAAATAATAATAAAAACAAGAGTCCTTAGATATCTAAGGACTTTAGAATTACCTAATTAAATTACCTAGTTAAATGTGCAAATACAAAATCTTGATCATTTGCAGACCAATCAAACTTTTTAACAGAAGAGTCACTCCCGTCGGGATCTAAATAATATACTTGAAGATTTTCTGCATAAATTCCACTTAAATCATACCCAATCCCAGCTAAAAAGTGCCATTCAATACCATCAGATTCAAAACTTGAGAAACGATCAAACCTTAAGCCTGCAGGATTATCGTTATTAATAGCACTTCTGTATTTTAGACTGTTACCATAACTATCGGAGTCTAAATTTGATACTGTAACTCGTGAAAATGCTGATGTGGTTTCCCGTGTATGCGTGTACATTCCATTGATCCAATCGCTCATATAAGTACCAATTGTTCCGCTAGTGTTCATTTCTACTGTTAAGTGATTGATGAGCCTTGCTACTGATGTATTGGCATCGCCCCCGAAATATGCATTATCACGAACGTTATACCCTTTTACATCATAATAATAGTCAAAAATCATTGCACCTGAAGTAGGCCCACAAGCTGTATTTTTAAATTGGACACCCGATAAGCGTTGGTAAAAACGGTCTACCGCTAAAACTCTATAATTAATAGCTGCTGCACTATATGATGTTTCGGCAGTTGCAGTAGCCGAGCTAAGGACTTGATCCCACATTGGTTTTTTCTTGCCTTGCTTTTCTTTAGGTTTTAGTTCCTTCGTTTCGTACTGATTTATTAAAGTACCTAGTTCCTGAAGCTTCTCATCAATCATTGATAGGTTCTCTTCTTCTATTTTTGCTTGAGCATTATCAGTTATGGTAGGGATTTCTTTAATTTTCTTTTCTTTTTTAGCCTTTACTTTTTCTTTGTCTTCTTTTAATTCTTTTATAACTTTATTTTTTGTTCTGCGTATTTTGCCTTTAATTCTTTTGCATCTTTAGCAGCTACAACTGTGTCTAAACCTAGATAGTAAAGCTTTTCTCCCGTTGCCACTTCTGTGTGACCTGAAAACTCAATTCCTTCACCTATCCCTTGCTGAAGGAATGGGTTTCTTGTGTCTGTCGCTGATACTATAAAATACGCATCAGTTTTAGCACCTTCGACTACAAAATGATAGGAAATTGGCAATTCATCTACATCAAAAAATGTATTTTTTAAAACTACGTGTCCATTTCTAAGATCTTGTATATCCTCCTGTATTTTTATTAAATTTTCTACAGCTAGCTTAGCCGTTTCCTTGTTTACTTGATTAGGATTAGAAGTAACAGTGTACGTTGAGTCGCCAAGTGTGTCTTGAATAGTTGAAGGGGATTCAGCAAATGAACCAGTCGGTAGCAGCAACGAGCAAGAAAGTAAAAGGGCTGTAGTTTTATGTATTTTATACAAAAATATTCCTCCTAAGTTTGATATGTATATAATAGCCCGAATCATTCAACTATTCTATCTATATTTCTATAAAACGGGTCCAATTACCTGTCGAATTCAAGAAGTGCATAAAAAAATCTAAAAATGGAGGTTATCTTTAGATGGCTAGTTTTTTAAAGCGCCAGCTGGTACAGGGCCGAGCAAGATACAGCCCCGAACATGAAGCATTAAGCATTGATAAGCATTGAGTCGGAAGAAGAATTGCTGTCCGTGTACCTGCCAAGAGAGATTAAGGATTGGCTGAAAAAAGAAGCGGAAGAAAAAGGGACAAACATGCAGGAAGTAGCAGGGGATGTAATCGAGGAAGTTTATAAACGTAATACTAAATTCTAATTGAACAGTTTATTTCCATTAAAACCATTCACTTTTATATTCATCTACTATACGATAGGTATATAGAATGATAGGTTATCTGATTTTAGCCTTTCTCAGTAGCAAAAACAAATCAAATATGAATAATGGCAGGTGAATATTGAATGGTGACACATAAAATAGCCTCTTTCTCCGGAAAGAAAGTTTTAACTCGAACATTGTTGGGCGGAATTGTACTATTAGGGAGCTTCTCACCGGCCGCTACTCTTTCCCTTGATCAGACTGCTTATGTACAAGCAGCGACCATTGAAGATATTCCTTACAAAACGCTGTTTAATGGTAAGGAAGTCCATCTTGGCGTAAACGTGCAAAAAACAAGTAAAGGCTTTATGATCCCACTACGCGGGGTATTTGAGCGGTTGGGCGGCAAAATCTCCACAGCGAGCGGAACTAAGGTTATGGTGAAATCGGGATCGAAAGTGCTAACTGTCACACGCGGCTCTACCACAGCAAACATTAATGGCCAAACGTTCACCCTGGCTGAACCGGTTGCTACGATTAACGGCAATACAATGGTATCCGTCGAAGCGGTCACGAAGCTCTTCCCAAACTTGAAAGTAACAAGCAGTTCTGCCACCAAAAAAATTAATTTTACATATGGTGCAGGTTCGGAAGCAGTATTGAAAAACGGGATGCCTGCTAGACCGGCGAAAAAGCCGGGCCCTTACAGTTGGTCTATTGATATGTATTATGGCAGCCACACATATGCCAGCACAAACCAAGCCGAGTATGATGCAGTCATGAACGAAGTGGAAAAAACGCTAGCTTCCGTTGATTTTACAAAGTTAAATACGGCTGACCTATATCTAAAGGGTGTTGAGAGTTATTTAAACGGTGCAAGATATGTAGGCGATCCAGCGTATGCCAATCGCGAAGAGAGGTACATTGGTATGGCTGAATTGAGCTTGAAATCTTTAGTGAACAGCGGGGTAAGTAAAGAGGAAATTATAAAACTGGTTAATCTATCAATAGCTGTGTCTACCCGAATTGGAGATTCCTCTACTGCGGTGGATAACAGAATAAATTCGGCTTATCATGTGTTGATTACAAAACAATATGATTGCGATTCCTATGCTCAGGCACTTTCAGCCTTTTATGACAGAATGGGGTACAGCACGGCAATTCACGCAACCACCAATCATGCATCAGGACTAGTGAAAATCAATGGCAAGTGGTACAACGTTGATGGCGGGACGTTTCAAGAAACAACGGTGACGGATGCTACTTTCGTTAAAGATCCATCCATGTTCTTAGTGAAACCAACTTATTAATAGCAGAAAGGGCGGCTTAGTCAGCTGCTCTTTTTTTCTTTTTATCACCGAAATGATCATTTGATTTTTTAAAGGAGATTACGTAGACACATCGAACTTTAAACATAAGTGATAAACCTACTCCTAAACCTTGATGAAAGTCGTCACACACCTTTAGAAGACCCTTTATTTGATTTCTTATCAGACATAAACGAAAACAGTCTTATTTATCTTTCAAAGCATTCAATATGCCTTTTATTGCTCCTTTGGGTGAACTGTAATCTAGGGCTTTTTCAATTACATTTATAAATTCATTCTTGGTGTTGCGAGCAGGTTGTTGTGGAGTGTACATCTTAAACTGACGAGTTTCCGGGTCTATTTCTCGAAATCGGAAGAAGAATTGCTTTCCGTGTACCTGCCACGCGAGATTAAGGAATGGCTGAAGAAAGAAGCAGAAGAGAAAGGCACCAGTATGCAGGAAGTTGCAGGGGATATAATCGAGGAAGTTTATAAAGGTAACACTAAATTCTAATCGAACTGTTTATTTCCATTAATTTGATACAAACGATATTTGAACACACAAAAAGCTGCGCGAAAAACGTGCAGCTTTTTATAAGAGGTAATTAATGCTTGATCTTATTCAGTCTCATTTTCTTTTTCTTTAAGAATAGTGTATTGGCCCTCATTTTCTTCAATTAAAAAAATATTATCCTTTTCATTAACAGAGTATATTTTGTTTCCCTTTTCAAAGGCATTGGCACTCCAGTCATCTTCCGGCATGTTATCGGTGACTTGCTGCACTTCACCGACTTGTTCTTTTACAGTAAATTCATCATTAGCTACTAAATCCTGGGCGACATAGTTTTCTCCATCAATCCTGACTATCGCAGCATAGGCTCCATCGCTAGTATTTGCATTTGCACATCCAGCCACAAATAAGATACTGAAAAAAATGTTTACTGCGTTTTTTATCATTTTTTATGCCACCCCTTACTTCGGCTTTAAGGTCTCATCCAACTGCCTTTGTGAAGTGTTTTAAAGAATGTGAATTTACTTCATTTTTGTTCATTCTTTTTATTGGAATTCCACCCTACTCCTCCGAATAAAGCTCCAACGATTAAGATAATCCAAATTATAGTTTTTTTCATCTTCTACCTCCTTGCTTCAAAATATAAGTAATAAAGTAAGTGATAAACCTGCTCCTAAACCTTTGCGGAAGGCATCACACACCTTTAGGAAGGCACTATATTTATTAATATGACATGTTAGTACAAAGAAAACGCAGTCTTCCAGCGAATTATTTGGATTCATCTCTTTCAACGTAAATAATCAAGCCCCACTTTGCAGCCTTGACACCTTTCTCTGACAGAGACGTTTCAGCTTCATCTGTTGAGACCATACTCCAGACAGCCTGTTTTTGGTCTGGTAATAGCGGCGTTTCGCTCATAAATATTGTGCCGTAGGTGGTTGAGTTGTACTCTGATGCAGGTTTTGGTAAGTCATGTGAAGCAGAGCCGTTATTTGTAGAAACAGTGAGCGTGAGCCTTTCTGCTTGATTGATTGATGGACGAACGGAAAAAGCAATAATCTTATCTGTACTGCTGCTCGAAAAAGAACTGTATGATTGGACAATTTCGCCATTTTGCCAAATTTCATACGTGACAATCACTTTAGCCGGCTCACTCAAGCGGACGGCATCACCTGCAATGATCGTCGTGTGATCCAACAGATGGCGCGAATTTTCTTCCGGGAACAGTTCATCATCATATAGTATAAGCTCCCCTTCAGTTGGTTCCGTTTTTGCCGATTCGCTGCAGCCGGCCATTACCAAGCTAAGCGATAACAAAAAGTTTGCTACTAAAGACCGCATTGTTCTAAGCCTCATTTCTATTTTTCACTGTAATCTTATTTTTAAAATAGAACAGTTAATTCAAATAAATGGTTATTTTCCTATTATATCATTATTTAGCAATAAATTTAAAAGCAAAGTTTCTCAACAGTTCGTCTATATAGCGTAGCACAAACTAATACGGATTTTATCGACATTGGACTTTAACAGAGCCTTTTCTTTTTATCACCAAAATGATCATTTGATTTTTTAAAGGAGATTACGTAGACACACCGAACTTTAAACATAAGTGATAAACCTACTCCTAAACCTTGATGAAAGTCATCACACACCTTTGAGAAGGCATTATATGTGGTTTCTTATCAGACACATACGTTGAAACTTACCTTGAAAGGATGATTAAAATCGCAAATCAAACGCAAGATCAACGTGCTGAAAACCTAAGTGAAAACCTTGAGGAAATGCGCTTAACGGTGAAGGAAGCGGCGAAACAGGTGAATGAAAGTCCTAGTGTTGTCCGAAACTGGATGAGGGAATTAAAAACACACATCCCTACTGTACAAGGGGAGAATGGATACCACTACTTTGATAAGCCGGCATTAGAAAGGCTCATGCTGATCCAAAAATTGAACCGGGAGCAGAACTATTCGATCAAGCAGATCGAATACTACTTTGCCACGGGAGAAACGAAAGCTGAACCGGAGGAAATGGAAGAACGTTCATCGGGTGACATAAGGAAGGATTTAGACACCATTTTAGAGCGCCTCGAACGGCAGGAGCAGTTTAACCAAGCATTAGTGATGAAATTAGATGAGCAGCAGCAATATATTAAGGATTCGTTGAATAAGCGGGATCAGCTTTTGCTTGAATCACTTAAAAATACACAGGATGCAAAAAAAGCTGAGATCAAAAAGAAACGATTTTTTAATTGGTTTAATTAAAAGCGTAAAACCTACTTCAAAACCTAAGTGATACCGACCAAAGAGGTTTATAACAGTATTCTCCTGCTGCCTAAAGGCGGCTTTTTTTAATACCATAAAAAAGTCTGAATATGATAGAAAATATAACTTCTTTGGCCATACTGTAACGGACACGAAAGATCTGCGATTATTCTAAATTAGAAAGCAGGGTATGGATGGATGTAAAAAAGCTCATTGCCGGTAGTAAAGAAGCTGCGGGAAAATCAATGGAGCAATTAATAGCAGAAAAAGAGCAGAAGTATAGAAGGACACATAATGAGTTAAGAAAAAAATGGATTCCCGAGCGGTATGATCCCAACTTAGATGAGGAAAAATAAAAACTCCTTGATTAAATTTTTAATCAAGGAGCCGTTTTTTTTATTGAGAAAGAACTTTCGCATGTTTTCTGCGTAGTTTTTCAACGTTCTGTTCAATTTTTGTCTGTTTCTCTTCTACAAGCATGCTTCCTGCTAAACTGGAACTGTTTAAAATGGAACTTTTTAAAGAAGAAGACCCCTTCGCAGTCCAAGAATTATTTGCTTGAGAACGCGCATTTTCAACTAATTTGGATCTGAAATTTTGTTTGCTTTTGTTGGGCATTTTAAGAATCCCCCTTTTTTAAATGGTCATTTTCTTGCATTAGTAAACACATTGAGTGAATGACTCTCATAATTTCACGAGTATTTAATTCTTCATTCGGGATAGTCAGTAACAATGCTTTCTCCTGTGTAAAATCCGGATGAAAGTTTATGACCCATACTTTATTATACCCCATTTTGAATAATCGCGAAACGACAAACCTTCCTTCACTTGGTTCATCTATGATGTGCTCTTCGAATTTCCCTTCATTTACAACTTTAGCAGCTGCTAATGGCTGATCTAATGTAATAAATTGAGGACTAATGCCAGACGTCCCTTCATCATAGATTTTTTGAAGGACAACCGCGCTTTCCTGTTCAATAAGTTCATAAATCGTTACTCCTGTTCCGACCATATTAACCAAATCGGCAACAGAAAAACAATCGTTATGCATACGATATAATGCTGTATTCGTATTTTTTATGAACTCAATAAGGTATTTTAACGTTAAGTGAACTTCGGAAAGTTCATCAACTAACGATCCGACTTCATCATCAAATTCTTCTAAAGCCATCTTGTAGTCTTCTTTTTCAGCGTCGCTAATAGCTATTGCTCGTTCTAGTCGTATTTCCCAATCCCGCTTTTCTTGATTAACAAAAGCGTTAATTTGTTCGTAAATATGTTTATAATGTTGATTATTTTGTATAATAAGCCCTAACTTTCTTGGAATAGAACGAAAATAAAATTCATCCCCTTCAGCCAGTGCTGACTTTAAAAGCTCGTATTCCTGGTTTCGGAATAATGCATATGCTTTAAAACGGAAATATCCGCTCTTAAAGTTACACATCGCTCTAGGAGCTAGAAATGCAAAGGAAATAGCATATGCGCCGATAAATATCCAAATCGCTAAGAGAATAGGGCTAATACTTGTGACAGATACTAAAATGCTATAAAGCCCCACACCAATATACATAGGCAACCCTGGAGACAAGTCTAAGGTTTTCAATTTGGTTAGCGCCTTTAAATTCCCCATTGACATAAAGGGGAGAATAAACCACAGAAGCACCCAGCCTTTTACCTTATTAGTAGTATCATTTTCAGCCAAACGAATTGTTTTTACAGCTTGATCTAATTCATTCGTAATGTGTGCTAGCCTGTCAAAAACTTTTGTTTCTTCCAACTTTTATCACCCCATACGTAAATATATCAAATATGTTGTAAAATTTAACTGCTATTCGCAAAATAAAGCGGGAAATTCCCGCCTTATTTTTTGTAGGGCATTCTACCATCGTTATCAGCATTGATTTGCTTGCATTCAGCAGCAAACTCTTCACCAATAAAAAGAATGGCATCTTCAAAATTTTCGGCAATGAAAAGCACATCATCCAGGTCACCGGTTACTTCTTCACTACTGTAACCGACAACACCTTCTCCGTTAATGCCAATCATTTTCAATCCCTCAATATCTGTGGCCTTTGGCGATACCGAAATACATGTAACTAGGCAGCCGCCGCCAGTATTAACTACTTCTACATTTGAAATTTTCATTTGATTATCCTCTTTTCTCTCACTTTTTATTGTTTGTAGTTGAAATACTTGTCGTAAAAATATACAAGATCCGCTTCTTTTATCTCTTCTTTTGTCTGCCAATTAATAAAATGATCGGTTGTGTAAGGGTTGCAGTATCCTGGCATAAATGAAGATGTTTCCTCACTCATATCCCCGGTCGCAACATAATAGCCCCGTACAACGGCATACACAGCTTTTTGCTGTTTGGCATGTATCTTTTCTAATGTTTTTTGACTGTATTGGAAGGTTGCCTGCTCGATCATTAAGGTATCTGTATGAGCAATCACCTTTCCGTTTAATGGGTTTTGTTTGTCGATTGATTTAATCGAAAAGCCGCCTTTCCGAATGTTGAAATACACTTCAATCCGTTCCCCTTTTTCAAGGGTTGCGCCTTCAACTAAGGTTAAAGAGGGCATTTTTGCCTTTGCCATTTAGATAACCCCCTTTAAGAAAGAATCATTTTGGTCAAGCGGCTGAAGCGACCAAATGCCACGGTCAATCGGTGCAAATACTTTTCCTATCTGCAAGGTCTGACGGATTTTTGCTTTCCAGTGCTGGTTCTTTTTCGCTTTATCTGTTCCTTCTAACAGCTGATACAACGCATCAAGGTTTGAGGTTCCACCTAAGTGTTCCAAAGCGGCTTGCACAAGGTCACGCCAAGTTGCGAGAGCCGATTCACACAGGTTTTTAACAACCTTTCGTGTCACTGTTACTGGAATGGACCAAATCATATTCTTTTTAAAAATTAACAGGTGATACCGATAGGTAAGGTTTTGAGATAATCTCTACCTTTTCCCCCGGTCCACACCGTGCATGAAAGTTTCCCTTCACAAGGCGTTCCATCATCATTATTGAAATTCTGCTTTCTCAGTTATCGGGTTTACAGACTTTTAGAACACTATTCTTTCTAAATTACATTTGATTCTTAGATCATTGAATTTCTTAATACCTTTATCTTCGACTTGGAACTTATTAAAGATTTCCTTATAAATAGAATAAATCAGACTTTTAAACGGAAAAGTTATATAATTCAAGTAACAAAAAATAATCTGAATTTTTAAATAATTATAAAAGGAGGGTATTACTATTGACTAATACGATGAGATTAGATTTTAAAAGAAACCTTCAAAGTAAATTTTTGAAAGAGCCAGAATGGTTTCCCCTCATGTATGGATATATAGACAAATTACAAAATGGTCATTATGAACCTAAATATGTAGTGGATTCTATTTTTCAAAAATCGAGATTTAACCCTGATATAGATATTGTAGACGCTTATTGTTTTGCACATATTTGGGCTGGAATCCATAGTGAAATCATTATAACGGCTGCAATTGAAATCGGACAAGGACCCTACCAAGATAGCAAGGTTGAGTTAAACAATAAATTGTTGGAAAAAATAGCGGATACGGATTGTCCAGGCAAAGCAACATTTGTTCCTCAACAGGGTGCTTCTGCAAATGATGACGGGATTTTTAAATGGAACGAAGAAATGTGGTTTGCAAAACAAAATCATCCAAAAGGGACTAAGACGTTAATACCTCTTAAAGATGGTTATCTTCCACTTGAAGTGGGAAGCACTGATTCATTTAGAACATTTAGACATATCTTTCAGGGATTTGGTGTTGCAAGATGGCCTTATAACAGTCCTTATCTTTATGTGATGGTATTACATTCAAGAGAATGGTTTCCTCTTTTCGATTCTAGTGCAAGAAGAAGTAATAAATAAGATTTCAAACATATGTCTGAACCTTTGCCCAAGCAGACATCTAAATTTTATTTTTGCTTCTTCATATTAATGTTTATCAGATAATATTTCCGTTAATTAAAACAAAAGTTTTCACCAACACATACCTTTACACATTGGTTTTAATTAAATCCCGCTTCTGCTTTTCAGCAAGAAGCGGCTGTTTTGCTATTTTCTTTAAAGATCATCCGATCCGAACATAGCAGCAAAGTCATTTTCTCCTTTTGCCGCCTTCTTATTCGCATCCTCTTCCTCTTTCTCACCAAATAAATCTTCAAATGAATTTGTTTTTGGCGTAGCTGCTTTCTTCAAATCCAATGCTTGAAATTCATCAAAAGGATTGAATGACTTTTCCGCTTCTTTCGCCTTAATCTGTTCCATCAGTTTCTTTTGCTCGGCAATCAATTCTCCGATTCGATCGGGCATTTCCAATCCGCTGTACATGGCGAAAAAGTAAACCTTCCCTTTGTTTTATTTATTATAATTAGTTAAAAATATATATGATAAATATTTAAATTAAAATAATTAAATTGTATATAATTAAGTTAAATGACAAAGTTGTATTAATCATTAAAATAAAAGACGTAAAATAGATACTTAATTTTTAGAATAAGAAAAGAAAAACATCAATAAAAACGTACGTAATGAAATAAGAAGGAAGAAAGGAAGCAAATTGAATGATGGAGTGGACTCTTTCTTGATTGAGCCATTATAAGGAAGAGGAAAAGGATGAAGCAGCATCCAGTCGTCAAATTGATCTTTTCAGAGAGCCGCAGGCTGTTTGCGGATTTTTTCTACAGGATGTGTTGGTAAACTGATTTGAAGAGAAACAACATTTAATGATCAAGGAAATTTTACTGGAAATGATTAGTGATGTAGGAGCATGTTGTTAGCATAAATCTATGTGAAGTTTCGCAAAGCATAAAAAACAGCCAGGCGGGGACCTGACTATAAAAGCCGCTTTGATGCTCAGGGGTTAGGGTATTTTAGCGATTTCTTTTTATTTTCTGCAAAAGATTATTACTCTCTTTAAGGAAATTTCTGCTTAATAGAGCGTGTTTATTTCTTGCTTTTCTATTACTGATATTCAACCCAGACAGCTCCTTGATCTGCGGAACGTACACAATTGGCTACCCACCGTACGCCTTCTACACCTGCTTCAATCCCTGGATACCAAGTATCATTCAGCATTTTCCCTTGATCTGATGCTTCCATCGCCATTGCAAAACGAGTATATAAATTAGACCAGGCTTCAAACAAGCCTTCAGGATGGCCACCGCCAATACGGTCATCCGCTAATGCTGCTGGATGTAGATAGTCCATGCCACGCTCTAAAATTTGTACAGGTTTCCCCTGGACTTCAAAACGAAGCTGATTTGGCTGTTCGTCCCACCATTCAATACTGGCTTTGGAGCCAATTACACGAATCTTCTGTCCATGCATAGAACCGGCATTTACACAGGAAGACCATAATGTTCCGACTGCGCCATTGTCATATTCCATTATTGTATAAGAATTGTCCTCTAGTGGAGCACGGCTTTTGACGAAGCTTTGACGCGTACATAATAGTTTTTTAATCTTCAGGTTTGGCAGCATCACTTCCGATAAGAACAATGGATGCGTTCCTAAATCCCCCAATACATAACTCGGTCCTGCCACTTTTGGGTCCACCCGCCATTTTGTGCTGGCATTAGCCGTTTCAACAGCTTCAGAATGAAAACCGTGGGCAAACTGCATATTGACAATTCGGATTTCGCCTAAATCTCCATTGGCGATTAGTTGACGGGCCTGTTCAATCATTTGATGCCCTGAGTAACCATACGTAATGCCAACAACACGATTGTTTTGCTTTGCGAGAGCCTCTAATTCTTCTGCTTCCTCAACCGTAAAGCATAACGGCTTTTCACATACAACATGCAATCCTGCTTCAAGTGCCGCTTTGCAGATTTCATAGTGAGTGCCGTTTGGTGTAGCAATCGAGACAGCCTGAATGCCGTCTTCACGGTTGGCCTCTTCTGCAAACATCGTTTTATAATCAGAATAGCAACGTTCTGGATTGACATGTAAATTGATGCCAAATTCTCTTCCACGTTCCGGGTTAATGTCAAAAGCACCAGCTACGAGCTGAAAATTATGATCTCGCAATGCAGCTGAACGATGAATATAACCAATTTGGCTACCTCGTCCACCGCCTACCATCGCCCAGCGGATCGGATTCTCTACTTTTTTTTCACCATTAATCATCTTTTATTTCTCCTGTTCTTTTTGTGATTTAATTAATAGCCTACTCCTACTAAATAATCGATACTTTGTTTAACATCTTGAAGGCTTGTATCTGCATTTCTTGGATCACGCTCTTGCTCAATTGTGATATATCCGTTGTAATCGATTTCTTTTAATAACCTATAAATAGAATCATAATCAATAACTCCCTGACCAATCGGGCACATTACGCCTTGAGCACAAGCTTCGAAGAAGCGAATGCGTTCACCCATCACTCTTTGATATACGTCTAGATCAATATCCTTGAAGTGAATATAATCTAGTCGATCTGCACAGTCTCTAAGCCACTGTTCCGGGTCCATTTTTGAATAGTATAGGTGCCCTGTATCAAGACAGAGTCCTGCAGTTTCATAGGGAATATCTTGCAATAATTTGTTGATTTCATCTTCAAATTCAATATAGCCGCCGGCGTGAGGGTGAATAACCGGCCGTACGCCATATTTTGTCCATGCACGATCTGCCAGAGTACGAATGTGTGCCATCATCCGATCCCAATCTTCGGTTGATAAACGTGGTGCTTCATCAGGATGCCCACCCTTGAAATCTCTTTCATCATGCCCCCAATCCATAATCACCAGGTAGGGAGTAGCAAAATGTTGCCCTGTTTCCTGTAAAGAAGGTGGAAGTTTTGTAATTAAAGAACAGATGTCATCTACCTGATTCAATAAGTTTTCTAAATTAGAAGCGGATACCAAATCATCAAAAATGGTTCCTGCAATAATCGTCAAATCGTTTTTGGTAAGCTCTGTTTGTACGCGTTCAATGTCCATCGGAATATAGCCGTAAGGTCCCAATTCAATTCCTTTGTAGCCGGCTTGTGATGCTTCTTGTAATACTAATTCCCATGGTGGAAGAAATGGATTTTTCGGGTCATCCACACCCCAGCAACAAGGAGCTCCAGCAATTTTAATTCCCACTCCAAACACCTCAATCTAATATTATTTATGGTAAACTTTTTTCGTTCCTGTCTTCCTGGAGATACGATCCACTTGCTTTTGAAATGTATATCTCTTTAATAAAACAGTTGTCATTCTCATTTTTTCAAGATAGTCATTCGAAATCACACCATAAATGAAATCGCTTTCATTTTTTTGATGCGAACTGATTCATTTTGGAGTTTTCTTTAATTCCGTTTTTTTACACTTTTTCCTATTCAGTATGGACTGAGTAGTTACCCATGCGTGTTGATTATGAATAAATTTTCATAAAGAAACGACAAAAAGAGACGCTCTCCTGTAAAATACAAGTACCACCCAATACTTTACGAGAAGGGGCTGTACTTGTTGAATTTCAATTTTACACCTGCTTTCTTTATGTTAAACGAAGAAAGCAGGTGTATTAGTATTGAAATGTCTTATAGATCGCCTGTTAAAAACTGTGCTCTTCCAAAACCAAAGCTCCAATCTGCGTCCCCATTAATGCTAATCGAGATCATCACATCTTTTGGATCGATGCCGCAGCTTACGTTCAACTCTTCCACAATATACGTGTACAGGTTTTGTTTTTGCTTTTCTGTCCGCTGCTTGCTTGTAATGTTGATCAGCACCACATCCTTTGAACGCTCAAATCCGAGACCTGTGTCCTCCACAATCATTTCATGTGCAGGGTGCTGATGCACAATTTGGTAGCGGTCGCGCTCCGGCACTTCAAATGCTTTCAGCATCCCGCGATGAGCCGCATCAAGCAGCTTTTTTAACTCTTCCTCTGTTCTTCCTTCAACTACATCAAAACGCAATAATGGCATATATAATCCTCCATTTAATTTATTTATTTTTCTAGTGAATTCATGCCCTCAAGCCGAAACCGTTGAACCGTTTCCTGGAGATCGGACGCCATGTTTCGCAACAGCTCTGTCGAAGAAGCCATTTTCTCCATCGACGCCGTCTGCTCTTCTGAAGCGCCGCTACATTCTGGCTGCTATCAGCGGATTGAATGGAAACAGACGCTGCCCTATTCACAAGCTATAAGTTGTTTCATCGGGTTGTTCGTTCGCCCTTCACCAGCCTTAGCGCTGCCTCAATGCCCTCCTGCCCTTGTCCCTTTGCATCCTGATAAATGGTTACCGCGAGCTTGCCTTGCTGGATATAGTTCAAAGCATCAGGAGTCCCATCAATCCCTGCAAACATCATTTCATTAAGTACACCCGCTTCTTCCGCTGCTTGAATCGCTCCAATAGCCATTTCATCATTATGTGCAATAACGGCATCAAGGTTCTGAGCGGATTCAATCTAGTTTTTCATCAATTCTTTTCCTTGCTCCCGGCTCCAGTCTGCCGTTCCTTAATCGGTTGATTCCAATCGGATTGCATATAATTCAACTCGTCCACCACTTTTGGTAAACGCTTACCAAAGATAAGTACAGTACTATTTTAAAGTTGGCTGCGCCTTTTATTATCAAGGCGCAGCCCTTTGATCACGGGATCATTGAAAATGTGATCGATTTCATTTATTCCACCCTGCGATAGGATAATATCTGGCGCATCAATTCACCGGTTTGGTCACCGATTTTTGCTGGAAATACCCGCACGATTCACGGATAATCAGCTCATCCTTCAAGACAATTTTTTTCTTTTCCAAAGAACCGCCCTTCATTAATGTCAGCAACATATTTGTTGCACGCTGGCCAATTTCATACTTAGGCTGGTCAATGGTTGTCATCCGCGGACTGAAAATGGTGGCCATTTTCAAGTTATCAAAGCCCACGACCGCAATATCCTCTGGCACCTTCAAGCCATGATCCTGTACAGCCTTAATCGTCCCTAAGGCCATTTCATCATTGAAGACAAACACAGCAGTCGGCGGATCTTCGAGGGCAAGAAGTTTGACCATCTGATTGTAGCCAGATTCAATCTCATAATCCCCTTCCTGTATATAAGAAGGATCCACCGGAAGATCATACTGGGCCATAGCCTGCTGAAATCCGCGCAAACGGTCGCGGCTTAAAATAACGTTCATCGGGCCGGAAATGTAGGCGACTTTTTTATGGCCGACATTAATTAAATGCTCTGTCAACTTTCGGGCACCACTTATGTTGTCGATGGATACTGTCGGAATATCGAGCTCATCTACATACTCGCACGCAAGCACCATTGGAAAGGAGGCCGACAGCTCCTTAAGGCTTTTGCTGTCCATACGAGCTGTCAGAAGAAGAACCCCATCTGCCTGCTTTTTGTACATTAATTCAACGTACTCTTTTTCTCTTTCGATATTGTTTTCCGTATCACCCAGAATAACCTGATAGCCGTGTTTTAAAGCCATATGCTCGATACCGCGCAGTACTTCTGAAAAGAACGGGCGAGTAATATCGGGCACAATAACTAAGATCGTTTTCGTTTCCTGTGTCCGGAACTGACTTGCAATCATATGCGGCTTATAGTTCAGTTCACTGACCACTTTAAGAACTTTTTCTCTCGTTTTCTTATTGACCAGATCAGGCTGCCTCAGCACCCGTGAAACAGTGGCCGGCGAAACATTTGCTTTTTTTGCTACATCACTCATTTTCATCCTGCTGTCCACCCACTTTTCTCGGTACGAGAAATCTTTTCTTTCTATTATAGCGAACAACTTGCTATTCTGATAACAAATCGCTTTTTCCCTTAGCTCTTCCGCCAGAGTAAGCAAAGAAGAAAGCCTGCTCCGCCCATCAATCCGGAAAAGTAAAAGCTTGCTTCCAGACCAAAAAATGAATTTAAAAGACCTCCTAGGAAAGGACCTAAAAACATGCCGACTGCGTAAAGTGCCTGGTACGCGCCCATCGCTGTTGCCCTTTTTTTATGTTCGATTTCCTCTACTGCCATACCTAAAAACAAAGGAAATAAAAGGCCAAGCGCAAAACCATTAATCATCTGAAGCAGCAACATGAGCCCCTTCGTCTCAACAAAAGGGATGAGAAAGGTAAAAATAGCTGTAGCAAAAAAAGCAGCCTGAAGCGTCTGCCATTTTCCCAAAGCCGGGACAAATGTTCTGCCGCTCATGATCGTGGACAGCGCGTGTGGAATCATAAAAGCAAAGACAACCAGGCTGACCTCACCTGGCTGGATGCCAATCGACAGCACGTACGCCGTTGTAAAGCCGAACATCGTCGTAAACATGATACCGTGAGCCAATATAGACAGGCAGGACACTTTGAGCAACATAGGTTCCTTCAGCACCTTAATGATGTCTCGCAGATCAGGCGGTTTTCGGCTTTTATGGCCTTTCGATTCTGGGATAAAAAAGGAGAGCAGCAGTCCGGCCACCCCTAGAATGGTTCCAAGCCAGTAAGGAGCATGCCAGCCCCATTCGTCCACGATCCAGGCGCTAATCGCTAGGCCAAGAAGCTGAGCAAGTACGACTGCAAAGGATAAGCTGCCCATTGAGCTGTGGAGCTTATCCTCAGCTGCGTAGCTTGAAAACAAAATCGTAAAGACCACCCAAAAAGCTGCTGCAATGCCTGCCAGCGAGCGTGAAAACAGAACCCATTCAAGGCTTTCCGTCAGCGAAAAAGCTAGGCAACTCGCTGTGCTGATGGCCATCCCGGCGATGACGAATACTTTTAGCTTTTTCAGCAAATCCGATGTAATGCCAATCGGAAGCCGAAAGATAAACTGCATCAATCCATAGCTTGCGAGCACAATGCCGGTAAGCGTGTACGTGCCGCCGAGGCTTTCAATATAAGGAGAAAGCATTGGGATATAAATAAAATGCGAAAACCAAAAAAGAAAGGAAATCACTAAAAAAAGTGGTTGATTACTTTTCCTCACGTGACCACTTCCCACTCTTTGTACAAATTGGCGTGTTTTTATATAATGATGGCGCGATTTACATTAAATCGCACCAGTTTACAAGTGAATTGCGCCGACAATCTTTAGATTCGGGCCTAATTCAAATATTAGTACGCCCTGAAGCTGATTGAGCAGAATGCCGGATCCTTATTACACTGTCTGGAAAGCGAAATACTTGCTCACCACTTCTACAGTCGTTTCCTTCGCTGTCTGAATCGTCTCTTCTGCTTCCAGCTTGTAATATTCTGGACGGAACAGCTCTACAGAAGCAGCACCGTCATAGCCAATTTCCTTTAACGTGACAAGAAGGATATCAAGGTCAATCGCGCCCTGTCCAGGCCAAACGCGGTCGTCATCCGTCAAGAAGCCAATCGGAAAATCCTCTGTGTCATCCATATGCAGAATAAAGATTTTTTGACCGTCCGCTCTCTGAAGATCCTCAAGCTTCGATCCCATCGCATGGAAGTGAAAGCAGTCGAATACAAGCCCGACATTGTCACGGTTGACGGCTTCGATAATGTCATAAGCCTGTCCAAACGTATTGACCGTGCACTGTGGATGGCCGACAAATTCAACAGCAATGTTAATGTCATACGGCGCAGCCAAGTCCGACAGCTCTGTTAAGACATCTACGCTGCTTTTTCTTATGTCTGCTTTTAAGAATTTTTCTTCTGTGACAAGCGGCACTGCTACAATGTACTGGACACCGAGAATTTTTGCTTTTTCGAGCATATCCTTGAACTCTGTGATGATCGCGTTATATCCCTCTTCATCGCGGTTGTTGAAAAAGACAAGTGCGTTAAAGGCTAAAGGCTTAATATGGTTGCTTTGAAAGAAGCCTGCCAGCTCTTCCATTGACTTTGTTTCCAAATACTCTGGCAGCTTGTCCATGGTCCGGATTTCAATGTAGTCGTAGCCATGCTTTTCACAAAGCGCTAAATCAGTTGCCAGGTTTGAATTTTCAAGCGTTGTCGCTTGATTAAAGCATAGTTTCATCTGTTCAGCCCTCCACTTTCTCAGCCAAGCCGAGACCTTCTCTCATTTTATTTAGCATTAATTTGCTCGACCAGTCCGCTTTATCCTTCCAGGCGAAGACAGCATTTGTTGCGATGCCATCGAACTTCATCTCCTTCAGCTTACGGAAAATCGTATCAAAATCCACTTCTCCTTCGCCAATGTTCAAGTGCTGGTGAACAGTCGCTTCCACTGCTGGCGGATTTAAAATATAGCGGAGCCCGTCAGAAGCGATATGGTTAAATGTATCAGCAAAAAGGATATGCGTTAAGCGGTCCCCTGCTTCATTGAACATCGTTTCAATATCGCCTTTTCCTTCATCATAGTAAAACGTGTGCGGTGTCGAATACACAAGGTTGATCCAGTCTTTATCTAGTGCACGAATCATATCCATCGCTCCGGCATTTGTTTCAATGAAATCGTAGGGGTGCGCCTGCAGATTCAATTTGACGCCTTCCTTCTCAAAGATTGGGAGCAGCTCATCCATTGAGCGGATAAACATTTCCTCGCAAACAACCGGATTGTATTTCGATCCATTGAATTCACTGTTCATCAGGTCAACTTCCAGCTCAACAGCGACCTCGATCGCACGCTTCCAGTTGCGTACAGCAGCCTGGCGGCGGTCCTCTTCAGGCCCTGCCCAATAATGCACAGGAAGCACGGAGGAAATTTGAACACCTGCGTCAAGGCAGTAGCGCTTCAGGTTTTTAATTTTGGCGCCGTCCACCTTCGGGTATTTGTAAAAAGGAATAAAGTCTTCACGCGGAGACAGCTCAATATAGTCGTAGCCAAGCTCGGCCGTTTTATCCACCATTTCTCTTAAAGAAAGATCGGCATACATCGTTGGATCAAGTGCTAGTTTCATCATTCGTTCCTCCCGTCTTTTTCTATCATTACTTTACTGCAGCTTTGTTGTCATAAAACGCTGGCTTTTCTTCAAGAGCAACGTCTTCCTTTTGGCCTGAATTCTGTGCCTTCACACATGCATCTGTTGTCACAGCGGCAATATAGCCATCCCAGGCGGTCGGTCCATTCGGCTCGCCTGTTTGCTTAATGGCATCCATAAAGTCCTGCAGCTCTACGTCATATGCATCAATAAAGCGAACCTTCCAATCCGTCATGATGCTTTGTGAAAGCTTCGCGCTTTTGCGTGTCACAATGCTTGCTGGCTCCGGCAGGTACGCGACTCCGTCTTCTCCAATCACTTCACACTGGATGTCATAGCCGTAGTTGCAGTTAACGAATACTTCAGCGTTAATAATGATGCCTGATTTCGTTTCCAGGATAATAATTTGCGGATCTTTTAAATTGGCATGAGCACGGGATGTTTTTTTCGGATACAGAACCTGCACCGTTTTGTAATCATCGTTGATCAGCCAGTGCAGCACATCAATTTCATGCACTAACGTGTCAACCACAGCCATCTCTGTTCCATACGTTTCCGGCACTTCCGGATTGCGGTGCACACAGCGGACCATGAGCGGCTCGCCGATTTCATTGGCGTCGATTGCTTCTTTCAGCTGTACGTAGCCTGGATCATAGCGGCGCATAAAGCCGACCTGGACTAGCTTTTTCCCATGCTTGATTTCTGCCTGGACAATTCTCATTGCCCCTTCCGCTGTTGTCGCCAGCGGCTTTTCACAGAAAACATACTTCCCTGCCTCAATAGCATTTAATACGTTTTGTTCATGAGCAGGACCCCAACTTGTCACTAGGACAGCATCGACGTTTTCATCCTGGCAAAGCGCCCGGTCATCCTCATGTACTTTAGCATCCAGGCCGTACTGTTCTACAGCCTGCTTGGCAGAATCCAGATTTACGTCTGTCACTGCCACGATTTTTCCTCCTGCAAGCTTATCTGTAATGCGTTTAATATGCTCCCGGCCGATTGCTCCTGTGCCGATTACGCCAAAATGTAATGTCATGATATATTCCTCCTAAAATGATGTGTATGGTTAAGCTCTCTCGCTGTACACTTCTTCTTTCGTCTCAGGCTTCTTTCCATGATTGCGGAATTGTTGCTCCAGCTGTTCAAGTGAAAGACCTCTAGTTTCAGGCAGGTATTTTGCTACAAAGGCAATGGCTCCTACTCCGAGTACAACAAAGATGTAAAACGTTCCGGACAGGCCTACGCCTGACAGCATCATCGGGAACAGTAGCCCCACGAAGAAGTTGACGATCCAGAGAAAAAATACCGTTAAGCCCATTCCAAATCCACGCAGCTGCTGCGGAAAGATTTCCGAAATCATTAGCCAGGTCACCGGTGAAATGGCCCCCTGCTGGAATGCCAGAAATGTAATCGTTAAGGACAGCACAACAAATGGAAGTGCCGGTGACCCTTCAAGTGCTGAAGAGAAAATAGCCATCAGCAGCAGAGAAATCGTTGTGCCGGCCAGGCCGCCCATCAGCATTGGACGTCGCCCGATCTTTCCAAGCAGCCAAATACCGACAAATGTAGCTAATACCGAAATGACACCGTTTGCAACATTCCCAACAAGGGCAGCTTCTGTCGTAAAGCCGGCATCCTTCAAGATTTCAGTTCCATAATACATGATCGAGTTTACACCGGTGATTTGCTGTACGACGGCAATCCCGATGCCCAGGAACATAATGCGGCGAATCCAAGGCGTAGCCATATCCTTAAATCCAGCCTGTTTAATATCAGCTTCTGCTTCATAATTCGCTTTGATTTCTTCCAGCTCTGATTGCGCTTCGCTTTCTGTGCGGATCTTGCTTAAAACCTGAAGAGCTTCTTCATTTCTTTTCTTTGAAACAAGCCAGCGCGGGCTTTCCGGTACCTTCAACATACCGATAAATAAAAATATAGCAGGAAGTGCAGCAATTGCCAGCATAATTCTCCATACGCCTTCAATATGGCCCATTGTTGTCCCTAGAATGGCGTTTAAAACAAATGCTAACAGCTGACCGCTGACGATCATTAATTCATTCTGTGTCACGATGCGCCCCCGGCGGTTAGCCGGTGACATCTCTGCCAAGTAAGCAGGAACCGTTACAGAGGCCCCACCAACGGCCAAACCAAGGAAAAAGCGGGAAATGACCATAATCGTTACATTCGGTGCGAGCGTACAGCCAAGCGTCGCTAAGAAAAACATAATGGCAAGCAGTAAAATGTTTTTCCGACGGCCATTAAAATCAGATAGCCGTCCGCCAAACACAGCCCCTACCGCTGCACCAAACAGAAGTGAGCTGGCAACAAGGCCCTGTGTTAAGGATGTCAATCCAAGCTCTTCAGTCATGTAAGGCAGAGCACCGTTGATCACGCCTGTATCGTAACCGAATAGCAGGCCACCTAGCGTTGAAATAATAATAATTTTACGTAAAAATGATGTCGGAGCTGCTGTACTGTTCATTTTCAATACACCTCTTTTTCATTCTCCGCACGCATAAGCAATGATTCATCCAGGTACTTCCTTGCAATCAATGCATATTCAAGCGGGTGAGCAACAGCCGGATCCTGCTCAGCCTCAATGACAATCCAGCCTTCGTATCCGTGCTTTTTAAGCACCTCGAAAGGCTGTCTAAAATCAATGCAGCCATCCCCTGGCACTGTGAACATGCCTGCTAAAAAAGCATCTCTAAAGGAGGTATTCTTGATTTTACAGTCACTCATCGTATTTTCTCTTACATCTTTGAAGTGAACATGCTTAATTCGGTCCATATGCTTCTCAAGGAGCGTCATGTAATCTCCGTCCGATACGTAAATGTGCCCTGTGTCATAAAGGAGATGAACATGATTCGGATCAGTTCCCTCCATTAAGCGGTCGATTTCCTCCAATGTTTGAACCCCTGTCCCCAAGTGATGATGGAACACAAGTTTCAAGCCGTATTCGACTGCGATTTTGCCAAGCTCATTTAATCCTTCGCAAAGAGTCGTCCATTCATCATTTGAAAAATGGGGCTTATCGGCAAATACATTCTGATCTAGTCCTTGAATGCTGTATGTCTGTTCAGATACGACGGCTACCGCCGCATTCACTTCCTTCAAATACGCGCAGTGTGCATGAAAGTCCTTCGAAGCCTGCTCAATGCCGTCCCGAATAATGAAGCTCGAAAACCACTGGCCGGCAATTTTCAACTTGCGCAGCTTTAATTCTTTGTTTAAGATGGCCGGCTCCGGGAAGAAGCCGCCGACCTCAGTCCCGTCAAACCCCGCGACCACGATGTCACTTAATAAATGAGATAGCGTATTTTCTGCACCAATTTCTGGTATATCGTCATTGCGCCAGCCGATCGGGGCAATGCCCCACAAAATGTCTCCCATGATGCCATCCCCCTTAATACGTCTTCGCTGTTTTTAATTTTTCTGTCCGTGCGGCGTATGCTTTTTGCACACTTTCTGATTCCGATACCTCGGCCACACCGACGTTCCACCAACCATCGTAGCCATCTGACATCGTCTTAGGCAGCACCTTCATTTCAATTAACGTTGAAACGGACTGCTTTTTTGCATCCTCAATCGCTGCTTTTACTTCTTCTACAGTGTTGGCTTTATACGTTTTCGCCCCGTATGCTTCTGCGACCTTGGCATAGTCGATATTCATGATCTGGTTGTCATGCGTGCGGAATTCGCAAAAATACGTACCGCTTCCATGCTCCATTTGCAGGTTATTAATACAGCCGTAGCCCGAGTTGTCGAACAAGAGAATATTGATTTTTTTGTCGTATTGAATCGCGGTGACAAGCTCAGTATGAAGCATCAGGAAGCTGCCATCTCCAACGGCCGCATATACTTCACGGTCCGGATGCGCAAGTTTAGCGCCAAGTGTACCCGCTACTTCATAGCCCATACATGAGTAGCCGTATTCCAAATGATAGGTGTTTGGTACATCTGAATGCCATAAGCGCTGCAGGTCACCTGGAAGCGAGCCAGCTGAACCGATGATAATGCTGTCCGGTGCAACCGCTTCATTGGCGGCGATTAACGCGGCCGTCTGCGTAAATTCAGTACCTAGCACATCAGCGTATTCATTCATGATGTCCTGTGAAAACTGATCCTTAATTTCCGGTGTAAAGTTCTCTCTGCTAAACGTTGTGCCTGCTAAACGGTCACGCTCAGCCAGCCACTCGTTTTTCCATTCTGTCAGGCTGCCGCCAAATTCTGTTTCATAGCCTTCCAAAAGCGGTGCCAGTTGCTCAAGCGCTGTTTTTGCATCAGCCACGACCTGGAAACCGTCCAACTTGTACGCCTGTAAGCGGCTTACGTTAATGTTTAAAAATGAGGTTTTCTCAAAATCAAACTGCGTTTTCGATGATGTCGTAAAGTCGGTATAGCGTGTGCCGACGCCGATCACAAGGTCTGTGTCGCGTGCTGCTTTGTTCGCCGCCGACGTACCAAGAATGCCAATGCCGCCCAGGTTGTTTTTAAAGGAAACTTCAACCGTTGATTTCCCAGCCTGTGTTTCCACAAGCGGAATGTTATGCTTTTCGGAAATTTGCTTTAAGATTTCGCGGGCACCTGAATAGCGTGCACCGCCGCCGACAATAATCATCGGTTTTTTGCTGGCTTTAATTCGTTCCACCGCGCCTTGAAGCTCGCGTTCTACTGCTGGCTTGCGGTCCAGGTAATGAACTCGTTTTTCAAAAAAGCGCTCATCATAATCAAAGGCTTCTCCCTCGACATCCTGTGCAATGCAGATCGTTGCCGGGCCTGCTTTACCCGGATCCGTCATCACTTCAAATGCGCGGATAAGTGCTGACATGAGCTGCTCTGGACGCGTCACACGGTCCCAGTAGCGTGAAACAGCCATAAATGCTTCGTTTGTTGTTACCGCTGTGCTGTGCTCATGCTCCAATTGCTGAAGAACCGGATCAGGCTGGCGCGTGGCAAATGTATCCGCCGGGAGCAGCAGGACAGGAATGTTATTTGCAAGCGCTGTTCCCGCTGCCGCGATTAAGTTGGCTGAACCCGGTCCAGCTGACGTTGTAACGGCGTAAATTTTGCGGCGGAGCATTTCACGGCTGTAGGCGATCGCCGCATGGGCCATTCCCTGCTCATTTTTTCCTTGATAGACTTTCAAATGACCGGCATCCTGCTCAAGAGCCTGGCCGATTCCGAGAACATTCCCGTGGCCGAACACGTTGAACATTCCTTCAACGAATGGCGTTTCCTCACCATCAACATGAATGTATTGCTGATTTAAAAATTTAAGTAGCGCTTGCGCGGTTGTTAATCGAACTGTTCCCATCAGTTGCTCACCTCTTAACGAATCATTTTTTACACGTGCACGCCGGCTTCAATGAGCTTCTCAATTTCAGAAGCAACCGGCATCGCATCAGACGAGCTGTGCTTGCTGACAACGATTGATGCGGAAGCACTTCCATATTTTAAAGCGGTTTCAATGTCTTTTCCGCTGACGAGTGCGTAAAGGAAGGCGGATGCATAGGAATCTCCTGCACCGAATGTTTTTAATACGTTTGTTTTGTACGCCTGCGCACGGAACACTTCGCCTGATTTTGCGTAGGCATATGAACCTTCAACGCCATGCTTGATTACAATAATATCAGCGGAATGCTTGAACAAGTTTTCAATCGTTTCGTCGTTGTTGCCGCCTTTTACATTTTCCATCACATCAAACTCGTCACGTGTGCCGATGACGATATCAGACTGCTCGGCAACAAGCGTGTAGTAAACCGCTGTTTCTTCTGGTGACAGCCATGTGTACGGACGGTAGTCGAGTTCAAAGACAATTTTTACGCCATGCTTTTTCGCCAGGCTGACTGATTTTAAAAGAGCTTCACGAGACGGGCTTTTTGCAAGCGCCGTGCCAGATACAAGCAGGATTTTTGCTCTTTTAATGTAGTCTTCGTTTACTTCGGACGGATCAAGGTATAAGTCTGCTACGTCATCCCGGTACATTAAGATGCTGCACTCGCTCGGGCTTAAAATTTCGGTAAACGCAAGACCCGTTTTATGGCCTTCTTTATCGATGACCATATTCGATGTATCCACACCCACTTCACGCATGTATTTTTCGATAAAACGGCCGTGCTGGTCATCCGCAAGCTTGCCGATAAAGCCAACCTTCAATCCAAGTTTCGCGCTTCCGATTGCCACGTTTGCCGGTGAACCGCCCACATATTTGGTAAACGTCATCGTCTCTTCCATTGGCATGTTGTATTCGTTTGCATTCAAGTCGATGCAGGCACGTCCCACTGCAATCACATCAAGTTCTTTATCGTTATTAAATGTATAATTCATCTGTGTTCAACGCCCCTTTACTTTGGTTGCCGTTTTAAAATCCACTCATGATCCGGGTCATTATGGAATTTCCAAATGCGTGTCGGGCCTGCCATGACATTTAAGTAGTAGGATTCGTACCCATCTGGAACACCAACTGGATGATAGCCCGCTGGAACCAGAACAACGTCTCCGTTTTCAACGGTCATCGTTTCATCGATGGACCGGTCATCTGTATAGACGCGCTGAAACACAAATCCTTGCGGCGGGTTCATTTCATGGTAGTAGGATTCTTCTAAAAATGATTCTTCTGGAAGATTATCTTGATCGTGTTTGTGCGGCGGGTAGCTCGACCAGTTGCCGCTTTCTGTATAAACCTCTACAACAAGCAGGCTGTTCGCACGCGGGTCGGAATCCGGCAGAATGTTGTGAACCATCCGCTTGTTGCTTAAAATGCCGCGGTGTTCGATTCCAACCTCCGATGCTTTAATCCATTGTGTTGGAAGCTGCTCGGTAGATGGTGAGTAGCAAAGCGCTACGCGTGCATGTGTCGCACCTTCTACTTGGAACGATTTGTCGTTTGATACATAAATGCTGTCTGTCGGCACCTTTTCAAAGACATTTCCGCGTGTGCCAAGGTCACGGAACGTTTCACTTCCTTCTGTTACGTGGATTTTGCCTGTCAGGGCGACAATGCAACATTCTGTTTTAGCAAGTGATTCCGTATAGGTGGCGCCGGGAGCCAACTCAATGACTTTAAATCCGACATATTCGAGTGGAGAATTTTCTTTTGTGACGTCCTGAACGACTGTTACGCCTTCAGACAGCTCGTTTTTCGCTGGTTTTTGGAGCAAGCGGCTCATATATGTACCTCCTTGTTTTTTCTTGATTACCCCGCTGCCCGGCAGGTGCCGGACAGCAGGGGCGAATTCAAGGCATTACTTCACGTAGCGTGCAGTGACCATTTTCTTGCGTGTATAGAATTCGACGCCATCTTTGCCGTTCGCATGCAGGTCGCCGTAGAATGAGTTTTTATACCCGGAAAATGGGAAGAATGCCATTGCAGCCGGCACGCCGACGTTGATGCCAAGCATGCCTGCATCGATGGTTTCACGGAACTGGCGGACCGCTGAAGCGCTGTCTGTGTACAGGCATGCACCGTTCGCAAACGGAGACGCGTTCGCTGTTTCGATGCCTTCTGCTAGGTCTTTCACACGGACAACCGAGAGGACCGGCGCAAAAACTTCATCCTGCCAGATTTTCATTTCTGTCGTTACGTTGTCAAAAATCGTTGCGCCGAGGAAGTAGCCTTCTCCTTTCGCTTCAGGATCTTCGCGCCCGTCACGGACAAGCGTTGCACCCTGCTCTATACCTGACTTAATGTAGTTGACTGTGCGCTCTTTCGCGTTTTCACGGATAATCGGGCCAAGGAAAACACCGTCATCCAATCCGTTTCCAATCTTGATGCTGTCTGCTTCTTCTTTCAATTTTGCAATAAACTCATCGGCAACGCTGTCTTCTACTGCGACAACCGAAGCGGCCATGCAGCGCTCGCCCGCGGAGCCGAATGCCGCGTTTGTAATGTCTTTCGCCGTTGTATCAAGGTTCGCATCTGCCAATACGATCGAGTGATTTTTCGCACCTGCGAGTGCCTGCACACGCTTCAGGTTGGCTGCGCCGGTTTTGTACACATATTCTGCCACTGGCTGGGAGCCTACGAACGAGATGGCTTTCACTTCCGGGTGCTCGAGAAGGCCGTTTACGACGTCGTGAGCACCGTTGACTATATTCAGGACGCCATCAGGAAGACCCGCTTCTTTAAATAGATCGACAATACGAGCGGCAAGAAGCGGTGTACGCTCGGATGGTTTCAAAACGAACGTATTTCCGCATGCAATGGCCAGCGGGAACATCCAGCAAGGAACCATCATTGGGAAGTTGAATGGTGTGATGCCGCCGACAACACCAATCGGATAACGGTACATGCCGGATTCAATATTGGTTGCGATATCTGGAAGCTGGCTGCCCATCATCAGTGTCGGTGCACCTGCCGCGAATTCCACACACTCAATGCCGCGCTGCACTTCTCCCATGGCTTCCGATAAGCTTTTGCCGTTTTCAATCGTGACAAGCTTCGCCAGCTCTTCCCAGTTGTCGACAAGAAGCTGCTGGTACTTGAACAGGATGCGTGAACGCTTTGGCACAGCTGTTTGTGACCATGTTTTGAATGCTTCTTCTGCTGCTTCTACCGCGCGGGCGACATCTTCCTTTGAAGACAGTGGCACCTGTGCGATTTCTTCTCCTGTAGCCGGATTGACGACCGTTTCGAATTTACCGGAAACAGAATCTACCCATTCTCCGTTTATATAGTTCTGTAATGTTTTTACCTCTAAATTAACAATTTTCATCTGTTCGTTCCTCCCCAATTTTCTTTTTATACATTGATTTCCATTCAATTTGAAATCGTTTTCAATTTCAATACTGAATTTCCTAAGTAGGATTAGAATAAAAACCAATGCTAGTGCTTCCTTTTAAAAGATAATGTGAACATCCAACTGAAATCGATTTCAATAAAACGATGAAAAAGAAGATATCCAGCAAGTAATCACTTCGTGAAAGCGCTGACTGAAATCGATTTCAAGATTGAATATCAAAATACTTGTAAAACTTTATAATGTGATTTTAAACAATAAAATAGAATTTGTAAACACTTTTTTTGGAATTTCAAAAACTTTCAGAACATAATCGTTTTGAAAGTTTTAAGCTTCCTTATGTGTACTCTACCCAAATGGCTCCATTATCTGCGGACCGAACACAATTTTCTACCCACCGCACACCTTCGACACCAGATTCAATTCCAGGATACCAAATGTCTAAAGGTTTTCCATCTCGCTCTGATGCTACCACCGTTGCTGCGAAACAGGCATATAGATTCGACCAGGCTCCATCGGGATGTACCCGTAAGGACCTAGTTCAATCCCCTTTATAACCGGCGAGTGCAGCCTCTTTCAAAACCCGCTCCCATGGAGGAATAAACGGATTTTTCGGATCATCTACACCCCAGCAGCAAGGAGCTCCCGCAATATGAGTACTCAATTCGTTCACCTCGTTTAACAGTCTAAATATCTCTTCAGCTTTCTGAATTAAAGTATGTAGATAAGCGCTTACAAATTATTTATCCTGACAAAACTTTTTTTATAATTTGCGGACATAAAAAATACCCCGGAAAGAATCTAACGCTGGGACTTCTTTCGATATTGCCCTAGTGTGACACCTATTTCTTCCTGAAACACGCGAGTGGAATAATGAACAGATGAAAAACTGTACTGCCCCGCTATCGTTTTAATTCCGAGTGTCGTCATCCGAAAGGCTTGCGCCGCAGCGTCAACTCGTTCACGGCGTACAAAATCGGTAAAGGAAACGCCTAAATAGTTCGCAAATAATCTTGATAAGTGCCGAGTGGAAATGTGTAAATATTGAGACACCTCTTTAATAGATAATGACCTGTTTAAATTATCCCGGACAAATAGCTGGACTTGATTTACCAGCACTCTTCTCTTAGCGTCATCTGGACTGCTATCTTCAAGGATCCTTTCTGTTGTGTAAAATAACGTTTGAAGAGATAGCATGAAAGAATGGCTCAGAGAGTGCAAAATGTCCGTTGAACAAGGACTGCTTGCCTGCAGAATCAACGCTTTCAACAGATAGAATGCAGGGGTATCTTCTACGTTATGAGCGATCAAATCCTCTGCTTCAGCCATTTGTTTCGCGTAACGAACGCATGCTTCTCCAGAAGAGGCCGCATCCACATTAAATCCAGTCCAGAACAGCGAAAGGTCCTGCCCCTTGTACACTCTATGAAGCTTTTCAGGCTTCGTGCAGAAAAACATCCCTTTTGTTAATGGATAATGATGTCCTCCCTCATAATAATGACCCGTACCGCCAAACACATAACATAACTCAAAAAAAGAATGTTTATGTAAAGGGTTGTCCGGATGATTTGAAGGCGCTCCCCATGAGTAAACATGAAATGATACACTTCTTCCGCCAGCATAAATACATTGTTTTTTCAGTCTGTTAATCGCCTGATCCATTATCATCCCTCATTTCATCAGAAAGTTATAATTCCTTCATTTTACACAAAATTGAATCTTTTTTGTTTAGTTTATCGTGCGGCCCAAACGATCATTTTATACAAATCCGTTGTTGTCTTCATTCAGTACTGCTATGATGAATGAAGAAAATTTTTACATTGGAGGAACGAAAATGGCTCAGTCACTAAAAGGAAAAAAAGCAATCATCACTGGCGGCGGCCGCGGCATTGGACGTGCAATTGCTGAAGCGCTCGCTGAAGAGGGTGTTCACGTCGGGCTGATTGGCCGTACGGTGGAGCATGTGCAGGCAGTAGCAGAGGATTTAGCCATCAATCCCATAGTGGCAACGCGCGATATGTGCGGCCGTCCCGTTTTATTGCCGTCAAAAACAGAAATCAAAACTGCTTTCGCCGCAGCAGATGTGTCCAACTTGCAGGATGTTACGACAGCTGTGGAAAAAGTGAAAGCCAAGCTCGGTGGAGTTGACATTTTAATCAATAACGCAGGCATCGCGAAGTTCGGCGGCTTTCTTGAACTGGATCCTGATGAATGGAAAAAAATCATTGATGTCAATCTGCTTGGCGTATACAATGTCACACGAGCTGTTTTGCCGGATTTAATTGAGCAGAAATTAGGAGACATTATTAATATTTCCTCTACTGCTGGTCAAAAGGGTGCCCCGGTGACGAGCGCGTACAGTGCATCCAAATTCGGCTTGCTCGGGCTGACGGAATCTCTTGCTCTTGAAGTACGCAAGCATAACATCCGTGTCAGCGCCTTGACTCCGAGCACCGTGGCGACAGATTTAGCCGTTGAAAACAACTTAACGGACGGCAATCCGGACAGCGTTATGCAGCCGGAAGACATTGCTGAATTTGTTGTGGGACAATTGAAATTAAACAGCCGCACTTTTATTAAATCAGCGGGCCTGTGGTCGACAAATCCATAAGAAAAAGAAGCTGGGATATAACAGCCAAAAATCATAAGAAAAAAGGCGTCGATCATCAAAAATGATGATCGACGCCTTTTTTCTCCTGTTATCCTGATGGACGGCGTGGAATTTGTTCGACAAGGGCGTGGACAGCTTAGGCAATATCATTATTTTGGAGTTTGATCTCTAAATCCAGAGGCAAAATCACTTGATTCATTTTATACTTTTTAAGCATAAGGACAACCTCCAATGGTTATAGTGTGGTAACTTTAATTTTATCAGAGATTGTCCTTCTTTTCATAATAAGAATGAAAAATATCATAACAATAAAAAGAATGCCGCGAATGAATCTCTTGTTCGCAAGGGAATTTCTTATTTTACTTTACTGAGTTTTGTCCCAGCCTCTTTTTTGCTATGGTCACAGCAAATTTTACTTTTTCTTATGTTTCCGCGCATCAACGTAAACGGCAACGGTAATAATGGCACCTTTTAAAATTTGCTGCCAGTAAGAAGACACATTCATTAAATCAAGACCATTATTCATCACCCCGATAATCAGGGCACCGATAATCGTTCCACCGATGGTTCCAATACCGCCTGTTAAGCTGGTCCCTCCGATAACGGCTGCCGCGATTGCATCCAGCTCATACATCGTACCCGCTGTCGGCTGCCCTGACGCAATACGTGCGGTTAAGATCAGCCCGGCAATCCCCACTAAAAGACCATTAAACGTGTAGACCAAAATTTTCACTTTTGTTACATTGACGCCGGCGATCATTGCTGCCTGCTCATTGCCGCCAATCGCATACACATATTTGCCAAATCTCGTTTTGTTTAAAAGCACGTACGAAATAACACCGATAATCGCGAAGATAATAACAGGCACCGGGATGCCAGCAATCATGCCTTGTCCGAGGAATAACAATGAATCGGATAAACCGCCGATCGGGCGCCCGCCGCTATATAAAAGGGCAAGCCCACGCGCCGCCGTCATCATGCCAAGTGTCACAATAAAGGGAGCGATATTTCCTTTTGTAACTAAAAAGCCGTTAAAAAGACCTGTGCCGGCACCGATGGCAACGGCAACAAGGAGGGCCACAATCAGCGGATAGGTTCCTTCCTGTGCAAACGTTGCGACAATCACCGACGTTAACGCGATAACAGAACCGGATGACAAGTCAATTCCGCTTGTAATGATAATGAAGGTGACCCCAATGGCGACAATCCCAATCACTGACATCTGTCTGACGATATTAATGATATTGTTGGAATTGATAAAGTTCGGCTCAAGCGCCGTCATCAGCGCAACCAAGGCGATCAAAATAAGGAGCATGCCGTACTTTTTGAATATAACGGCCGCTTTTGATTCTTTGTGAAGCCCTGCATCTGGATTGTTATTGGTGACGGTTGATAAATTGCTCATTGACATTGCCTCCCTATCTTTACGATGTTTTTTGTTTCATTAATTCCCCACGAGTCGCAAGCTCCATAATCGCTTCCTGCGAGGCTTCCGTCCGGTCAAGAACGCCTGTCTGATAGCCTTCACTCATGACCACGATTCGATCACTGAGCCCAATTACTTCTGGCATTTCCGATGACACCACAATGATCGCTTTGCCTTGCTTGGCCAGATTAAAAATCAAGTTGTAAATTTCACTTTTCGCGCCAATGTCAATGCCGCGCGTCGGCTCGTCCAGGAATAAAATATCCGGATTGTGAAGCAGCCAGCGGCCGATCAGTACCTTTTGCTGGTTCCCGCCGCTTAAATTGCTGATCAGCTGGTCCATGTTCGGCGTTTTAATGTTCATTTTTTTCTTTTGGTCCGCGCAGTCGTTTTCGATTTTTTTCCGATCAAGCAGTCCGCCTTTTGTGTATTTCGCGATGTTCACCATGATCATGTTATCCCGTACGCTAAGTGGCAGGAAACAGCCGGTTAACTTCCGGTCTTCTGTCAGAAGGCCAATTCCAGCGTTGATCGCATCTTTCGGCGAACGCATTTTTTTCTTTTGGCCGCTGACGAAAATTTCTCCTGAATCCGCCTGCATAGCGCCGAAAATCGTCTCCAGAATTTCACTGCGCCCAGAGCCCATTAAGCCTGCAATTCCAAGTACTTCTCCTTTGCGGACCTGGAAGTTCACATCGTAAAACTTTCCTTCTTTCGTCAAGTTCTTCACTTCAAGCGCTACTTCTTTCAGTTCTGCATGCTCTTTATTAAAGACCTGGGAAAGCTCACGTCCGACCATCATTTCAATCAGGCGCTCACGCGACATATTATCAATGGAATCCGTACCAACGTACTCCCCGTCGCGGAAAACCGTTAAGGTGTCGGCGATCTGCTTGAGTTCTTCCATTTTGTGCGTAATGTAAATAATGCCGACGTCTTTCTTTTGAAGAGAACGAATAATCTCGAATAAGTGCGCCACTTCTTTATCTGTAATGGCGGATGTTGGTTCATCCATAATAATGAGCTTCGAATCATAAGAAACGGCTTTCGCGATTTCGACCAGCTGCATTTTCGCTACCGTTAAATCAATCATTTTGGATTTCGGGTTGATCGTATGAATGTTCAGGCGTTCAAAAAGCGCTCTCGTATTGGCAACAAGCTGCTTCTGGTTAACCAGCCCTGTTTTGCCGTACGTTGGTTCACGGCCGAGAAAAATATTTTCCGCAACGGTCATTTCCGGCACGGGGTTCAATTCCTGGTGAATCATGGAGATGCCTTTATCCAGCGCTTCACTGACGTTGTTAATTTTTAATTCCTCTCCATCAAACACCACTTTTCCCGTGTCCGCTGTGTAAATACCGATCAAAATTTTCATGAGGGTTGATTTTCCGGCGCCATTTTCTCCCATTAAAGCATGTACTTCGCCTTTTTTTACATCCAGCTTAACGTTTTGGAGTGCTTTCACGCCGGGAAAGCTTTTTGATATATTGGACATTTGTAAAATGTATGGAGATGTCATTTTCCTCACCTCAAATTTGTTTTATAAAATCTGGGCGGGGTGAACCGCCCAAACTTTTTACTGCCACTTCTTCACGTATGTTTCAACGTTTTCCGGTGTGATCAATTCAAATTCGATGAAGTTCATTTTTTCTACTTCTTCACCCTGTGCTGCTTTTGCTGCAATTTCAAGACCTTTTGACCCTTGTCCAGCCGCATCTTGGAATACAGAGACTTTCAGCTTGCCTGATTTTACGTACTCAAGCGCATCTGGTGTACCGTCGATACCTGCTACCACAACCTCATCTTGCTTGCCTGCTGCTTCAAGCGCCATGATGGCACCAATCGCCATTTCGTCATTGTTTGCCACAACAGCGTCAATTTTCTCACCTGATTGCAGCCAGTTTTCCATCAATGTCATGCCTTTTGCACGATCCCAATCTGCATTTTTCTCTTTCACTAGTTTCAAGCCAGGATTTTCATCAATTACTTGCTTATTTCCTTCTGTACGCTTGATTTCCGCTTCCTGTCCGGACTGGCCATTCATAATTGCCACGTTCCCTTTACCACCAAGAAGTTCTGCAACAGCTTCCATTTGAATGATTCCTGAATCGATTGAGTTACCGCCAACAAACGCAGTTGCTTCTTCAATGCCTTCATACGTACGGTTTACAACAACAATTGGAATTTCTGCTGCATTTGCCATATCAACGATTGTGCTAACTGATTCTGTGTCAACTGGTACGATCGCAATTGCATCAACACCTTGAGAAATGAATGTTTCAACCTGTGACATTTGTTTTGCTGCATCATTCATTGCATCTACATAAACACCTTCAATGTTGCCAGCTTCTTTTTCATAGTTTGTCATACCATCTTGCAAGTAGCTAAGCCATTTATCATCAAAATCCGGCAGCGCAACACCAATTTTTAATTTTTCTTCTCCGCCAGAGCCCGAATCTTCTCCGCCCCCACAGCCTGCTAGCACAGTAGCAAATACCATCATCATTACCATCAATAACAACAATTTTTTCTTCATTCTGTAATCCTCCCCCTGAGTAAATATTTATAACAAATATGAAATCGATTTCAAAATTGTTTGGTTTTACAATTAAAATGCACCTTAAATCTACGCAGAACAAAACAATTACTGAAAACGATTTCAAAATTATTATCAAGTAAAACATTCGATTTAAACGATACATTCGCGAATAGCGATACAGCAGGCTTTCTGACAGGATTATTTTGTTTAGAATACCTGTCTTGCTGAATTTATGAAATCGTTATCATTTTGCTCTTGTAAAAAGAACTCAAAATAAATTATCTGAATAATCTATTTTGTAAGGGCTTAACTACATGATAATTCATGAATCAGGAAAGAGCAATCTTTTTTTAAAAATTTTTTTGGCAAAAGAAATGATCCATCATCGAGTCTTTTTACATCTGGTGTCGCAAATGCAGTCCGCGGTTTTCTAAATATAAACAAAAGCTTTCCGTAGAATAGAGTCCGTGCACGCATCCATGGCGATTAAATTATGAATCATATCTTCCATTCGATCGTCCGGTATGGATCCTGATAAAATACACGCTGAAATATATTCTACTTCGAGCTTGTAAGGGTTTCCTTACAAATGCTCACTGCGCTCTTCTCCATTTTCGTTCGTGACGACCAGGATGCCGTCACCTTGAAACAGATGCGTTGTTAGCGCTATCTTCACTTCTATCATCCCTTTTGTATCGATCAGTTCATACGTTTCTGTTTTGACCCGATCCATACCAGCATCGAATAAAGCAGTGATGCCATTGTCAAGCTCCAGCATGCCAGTTATGCATGTATCCACCTGATAAACCGGGTGAATTCGGTTTGAAGCAATCACTTGTACCGGCTCTGAACCAATCAAATGCCGAATAGCGTGAATACAGTAGCAACCAACGTCTTATAGGCTGCCGCCGCCAAGTGACGAGTTTATTCGAATATTTTTATTTTTATTTTCAAGGAAGAAAGACAAGCCGAGCCGCACCGACTTTACCTCGCCAATTTCGCCAGTTGCTACGATTTCTTTCAATCGATTATGCTGTGGATGAAACTGGTACATAAAGCCTTCCATAAACAAAACCTTATTTTCTCTGCAAACACTGATCATATCCTTTGCGTCCTCCGCTGTTAATGCAGCAAGCTTTTCACACAGAATATGTTTGCCTTTTTCTGCAGGTTTTTTTACCCATTCAGTATGCAAGGAATTCAGCAGCGGGATATAAACCGCATCGATATTATCATCCTCAAGCAATTCCTCCTATGTGCCGGACTCTATTAAAGAGTGTTTTTTCTCTCTGTACTTTGAGGACGATTCACAAAAATTATGTGTTGCCTTTTAAAGCCACTTATCACGTGAAAGGTCTTTTGACGAACCTTGCTAATTCCTCTTTATGTTGAATATTCTTTATTGTAACACCAATGATGAAATCGCTCTCATTAAGAAAGAGGCTTAAAACTTTTTCATTGCTTATGGTCCTCATTATAAGCCAGCTGGACAAGGATGTCTTTATAATATAAGGTCTTTTCATTGTACTTTCAGGACATGTTATGAAAATCAAGAACTGACTCTATCTTTTTCTGGTCTGCTCAACAAAAAAACCTCTACAATAGCAGAGTACGGACTTTAGACAAACTCGAGGAAATTCGAGTTTGTCCAAAGTCTGAATCCGGCTATGCTGCCGGATTTTTTTCATTCATTCACCTTTGATGGTTTGAATCCGATGCTGCTCGGCATACTGGGCATATTCCATGGGCAGATCAGTGTCGGTAATGATGCAGTCGATATCGCTCAACTTGCAGTAGGTGGTCAGGCCGTAGCGGTTTATTTTCAAATGATCGATTAACAGGAAGCTTTGCTGGCTCCGCTCGACAGCAGTTCGTTTCAGCTCTGTTTCAAGCGAAGAGGAATTGGTGACGCCGTTTGAAATGGAGACGCCAGTGGACGCCATAAAAGCTTTTGTAACGTTGTATGTTTTCAACAGCTCCACATTTTGCGGACTACCAAGTGCATTCGTTTTGCGTTCAAGCATGCCACCAATGACGATGACGGTTAAGTGGTCGAATGGAAGCGCGCGGGTAATAAATTCTAAATTGTTCGTCACAATGGTTATCTCTTTTTCAAAAATCCCTTCAAACATTTCCAGCGTCGTCGTGCCGGAATCGATGAAAATAATATCGCCGTCTTCGACAAAGCGCGCAGCTGCCAGGCCAATGGCCGTTTTGGCGGGTTGGCTGCGTACTTTTCGCGTTTGAAAGGATTCCAGTATTTTCGGCTCCTTTGCCTTGACGCCGCCGTATATTTTAGTAAACTCTCCGCTTTCAACGAGCTCTTGTACGTCACGGCGGATTGTATTTTTAGATACTTGAAAAACAGAAACGAGTTCATCAAGCGAAACAGACTGGCGGCTGTAAATAAATTGTTTTACCTGGCTAATGCGCTGTTCTTTAATCATCGTGCGTGCTCACCCTCTAAGTTGCTATTTTCGTTTAATACTATCAATAATTCCTCTTTATATCATCACTTTCTCTTTGTGGATGCAAACATTCAATTTTTTTGATCATGTTTTGGTTAACTTATTATTATTTTTTTATTATATTATGTTTACATTATGTTTTTTTTATACTACCATTGGGGTGCGGAAAAGAAGGCGACCGCTACTTCCCCGGCCCGACGATTTTTGATAACGTCACAACGAACATGAAAATCTGGCAGGACGAAATTTTTGCATCGGTTTTGTCCATAGTACGTGTAAAAGACCTGGCAGAAGGCGTAAAAGTCGCCAACGAATCGACGCTTGGGGCGTGCCTGTACACCGACAGCGCGTCCGCGGTGCGCCAGTTCTGGGAAACGATTCATGCGGGGATGCTCGGAATCAATGTTGGGGGGCCGGATCCGATGGCGTTCTTCCCGTTTTCGGGCTACAAAAATTCACTCTATGGCGATATGCATG
This sequence comes from Domibacillus sp. A3M-37, assembly GCF_024213455.1. Lineage (NCBI taxonomy): Bacteria > Bacillati > Bacillota > Bacilli > Caryophanales > Bacillaceae > Domibacillus > Domibacillus sp. A3M-37. The sequence continues at coordinate 22,871 of NZ_JANAVL010000010.1, read as the reverse complement.
CGAACGACAAAGACGGCGTTGAGTTTTATATACGCAAAAAAATGGTGACGGCACGGTATATGAAATAAATCAGCGAAGAGGAGAGAGAAAAATGGCGTTAGTTTCAATGAAGGAAATGCTCCAAAAAGCAAAACGGGAAGGCTATGCGGTCGGTCAGTACAATATTAACGGTTTGGAATTTGCCCAGGCGTTTTTGCTTGCGGCAGAAGAAGAGCAGGCACCGATTATTTTAGCTTCATCAGACCGGCTTGTTGATTACCTTGGCGGCTTTAAAACGGTTGCCGCAATGGTGAATGCATTAATGGAAGAGCTGAACATTACCGTTCCCGTTGCGCTCCATTTAGACCATGGCATGAGTGTGGATCGCTGCATACAGGCTATTGATGCAGGCTATACGTCTGTGATGATCGATGGCTCGCACAGCCCGATTGATGAAAATATTGCGATGACGAAGGAAGTTGTGGCGTATGCGAAGGAAAAAGGGGTTAGCGTCGAGGCGGAGGTCGGAACAGTGGGCGGTCAGGAGGATGGCATGGTTGGCGGCATTCAATACGCGGACATTGATGAGTGTATCCGTATCGTCCGAGAAGCAGGCATTGATGCGCTTGCGGCGGCACTCGGCTCAGTTCACGGTCCTTACCAAGGCGAGCCAAAGCTTGGATTTGATGAAATGAAAGAGATCTCAGAAAAAACAGATGTGCCACTCGTTTTGCACGGCGGATCGGGCATCCCGCTTCACCAGCTTCACCGGGCGACTGAACTCGGTCATGCGAAGATCAATGTGAATACCGAAAACATTCAGGCATGGACCGCTTCTGTCCGGAGCACATTGGCAGAAAACCCGAACATGTACGAACCGCGCCTCATCCTGCTTCCGGCGATCGAAGCTGTGAAGGAAGCTGCTAAAACGAAGATGAAAGAATTTAAAACGAGCGGTCGCGCGTAAATAAATGATAGATATAAGACATTCAGGTACAGCGCCTGAATGTCTTTTTTAGTTATGTTTCTATACTTTATTTCAAAAAGTTTAAAGTAATCATTTTCAATTAAAATAATCTATAATAAGATCATTCTAAAGAGGTGATCAAATGGATTTTTGTCCGAGATTTGAAAAGCAATGCAGCTTTTTCTCATACAGTGATTGCATCATATTTGAGACGAACAAGGTGCGAGAAAAACACCTTTAGATTTCCTAAAAGCCGCCTCTTTACCAGCAACACCAAAATCTTATTATCTAAAATATTCATATGCTTGCTTTCTTTTTTTAAATAAGTTACCGTGTTGCTTGATGAATAAATCTGAAAGATTATGTGGATATGAAGTTGAATAAGGACTATCTTTAGTCATTTTGAATGAAACCTTAGTTTAAACTACTTGGTGTGGAGGATTGATCGCTTCGTTCATATCAGTTAAAGAAGGACACAAATTTATTTTTATTAATCTTTCAGGACTGCCCTATTTAAGAGCAGTCCTGAAAGATTATTTTTCTCTGTTTATTCCATTCGTATTAGAGACTTTCTCCATTTGTTGAAATAACGTTCTTGTACCAGTCAAATAACTTTTTCTTTTTTCTTTCTAGTGTCCTGTTGCCGTAATCATCCTGATCTACGTAAATAAATCCATAGCGTTTCGACATTTCTGAAGCACTCGCACAACAATCATGAGCTCATTCTGGGTAACGATCCTTCCTCTTCTTTCCATAAGCGACATTTCTGCCAGATAGGTCGGAACGGTTACCGATGCTCCGCCAACCGCAAAGCCTAATAGAAAACGAAAGATGACCATTGTTGCAACATTTGGGGCGAGGGTGCATCCAACAGCACCTATAAAGAACGAACGGCTAGATAGAGGATATTCTTACGGCGTCCTTTATAATCTGACAACTGACCACCCAGCACAGCGCCAAAAAGAAGCGAACTAGCTACAAGACCTTCAGTAAATGAATTGAGTCCAAGTTCTTCAGACATAAAAGGCAAAGCACCATTGATAACGCCTATGTCATATCCAAAGAGAAGACCACCAAATGTGGAGATAATAATAATGATGCCTAAAAAGGGCTTTTGGCTTTCCTGCTTGTTCATGTCAAATCCCCTTCTAAGATGTATTTGTAAAATTATTCTATTCTTGACTTCTGGCTCTCTCAGATTCCTCTCTTGATTTTTAAGTCTATATATTTATATAGCAAATAAGGGTCTATAGTTACTCTGCTATATTCAATAGCAATTAGACTATTGAATACAGCAGATATATTTTACAGCGAATGATTTTTAAAAGGACAAATTATGTTAACTGTGTTTCTTGCTCATATTTAAAATCAACCCAGGCAGCTCCCTGATCAGCCGAACGTACACAATGTTCAATCCAGCGAATGCCTTCAATCCCAGCATCAATATCCGGATACACGAGGTTATCCAGCGTTTCTTGATCACCACGGTTTTTTGCATCAATGGCAATCGCAAATTTAAGGTAAATATTGGCCCACGCGTCAGACAAACCTTCTACGTGTAAAGCCCCTAAACGTTCATCTGCGTTAGAGCTGTCATCCAGGTACGGCATAGCACGAATCAACGTTTGTGCAGGCTGGCCTTGGATTTCATACGAGAGTTCCCCACCCTTGTTGTCCCACCACTCCAGACTTCCTTTTGAGCCGACAATGCGAATTCGATGGCCATCCATACATCCTGCATTCACTGAAGAGGTCCATAGTCTTCCTACCGCGCCATTTTCGTAGTGCATCATGACATATGCATTGTCTTCCAATGGAGCCCGGCTGCTGATAAAGCTCTGGCGGTCACAAAGCAGCTTCTTAATCTTCATGTCAGGCATGATTAACTGGGACATATAATACGTGTGGGTCGAAAGATCACCTAAAACGAAACTCGGCCCTGCAATCTTCGGGTCAACCCGCCACTTTTGTGCATCGCTGAATTTATCGGCTTCATCTGTCGCGCTAAAGCCATGTGTATACTGCAACTCGACCATACGGATATCACCAATTTTCCCCTGCTCAATCATCGCCCGCATCTGAAGCAGCATCTGGTTACCTGAGAATCCATAGGTTACTCCCACTATTTTCCCTTTCTCTCTTGCGAGCGCTTTAACCTCTAAGCCTTCTTCAGTCGTGAAGAATAACGGCTTTTCACAGATGACATGAAGGCCTGCTTCCAAGGCTGCTTTTGTAATTTCATAGTGCGTGCCGTTTGGCGTAGCGATAGATACGACTTCAATGCCATCCTTTCTTTTTGCTTCCTCAGCAAACATCGTTTCATAGTTCTCATAGCAACGGTCTTCCGCCACACCGAGATGAATGCCAAATTCTTTTCCTCTGGCAGCATCAATATCAAATGCGCCTGCCACTAATTGAAAAGCTGTGTTGTCTCTTAATGCCCCAGTGCGATGTTTATATCCTACCTGGCTGAGTCTTCCTCCGCCTATCATTGCCCAGCGTAGCGGTCTTGCGATTTTTTTCTCTCCATTCAACATAATTAAATTCCTCTCTTCCACATTTAAGTTTTTTATTATTGCTGTAAGAAATAAAAAAGCAATTTATAGGATATTTTTCAAAATCATGTTTATATACCTAATATAGTTGAAAACAAAAAAATCAAAAATACACAATGTTGCTTTATTATTCATTATTCTTGCTTTTTTGAAAGCGTAATCATAAGATGATTTAAAATGAAAGGAGTATGAACATGCTGCTGAATGAACCTGGAGTAACAGAGGGTTCCCATTATTATTTTTTCACCCCTTCTGAAACCATCAAAAAACATTATTACCATTTGATTTGCTGCGGTCATTACTTTTGCAATGCGGACTACAATATCAAGCGGAATTACTTCCCTTACCTTTTATTGCTTTATATTCGAAATGGAGAACTGCATGTAAATTATCGCGATAAATCAGTAACGGCTAAGAAAGGAGATGTGCTGTTACTAGACTGCCGTGAGCCCCACCATTATTATGGCTCAGACCGACTGGAATTTATCTATATACACTTTGAAGGACCTAATTCTCAGGAATTATGCCGCTATATCATGAAACAGCATGGGTTTTTCTTTCAGCATAAACACAATGTCGAGATCGGAAAACGGCTTTACCAAATGATCTATACACATCACAATGAACAGGAAATGTCTGTTTCTGACTGTACGTGTATGATTTATAACATGATAAACAGCCTTTCCGCCAAGCCGGAAAAACAACACAACGAAGCCTCTCCTGTTGATAAAGCCATTCAGTATATTAAAGCGAATTTAGACAGACAGGTCACGTTAAAAGAAGTTGCTAACCATGTAAATTTAAGCCCTTATTATTTCTCTCATGTCTTTAAAACAGAAACGGGATATGCTCCGATCGAGTTTGCTACAAAAAATAGAATTGATACAGCCAAAAGCTTGTTAAAAACGACATCTCTCTCTGTATCTGATATTGCCTTTCAGGTTGGCTACAGCAGCAGCTCTGCATTTATTAATATTTTCTTCAAAAAAGTTGATTTTACCCCAACGGAATTCCGAAATCTTAATATCTAAGGAAAACAGCCTGAATATTACTCATAACAAATTTTGCGTAAAAGTTTACTATTACACAACGTTGTTAGAAAGAAAGGCACTTAATACAGTGGCTGTTCTTCTGCATTAACTCTTGTGATAGTTAAAACTTATAAAGAGACGAAAAATTCAGTCAAAGGATATTTGTTTCTATTCACCGAACTTAAAACATAAGTGAACAACATACTTGGAAACCTTATCGAAACCTGCCACACACCTTTAGAAGAGGATCACATTAAGCTTTTTAATATGCACATATGTTGAAACTTATCTTGAAAGGATGATTAAAATCGCAAATCAAACGCAAGATCAACGTGCTGAAAACCTAAGTGAAAACCTTGAGGAAATGCGCTTAACGGTGAAAGAAGCCGCTGCAGACATCCAGGGAGACTTGGCCGTTATTTTAGAACAGCTGGATGTGCAGGAGCAGTTTAATCAGGAGCTGGTGATAAAACTTAATGAACAGCAGCAATACATTAAAGATTCATTAAACAAGTCCAGCTGCTGCCCGAATCGCTGAAAGCTTCCCGAATGAAAAGTTCCGAAGAGCTTTTGCCGTTTGGGATGATTTAGGAATACAGGGCAACAACTACCATTGAATGTAACGATTGATCGTTGTAATATATGAATACAAGCTGCATTGTACGTCACGATATAAAGTTTTAACCTTTAAGCTGTAACAGGGAGTTTTAATATGAATCCGGAATGACATGCCTCGTTCGTTTTTTAAACCAATGAGGACAGGCAGGAAGGCTTCTGCGAACACCCACTTTGAGGAGTGGTGGTTTAAAACTTTCTTCTATTCAACGGCAAAGGCGGCTTCCATAATATGAATGATTATTCAGACCGAACCCTTTTGGGGCCGGTCTTTTTGCGTTTTTACCATGATGCTTGATTAGTGTGGATTTTGAATAAAGTTTGGCGATTTATAATAAAGATTGATCAAAAACCCTGATGATGTACATAGTTTTTTCTTATTAAAGCTCCCATGTAAGAACGGATTTCCTTATATAATCTGCATTACTTGCGCTGCATAGATGGCTAAAGGGTGCTTTAATGAGAGAAGGATTTCAAAAATGATCAAATTTTATTTCCTAACCCTGTAGCTACAGGATTAAGAAATTAATTCGAATTACCTTTGTGCCCGCCTACATGACCGGCCCGCTACAGGTAGGTTCCGCCTTTCATCAGGCTGTAAGCTCTAAAAATGGCATCTTTGCCGAACCGGTCGCGTATCTCATCGATTGTTTCATCCAAAATATGCCGGCGCTCATCCAGATCCGGCGGGGTAAAAAGGTCAATCTGCTCGTGTCCTGCAGGCTGAAGCTTGCTACACGCAACGTGAATCTGGCGGACCGGCTGCTGAACCCAGTATTTTTTAAAAAGCCGGATGAAATGGCCGGCGAGTTCCGCGGTTGAATTTGTGCTCCTTGGAAGCAGAACCTGGTGTTTGAATCCCCGGTCTTCAATGTCGCGCGTATACGAAATGCCAAGCGCGATACCTGACGCCGCAACGCCATGCCGGCGTAGTCGGCTCGCCACATCTTCTGTCATTTCCTTGATGACGATGATAATTTCATCTTCATTGTAGTAATCCCTCATTAAGATCTGCCCTTTTGAATAGGACTTTTCACGAGGTCCCACTTTATCAGAAAGAACGCTGTAATCGATTCCCCAGGCATGATAGTAAAGCTGCAAACCAACGATACCGTATTTCTTCTTCAGCTTCCATTTGTCCGCATGGGCGAGATCCTTTACTGATTCAATCCCGATATTGTGAAGCGAGCTGGCATATCCCGATGAAATGCCCCACATGTCCGTAATCGGATGGATAGCCCAAACTTTTTCCGGCACATCCTCATAGGTCCAGCAAGCAAGACCGTTTGGCGCATTTTTCCCTTCGTTATCAAGCGCTAATTTTGCCAACAGAGGGTTGTCACCAATGCCGACTGTGACCACCAGCCGAAGCTCGCGCCAAATCGAGCGCTGGATCGTCTGCGCAATGGTTAGCTTGTCGCCGAAAAGTCTCCGCGACGCTGTCACATCCAAAAACGCTTCATCAATGGAGTAGATATGCAGGTCTTCATCTGCCACAAAGCGGCGGAAGATGTTAATAATCATTTGGTTTACTTTGAGATAAAGCGCCATGGAGGGTTCCACCACCATCAGCCGCGGGTCTTTGGGAATGTCAAAGTTCCTGGATCCTGTTTTGATGCCAAATTCTTTTTTTACGCGAGGGGAAGCAGCCAGCACAACGGAGCCAGAACGCTCTTTATTTGCAATAACGATGATATAGGCATGAAGCGGATGAATCGCCTTCTGACCGCTTCTACGCTGGCAAAAAAAGATTTTACGTCAACACAAAGTACATCGCGGCGCGGCAGCTGATCGTCTTCAATCGGCGTCCCCATACTCTTCCCCTTCAGCAAGCGCGATAGAGACCATTTCATCTACCCAAAACGTCGAATTGAAGCCATCCAGCTTCACATACGGTTTCTGGCCGGGAATTCGGCTGCACTCTGATACAACCCCATTCACTTTCAGCAGGTCGTCATCACCAAACGTATTCAATTCAAAGATGACATCTTTTTTCAAGTGGATCGAGAGATGAATAATTCGGTTAAACTCTTCATTTCGCTGTTCATCAAACAGGATTTCTCTTCTTTCCATTTTGTTTTTTTCAGCGTTCATCATGTCAGCATGCTCGAAAAGGATCAATCCTTTCCATTTCAGCATCCCTCGGTCTGGATATAGTTTTCTCACACCAACACCACTCCTTTCAAAGAGAACATTTGTTCTATAAGTATTATATTCAGCATAAGAACAAATATTCCTGCATGAAAATGCAACTTTTATTAAAGGAAGCTATGTAAAAACGCCTGCAGTTTGCAGGCGTCTCTGTTTCTTCGTTCTAAAACATATTACTAAATGACAAGTTTAGTCAAAGGACATTGGCTTTTCTCCACCTAACTTAACACATGGGTTAAAAATGATTGAAAACCTGAATGAACGGAATCACACACCTTTGAAAGAGCGCTGTAATCGATCTTGGAACAGACACACATGTTGAAACGTATCTGGAAAGGATGAGTGGAAACATGACTCACACAGAAGATCAACGTGCTGAAAACCTGCTGGAGAACCTGGGTGAAAACCTTCGTGAGATTCGTTTAACAGTCAAAGAGGCAGCGGAACATGTGAACGAAAGTCCGGGTGTGATCCGCAATTGGATGAGGGAATTAAAAACGCATATCCCTGTCGTACAGGGTGAAAACGGCTATAACTATTTTAATCAGCCGGCATTGCAACGGTTAATGCTTATTCAACAGTTTAGACGAACTCTTGACCAATTAGTGTAATTGTTTTCTCTTTATTGTTAAAATAATTATAAAAATAATTTGAAGTGTCGACTAATGCCTGACGAATATTAAGCAATGAGTAGTAAACTTGCTATTCCAATTGAATTTGTAGAGTGAAAAGATGTCTATTTAAGTCTTTTTCATCTTAAGCTGCTATTGTAAGAATGATTTATTTATGGGGAGGGTCAATATGAAAATGAGGTATATTAAATTCCCTTTTTTTGTAGCGCTAATAATAATAATGTTAGGTGGATGTTCCAGCACAATAGAAGATTATCCATTAGCAATAAGGTGGGACAATGCCGACTATATAGGTTCAGGCACTCTTGTTTCAAAAGAGGAAATAGAAAATGAAATAGGTACTATCAGAGGGCAAGTACAAGGAGGCTTTCCGACCCAAAACGGATATGCAAATGCTTATTCTGAAGGGGAGCCAATTTTTAAAGTGAAAGACCTTTCTGTGAGTGAAGCAATAGCCGTCGAAGAAAATGGGCAGTACCGAGTATTTAATAAAGAACAGGATTAGCATAAACCTTTTACAATGACTCTTTGCGTGATATTCAAAAACAGCGTTTACATTAAAGATACGTTTCTTTTTTCATCAACAGTTTCGGTCAACGGAGCCTCCCTGCTTGCACAGATCCGCTTCCTTTTCCCCAACAAGGCAATATTGGAATGTTTTAGCATCTAGATGCATAAATTAATGTAAGCGCATTCACGTAAAAAAACTTACCTAAAAATATAGAGTCGCTTTGCTTAGTCTCTTTCCGATATACGTTAGAAAGGAGAGCGAAGATGAATTTGAATTTAGGTAGCTTAAAAATTTTTTTGGAACTGTTATGCAACTACAACTGTACAGAAATAACACACAGGTTCTATAGGAATAATCAGCCTATAGCTTTCGCTAATTGCTTAAGAAATACCACTACAATACAAGTAACTTTTATTCAAAGCGAAACGATCGAACATTATGAAAGTGTAGAAGAAGCTGCATCAGTCATTCATAAGCTAATTAATTAATAGCAAAGTAAATCAACATCCTCTGAATTCCAGAGGTTTTTTTATTAAACAGTATCAGTCTACTGTTGACCAGGAAAACAGAATGCAACATAAAGAGAATTTTATTGCATTCGCGGATACATAAAAAAACAGGCGCCGTTCATTGATAAATAAGGGATGGCGCCTGTTTTCGCTTGGCTGCCGGTCTTTCAATGCAACATGTTGGATATAAAAGTTTGTGAAATAATTTACTTAAAGTAACGGGGGCTTTAGTTTAATATCCAAAGTTATCATAAGCCGAAAATATGCAAGTTTTTATTCATTCCTTATATGTTTTCGGCTTTCTTACATTCAAAAAACATACTGCCGTAAACAGCATTTTTTAATTGCCAAATACAGTTATAAAAAATGTAACCAAAGGTATAGCTTATTGAACATAGAATAATGAACAGAGTTCTGTAACAGGAAAACTAGTAAAAAAGCGTCCTTTTGAGAACCGGACGGCCGTGTTCAAAAAAGGACGAGTTTTGGAACATATAGAGCAACATAAATGGCAATTCTTTTGAGCTATGAAGCCTAAAGTAACTCTAAGGAGGACGAGCTTAATAATTGTTTTGATGATAGCGGATAACTACACATGAACACTTTTTAATGAGTGACAAACAAAAAACACCCGCCGTCAGACGGATGTAGTAAATATAAAGGGACCATTATCTGCTACAATGCTTAGGGAAGTTATAAAACAGTAAGTTCACTACTATCAATTTCTTCACCAATCATCATTTTATAGTGTGCATGGTGACCAGATTTTTCAAATATCTTTTCAAACACTTTAAAATATCTTGTACTTACTTCGGCAGGGGCCTCTACATATAAATCCTCATTTATATAATGAGATCCGTCATTTATCCAAGACATCATCGAATGGCAAACTGTTCGGTCTTCTTCTGGAAAAGCATCTATTTGCTTATCAATATCTATATTTCTAAAAAATTTAAAGTAATTTCCGATAATTCTCCTCATTATATTTTGTATTGTAATTACACTTTCATCTTGTTTGGCAGCCAGTAGTTCTTTCCAGAGTAGCTCGTATGAGGTTTTGATTGGATTTTCATTATAAGATTCTACATATGATTTGTTATCAATTTTTCTGATTATCCAAAAAGTTTCATCTTTTAGTTTTGTTGCTCCTTTTCCTTTATTGAAAGACACCTCTTTATGAAGATATATATTGTGAGTCAAAATAAAAAGCTGTTTAATATCACAATTACTTGATCGAATTGAATCTACTAACTTACGTATTAAATTGCTGACGATAAAAAGGATATTACTATCTAGACTAGATATGGAATCATCTAGAACAATAACTTTATCCCGCCTAAGTGATTCTTTATTATTGCTTCCTTTTATAAGTTGAGAAAAATATAGAAAAGTAATAAAAGTCTTTTCACCTTCGCTTAAAGTTTCTTTAGCATTTTCTCCGTTACTGCATACTATCCCATAATTACCTTTTTCACTTGAGGCAGCGAGTTCAAAGTTAGTAAATCCATATGACTTTAACAACGCGTTGATTTCATTTATAGAGTATTCCACACACGCGTGTTGATTAACCAAAATCATACAGTTACCTTCCAGTTAATCTCAAAATAATGATACAGAAACAAGGCTATTTCTGCCTGCCATTCCAGTGGCAGCGCGCCATAAAGAAGCATTCGCTGAAAGCCGGCAAGAGACAGCTTGGCATTCGAAATGGAAGATTTCCCATTTGAGCAGCACATAGGCAATCAAGGCCGCAAAAAGCTGATTGTATACGGCGTTTTCTGTCGTGCCAAAAAGCACCGGCACATTGAGGTTCTGCTTGATCCATCGGAAAAACGACTCGATCGCCCAGCGTGCTTTGTACATGTCGGCGACCACTTCAGCTGCCACATTCCGCAGGCTGGTCACCACGCGGATTTCACGATTTTCATGGTCTCTGAAAAAGACCACCCGGTGCCATTTCTCCGAACGGGATTGAATCGTTCCAAGGCGGCAGATGATGTCACGGGTCACGTTCGACTCCTTCTCCGGCAGGCGCTGAAGTGACTTCACATGGGGCAGCTCCAAATTTTCTTTCATCCGGATCACAAAGTCCTGCTCTTTCACAAGGTACTGGTCAATCTGCTTAATAGAAAAGTAGGCCCGGTCCTCAACGAGGACAAAGCGCGGATCAGCCAGCTGGCGGCCAACGGGTGGATCGTGCTTTAAGCCGATCGTTTCAATGACATGAAGGGGCATATGAGTTTCCAGCGAAAAGCTTACATGGAGCTGGATGCCGGATCGCTCTCCGTGGTAGACGGCCCACGGCAGGCGCGTTTTTCCGACGGTCACCGTCGTTGAATCAACGAGCAGCAGCTGGTTTGGAATCTTAAGCGTCCGGCGTGTGACTCGATTGCATTTGCGGACGATGAGCGCAAAGACTTGTTTCATTAAGGCCTAATCCAGCTGTCCAAGCTTTTTGGACAATGTCGAATAATTCACGTCGACGAGACCGGCCGTTGAACCGACGTCTGCGCAGTAGCGCAGGCTTTTCCATTCGCAGGCGGCAGCCGTCACCAGATACTGAATCAGCGTTTTGACATTCAGTTTTCTCGCGGTATCTTTGTAGCCAACCAGCTGGATCAAGGGCTGCAATTCTTCATCTGATATAAACTTTTGAATCAAACTCGGGAACATGGTATTCCGTTTCATAGGGGATGCCTCTTCTCGTAATTGTTTGGTCGTACTTACATTTTACAAGAGGGCATCTCTTTTTGTCGTTTATTTATGGAAGATTATTCATATCAACACGCGTGAGATTATGTACAGATAAGGTGAAAAACATTCAAAAAACTGATACAACATACTCTTTTTGATGTCTCGTCCACATTTCAACGAGGGTCTTTGAATAGTTGTAGAAGAACAAATTTATTCTTATTTGTAATTTCAGTTTGAAAGATATTTTGGGAACGGATGAAGAAAGCGTAAAGATTTCACTTAAACTAACAGGTGTCGATTATTTGAAAAAGGAAAAGCTGACCCAGATGATGCTGTCAATGATTGAACTTGTTTACTCGGGCTATTCGAATTCTAACCCTGCCGATTCAATTCCTGTCGCGACGTAACACGGTGAATATGGATCGTTAAATATACTTTTTCATCCTTCGATATAGACCAGTTAAACGTTTTTTCTACATAAGAGGTAACTTTCTCGCTGCAGGCAAACGCTTCTGGATAACGCGTCTGCACCTGCGTAAACATAAAATCATCCCCTGGCGGCACTTCTGTTTTCTCCCGGCGGACAAGCCGGATGGCAAAAAAGCGGAGATGTGTTAAAAAGCGCTCATAATTAATGGAGGTTTCATCAATTTCCATTTTATAATGATACTTTACAATGTTCAGCGTGTCGTTGACGACTTTGACAATTTGCACAGCGGCATCAAGACCTTCCCCTGAGACACGGCTGTTCACAAGGTGGAGGGCAATCGATGCTGCTTCGTCTTCTTCCATACGGATGCCCGTTTCTTCTTCAATCACATCGAGGGCCTGCAAGCCAATAGAAAACTCTTCTTTATAGTACTTTTTAATTTCCCAAATGAGCGCGTTGCGAAGAACCATGCCCTGCTTATGGCGGGTGACACCAAAGCTGATATGGTCCATAAGCGCCACGTAGGCATAATCGTCAAGACCGGCACCGAGCCGCTCTTTTGCCATGGAAATAATCCGGTCTGCAATGGTTAAATACTCCTCCGGCACCTCCCGCAACAACTCACCAATTTTGTCGGAAACTCCGCGATTGTCAAGAATAAAGGTTTTTTCCACCTTATCTGTCTCGATAGTTTCACCCGCTTTTTTTTGAAATGCAAGTCCACGTCCCATGACAACCATTTCCTGGCCTTTGCTGTTTCGGGTCAGTACAACATTATTATTGAATACTTTTTTAATCTCCATTGTTTATACCACACCTTTACCTTATTGGGAGACACTAAAAAAACCTGAATTTGTGCATAGGAAATAAGCCTTTCCGGCACAAATTCAGGTTTTGCCTGCTTAATCAGTAACAACCCTGATTTATCTTTATTTTGAAAGCGGTTACTAATTTTTTATCATATTCAATCGTTACTGTCAATATCTATTCACCTGTCATCCTAGCCTAATTCATTTCGCCTGTTGTTGCTTTCTCATTAGTTTTACTTGACCAATCATGCCTCTTTTTTTATCTTTAGTTTGCCCTGCGAGTGCTGGTTAATCTTCCCTATCGAAAATCAAATAAAAGGGGATTTATCTCTTTTTATATGAGGTATCTGAGGTGTAATTCTAAATCTTATATACCTAATATATAGAAAAATAAACAAAAAAGAGCCGAATCAAAGATTCTTCGTGCAAAAAATGAGTAGTTTTCTTGCCTTATATCCTTTTGATGTTAGATAAACTAAAATCCGTTTAGTCCATCATTTTTCCTTTACAGTAACTAGTTTTGACCATTCACTGTCGTTAATATAAAAAAGCAGAGATTAAGTGCTCTTAGTCTCTGCTTTTCCATTTTTATAGTTCCTGCCCGTTTGTTGCAATCACGTTTTTATACCAGAAGAACGATTTCTTCTTTTTACGCTCAAGCGTGCCAGTCCCGTCATCATGCTTATCAACATAGATATAACCATAGCGCTTCGACATTTCGCCTGTTGACGCACTTACTAGATCAATACAACCCCAGGAGGTGTATCCTATTAGATCCACCCCATCCTCAATTGCTTCACCCATCGCTTCGATATGACCACGCAAGTAATCAATTCGATAATCATCATTGATGCTTCCGTCTTCTTCTACTTTATCATATGCTCCAAGGCCATTTTCTACGACAAACAACGGTACACGATAACGGTCATATAACTGGTTTAAAGCGAGCCGCAGACCAACAGGATCAATTTCCCAGCCCCAATCACTTGCTTTTAGGTATGGATTTTTCACGCCTGAGAAGATGTTTCCTGCTGCTTTTTCTTCTGCTGTTTTCTCTTTCTTTTCTGTGCGTGACATATAATAGCTGAAAGAAATAAAGTCGACTGGATAATTTTTTATTGTTTCTAAATCACTATCCTGCATGTTAATCGTGATGCCGTTTTCTTTAAAGAAACGCTTTGAGAATGCTGGATATTCTCCGCGAACTTGTACGTCTCCACAAATATAATTAAAGAATTGCTCTTCCTGGAATGCGTACAACACGTTCGATGGATTGCAATCGATCGAGTAGACGGGAGCATAAATAAGCATACAGCCAATTTGAGCTCCAGGAATTATTTCGTGACAGGCTTTTACTGCTAAACTGCTTGCTACAAATTGATGGTGTAGTCCTTGGAAACTTTCTTGCAGACGAACATCTTCAGTAGATGGAGAAAAACCAAGTCCAAAAATCGGATGGAATACAGCTCCATTTATTTCGTTAAATGTCAGCCAGTACTTTACTTTGTTTTTATAACGATTAAATAAAGTAGTAGCATAACGCTCAAAAAATGCAATGACTTCACGGCTTCTCCAGCCGCCATACTCTTTAATTAAATGCAAGGGCATTTCATAGTGAGAGATCGTTACCACTGGCTCAATCCCGTGTTTTAAACACTCATCAAATACCCGATCGTAGAAGGCTAAGCCTTCTTCATTTGGCTCAAGTTCATCTCCTTTAGGAAAAATACGTGACCAGGCAATGGACATACGGTAGGCTTTAAAACCCATTTCAGCAAATAAAGCGATATCTTCTTTATACCGATGATAAAAATCAATCCCATCATGGTTTGGGTAGGAATATTTTTCTTTGTGGATCTCAAAGTCGAATCCAGGTGTAGAGATCATTTTTAATCGAATTTTCCCACCAGGCATTACATCTGCCAGGTTCATTCCTTTACCACCCTCAAGATAGGCACCTTCTAATTGGTTGGCAGCTGTTGCGCCGCCCCATAAAAATCCTTCTGGAAATTGATATGCTGTTTTACTCATGGGAAATCCCTCCATTTTTTAGTAGCTATGTTTTTGCATTTTCATAAAAAGCAAATAAAAAAACCTAAACCACGCAGTAATAAGGACATCATAGCCTCATAGTCTGCGTGATTTAGGTTTTGCCTGCACAACCAGTAACAATCCTAAATAGGTGTTTGTTTGATTGCGTTAAATATAACATCACTATTTGACTAAATCAAGAACTTTGTAATCGCTATTTTTTTTGAAATTTATATATATAAGATGTTTTTCGGAAATCTAAAATTTTATAAAAAAATCAAAAAGAAAGCGTTGACAAAAATTGAATACCTATGATAAATTACACACATCAAGTAAAACTTAATGAATTCCTTAAAGGAATGTTACCTTAAGTGGGCATAACCTGAACTGACTGAAACACGCGATTCGTGTGTGTTTTTAGACGGTTCAGGTTTTTTATTTGAAAAAATTAAATAAGGAAAGAAGGGGCGAAAATGAAATACGAGCAGTTAGCAAGAGATATCATTGCAAATGTAGGCGGAAAAGAAAACGTTTCCAGTGTTGTTCATTGTATTACGCGTCTGCGCTTTAAATTAAAGGATGAAAGCAAGGCGAATACAGAAGTTCTTAAAAATATGGATGATGTTGTAACCGTTATGAAAAGCGGAGGGCAATATCAAGTCGTTATTGGAAATCACGTACCAGATGTGTATAAGGCAGTGGTGGCGGAAGCTGGATTCCAAGGCGAGCCAACCGTTGAGGAAGAAGAGGGTCCAAAAGGGTCGCTTTTCAGCCGTTTTATTGATATGATCTCAAGCATCTTTACCCCAATTCTAGGGGTGTTAGCAGCCGCAGGGATGATCAAAGGTTTTAATGCGTTATTTGTAGCACTTGGCTGGATTGAGAATACTTCCGGCACATATCAAATTTTAAATGCCACCGGAGATGCATTGTTTTATTTCTTGCCCATCTTTTTAGGCTATACGGCTATTAAGAAATTTGGCGGCACTCCGTTTATTGGGATGGCAATAGGGGCAGCGTTAGTTTACCCGGCACTTTCTACATTAACAGCTGGTGAACCGCTTTACACGTTATTTGAAGGAACCATGTTTGCATCACCTATTTTTATCACCTTTTTAGGCATTCCGGTTATTTTAATGTCTTACTCATCATCCGTTGTTCCTATTATCCTTGCTACTTTTTTTGCGGCTAAAGTAGAAAAATGGCTTAGAACCTTTATTCCAGATGTAATCAAGGCTTTTGTTGTACCTTTATTCACCTTGCTGATCGTTGTTCCTGTTACGTTTATGGTGATCGGTCCAGTAGCAACATGGGCAAGCGGTCTATTAGGCCAGGGATCATTATTCATTTATAATCTAAGTCCCGTTATTGCAGGGATTCTGCTTGGTGGATTATGGCAAGTTATTGTTATTTTCGGTCTTCACTGGGGAGTGATACCGATTGCAATCAATAACGTGGCAACGATGGGATATGATACAATCTTAGCTCCTGTGTTTGCTGCATCCTTTGCACAGATTGGTGCGGTTCTCGCCATTATGATCAAAACAAAGAATCAAAAGTTAAAATCATTAAGTATTCCAGCCTTCATCTCCGGCATCTTCGGTGTTACAGAGCCGGCTATTTACGGGATCACGCTGCCGTTAAAGAAGCCATTTATTATCAGCTGTATCGGTGCAGCAATAGGTGGTGCGATTGCAGGTTTTACTAATGTAAAGGGTTTCGTTATGGGTGGTCTTGGCATCTTCGGTATTCCTTCATATATCAGTCCTGACGGGCTTGGAATGGATCTGTGGGGTGCACTTATCTCAATCGTCGTTGGCTTTATCGTAGCATTTGTCCTAACTATGTTATTTGGTGGAATTAATAAAGCGCAGCCTTCCAGTCTGTCGGAAGGAATCACTGCAGCTTCTGATGAAATAGCAGCAACAAAGCTTCCAAGTGAAGAAGTCGTAAGTCCGTTGAATGGAGAAGTGCTGGAGTTATCACAAGTAAAAGACGCAGCGTTTTCATCTGGTGCACTAGGCTATGGTGTAGCTATTGAACCAACCGAAGGAACGCTGGTTGCTCCTGTATCCGGAACCGTATCAGCATTATTTCCAACAAAACATGCAATTGGCATTACAACTGACTCAGGTGCAGACATTTTGATTCATATTGGAATGGATACAGTTCAGCTTGAAGGGAAATATTTCACAGCACATATAGCTCAAGGTGACTATGTGAAAAAAGGACAATTACTTATTGAATTTGATATGGATCAAATTGAAAAAGCGGGTAAGTCGTTAACCACTCCTATCATTGTGACGAATCATAAAGAGCAAGACTTAAAGCTGACTAACCAGAAACAAGTGAAAACAGGCGATCAATTATTTGAACTAGTACACTAAACAACTAAATTTCCAGGAGAAAGGAAAGAAACGATTTCTTTCTTCCTGGTTTCTCAAGAAAGGAAGATTATGATGGCTTTTCCAAAAGGATTTTTATGGGGCGGCGCGATTGCTGCTAACCAAACAGAAGGTGCGCATTTAGCAGATGGGAAGGGGTTAACAACAGTAGACTTGCTGCCAACAGGGAAAAAGCGTTTTGACATCATGTTTGGTAATCTGCCTTCATACGAACCACTTGAAGGGGAGTTCTATCCATCCCATGAAGCGATTGATTTCTACCACCGGTATAAAGAGGATATTGCCTTGTTCGCTGAAATGGGCTTTAAAGCATTGCGTTTATCGATTTCATGGGCAAGAATTTTCCCGAATGGAGATGATGCTGAACCAAACGAAGCAGGA
Source organism: Domibacillus sp. A3M-37 (assembly GCF_024213455.1). Lineage (NCBI taxonomy): Bacteria > Bacillati > Bacillota > Bacilli > Caryophanales > Bacillaceae > Domibacillus > Domibacillus sp. A3M-37. The sequence continues at coordinate 5,171 of NZ_JANAVL010000010.1, read as the reverse complement.
CTGCAATTTTATGACGATGTGTTTGATGAGCTATTAAAGCATGGGATTGAACCAGTCGTAACGATTGCGCATTTTGATGTGCCAGTTAACCTAGTGAAGAATTACGGCAGCTGGAGAAATCGCAAGCTCGTTACCTTCTTTGAAATATATGCGACAACTCTTTTCAAGAGATACAAAGACAAGGTAAGGTATTGGATGACTTTTAACGAAATCAATATGCTTCTGCATTTGCCGTTCGTTGGGGCAGGCCTTGTGTTTGAAGAGGGAGAAGATCAAAAGCAAGTGAAGTACCAAGCGGCCCATCACCAATTGGTTGCCAGCGCATTAGCCGTAAAAGCTGGACATGAAATCATTCCTGATGTCAAAATCGGCTGTATGCTGGCTGCTGGCCAGACGTATCCTTATTCATGTGATCCAGAGGATGTATTGGATGCAATGGAAAAAGACCGTGATTCCTTCTTCTTTATTGATGTCCAATCTCGTGGCCAATACCCCGGCTATGCAAAGAGATTTTTCAAGGACAATAATCTAAAGATCGAAATGGAAGAGCAAGATGAAGCACTTCTTAAAAATTATACAGTAGATTATATTGGCTTTAGCTATTACGCTAGCCGTACAACAAGTACCGACCCAGAAATCAACAAGATGACCTCTGGAAATGTATTTGGTTCTATTGAAAATCCTTACTTAGAAAAGTCTGAGTGGGGCTGGACTATTGATCCAAAAGGCTTTCGTATTACAGCCAATCAACTATATGACCGCTATCAAAAACCTTTATTTGTTGTGGAAAATGGTTTAGGTGCTGTCGATGTTCCGGCAGAAGATGGAGAAATTAATGACGATTACCGTATCGAGTACTTACGAAAGCATGTGGCTGAAATGTCCGAAGCGATTGAAGACGGCGTTGAAATTATTGGCTATACGAGCTGGGGGCCAATTGATCTTGTCAGTGCTTCAACGGGTGAAATGCGAAAGCGTTACGGCTACATTTATGTTGACAAGAACAATGAAGGAAATGGAACGCTCAATCGCTCAAAGAAGAAGAGCTTCGACTGGTACAAAGAGGTTATTGAAACGAATGGAGAAAAACTGTAAGTAAACCAAGCAGGAAAGCCCATTTGTGGCTTTCCTGCTTACGAATGTATAAAAAGATACCAAAGAATTCATAAATTCTTCAGGCTGTTTTTTTGATCAATGTAACAAGATAACATTTATGTTGCATTTGAAAGCGAATATTATTTTTTAAAATGTGGTTTCCAAACTGTTTTTTTAGGGTAATGTGTTTGATTGAAATTAAGCAGGAGGAAGCATGAAAAGGTCAGTTTTATCGGATAAGGAACTTCTTCAAGCATATCATCAAGCTCAAAAATTGAATTTGGATAAAGAATTCATCAATATGCTAAAGGAAGAAATCCAATTAAGAAAACTTTCTGAAACATCAAAAAAACCTCTGACGTTTTAAAACGTCGGGGGTTTTTGAATGAAATACAACAAAATAGCATTTATGTTGCATTCCGTTTTACAGATCAATAGTAGACCGATATTGAATATAAAACGCTTTGGCTTTTCCTTTAGAAGCCAAAGCGTTTTAAAAACTTATGGATTTGAGTCAATAATTTGGACACACCGAATTGTACACGTACCTACCTTAAAACCTTAATGAAACAGATCACACACCTTTTGTTTAGAAACAATGTTTCATTTCACAAAAAAGAGCAAACCCGGCGAAGGGTTTGCTCTTTTTAAAGATTTATTTATATAAGCATCCTATTGAGCTTTTTCTTATTCATTGTAAGAATAGTGAACTGTAAACGTCGGATCTAACCGGTATTCAAAGGAAACTACACTTTTAGTGGTTCCAGGAATCTGAGTAATGTACTCTTGTAGTTCGAGACCATTCTCATCAATACCCTTTGTTAGATTTGAATCTACAACTGCTCCAGTTGGCATCACCACAACCAATTCTACTCTCCCTCCACTTGGAGACAACTGCATGCCGGAAAATGGTAATTGGGTAACGAATTCATAATGATTAGGCTGGTTAGGAACTTCGTAAATGTTATGTTCGTAATTAATTTCGTAAACGTAGTGTCCTTCTTTAGATCTTCCAGGTAATTTGGATAACTCTGTTTTTTTCATAACTGAAACTAGGATAGCTTTGTTAACATCATCCAATACTTCTCTTAAGTTTCCAGCCAATGCTTGTTCTTGGATATCCTCAGTGCTTTCCAAAATATCCGATTTAAGCGGAATCATAGGAAGTTGGAATTGTGCTCCTTTTGATTCTGCATCTTTTTTAAGAAAATCTAATACATGAGGTGGAACACTCGCTCCAGAAGGGATGTACCAAAATTGTCCTTCTGCAATTGGCTCAACGGTTTGAAGCAATGTTTGAACTGTTACACGGTCTACACGGCCCTCATTGTAACGTGACAGTCTCTGAATATTTGCAGTCATTTCTTGTAGAAAGATTGTATTCATTGATATACCTCCAATAATTTAGTAAGGAGGTTTCCTACACAAAGAGAGGGTTGCTATCCTCCTTTTTTTCCAATCAAGAGGATGATATCTGGTGCCGTTTAAAGGGATTTTAAGGAAAACAATATTTGTTGCCCTTTTCAACAATTTTTTATATAATGAATACACATGTTTTATAAACGGAACGTAGACAAATCCTTTACCTGATATTCCAGTATCAGGCTCGATGGAATAATCCCTGTCTATGTGGAAACCTTCTATAGTTAAATTATAGAAGGTTTTTTTATTGTCGTCAAGCAAAAAGGAAACTTTTCTTTACATCAAGTGTATATTATAATGGTATGAGGGGAAACTATTATTAACATAGAAAGCTCATTTAAGAGGAGGTGTGTTTAAGATGGAGGACATTGCTAAGGTGATTGGACATAAAATTGATCGTCTAAAGCAATCAAAAGGATTGACTAATGAAGACATCGGAAACATTATTGGGGTGACTAGGGTTACGGTAGCCAAATACCTATCGGGTGATCAAGTAATTGATAGTGCACGGTTATTTAGATTAGCTAGTAAATTTAACCTTCCATTAAAATGGTTTTTGGTTTCTAACGAAGAATCAATGTCTTTTATGTTTAGGGCAGATAATCCACAGGAAAACTTTGACGACGATTTAGCTCATTATCTAAACAAGTTTCTTAATGAATACATTCGAATCTTAGAGTTAGCTGAGGAAAATAATGTATCTTACTTGCCTCAAGCATATCGATTACATTTAAAAGATAATAAGTTAAATGAAGATGATTATGAACTGATCCGAGATATTGCTGAGAAACAGAGAAAATCTTTTGGTTTAGAAGAAATATTTGATTATGACATCTATTCAATATTAGAAAAGAATAATATTAATGTATTGGCTTTAAGATTAGATAATAGTAATATTGATGGTCTATCTGCATATTCAGAAGATAAAGGGGCTTTCATTGTCATTAATGATCATCCAGATATACCAGAGGAGAGAAAAATATTTAGCGCTCTTCATGAACTGGGCCATCTTATTTTTCATAGAGACGATTATGACAGTGAACCTGGAGAGTTAGCATATAGTAAGTCACGTAGTAATGTTAATGAAAAAATTGCAAATACTTTTGCTAGTTATTTTTTAATTCCAAGGAACCAATTAAGAGGATATAAAAAACTATTCCGTGGATTTGTTGCTAATTTTGGAAATATATTCGAGGTCAAAAAAGAATTCGGGGTCAGTGCAAAAGCTTTAATTTTAGCGTTAAAAGAGGAAGGATATATAGATCAAAAAAACTTTGGCTTCCTGTACAATCGTCTGAAACAAAATGGATTTGAGAAAATAGAGCCTCACCCTATATCGTCAATCAAAAAAAACAAGAAATTGGAATCTATTCTCCGTAGACTATACTTAGATGAAAAGGTAACTACAAATAAGGTTGCCGAATTGTTATTATTAAACGACAAGGAGGCGCGCATGCTTGTTAAAGCATGGGCTGAAGAAGACTATGGAGATCAATATTCAGAAGATTAAAAGCTTTATGGGTAAAGTAGGTGTACTAGATAATAACATCTTGAATGATTTTACAGAACTTCAATGCATATCTTTATTAAATAAAGTTTTCGTTAAAGTTTTTATTCCACAAAGTATTCTGGATCGCGAGGCAATACTTGAAACGATCCAATCCAATATGGAGTGGCTTGAGTATCAACCAACCGCCCTAGAGCAGCCAGAGTCTTATGAATTTTTACTGACGATCTTGGAAAAAAAGCCAGCTCTCTCCTCATATGATGCAGAATGTATCGCCATTGCACGAGAGAAAATGATTTATTGCACTTCTAATGAAAAGAGAGTCTTAAGTATTTGTGAAGAATACGATGTTGATTGTACAGGAACTATTGGGATTTTATGTTGTGCTTATGAACATGAGATTCTAAGTTTAAATGAATTTGAACAATTAATAAAAAAATTATTTTCTCCAGAATGCACAGCATATTTAGGTCCAAAAATTAAAAATGCAGTATTCTCTTATTACAAATTCAAATAGAGAATAGAAAATTTTTTTGATAAATAACGAAAAAAGCTAAATTGCTCATATTAATGGTAATTTAGCTTTTTTAATTGGCTCTCTCATAATAATATTTGCGTAAAAGTGTACCTATGCACAAAGTACACGGAAATTAACCAGACGACAAATTTAGTCAAAGGACATTCGTGTTCATCCACCGAACTTAACACATAAGTGAAAAACATACGTGGAAACCTTATTGAAACCCGCCGCACACCTTTGAAAGTAGGCCGCATTAGGCTGCTTATCAGACACATACGTTGCAACATACCTTGAAAGGATGAGGAAAATCATGACTCAAATGAAAGATCAAGGTGCTGGAAACTTATCTGAAAACATATCTGAAAACTTGAAGGATATGCGCTTAACGGTGAAGGAAGCGGCGAAATATGTGAATGAAAGCCCGGGTGTTGTGCGCAACTGGCTGAGAGAGTTAAAATCTTATATCCCCACCATGCAGGGAGACAACGGATACCACTATTTTGATCAGGGGGCGTTAGAAAGGCTCATGCTGATCCGCCAACTGAACCGGGACCAGAACTATTCGATCAAGCAGATTGAATATTACTTCGCAACGGGAGAAATACCGGTTAAACCAGAACCGATGAA